>NZ_JBITEP010000037.1:0-55861 GCF_044455315.1 Micromonospora sp. NPDC051300 | reverse complement strand
CACGACGACACCAGCTCCCACAACGCCACCTCCACCGCGAACAAACCCGCCTGCGCGAACACGGTCCGGTCCAGCAGCTCACCGCCGTCGAACACCACCTCCCGCAACGAACGATCGAGGCGACCCTCGAACCCCGCGCACACCCGGTCGAACGCCTCCTCGAACACCGGAAACGCCGCATACAACTCCCGACCCATGCCGGGACGCTGCGACCCCTGACCGGTGAACACCACCGCCCGCCGACCCGACGACGCCTCCCCCGTCACCACACCGGGCGCCGATCCGCCCCCGGCGATCGCCGTCAACCCGGCCAGCAACGAATCCCGGTCCGCACCCACCACCGCCGCCCGGTGCGCCAACGCGGCCCTCGTGGTCGCCGAGGAGAAGCCGACGTCGGCCGGCGACAGGCCGGCGTTGGCGCGCAGGTGGTCGAGCAGCCGGGCCGCCTGCGCCGCCAGGGCGTCCGCCGACCGCCCCGACACCAGCCACTGCACCACCGGCAGCGCGTCCGCGTCGAGGGCGGCCGGCGGCTCGTCCTCGACCGCTGTGGGCGCCTCCAGGACCACGTGCGCGTTGGTGCCGGAGATGCTGAACGAGGAGACGGCCGCGCGGCGGGGCCGGTCCGTCGCCGGCCAGGGCCGCGCCGACGTGGCCAGTTCCACCGCCCCGGCCGACCAGTCCACCTTCGACGACGGCGCGTCCACGTGCAGCGTGGCCGGCACCACGCCGTGCCGCATCGCCTGCACCATCTTGATCACGCCGGCCACCCCGGCGGCGGTCTGGGTGTGCCCGATGTTGGACTTGATCGAGCCGAGCAGCAGCGGCGTCTCGCGTTCCTGCCCGTACGTGGCCAGCACCGCCTGCGCCTCGATCGGATCGCCGAGCGTGGTGCCGGTGCCGTGCGCCTCCACCACGTCCACCTCGGCGCCGGACAACCGGGCGTCGGCGAGCGCGGCCCGGATCACCCGCTGCTGCGACGGGCCGTTCGGCGCGGTCAACCCGTTCGACGCGCCGTCCTGATTGACCGCCGTGCCGCGTACCACGGCCAGGACCCGGTGGCCGAGCCGCTCGGCGTCGGCGAGGCGTTCGACGAGCAGCACGCCGATGCCCTCGCCGAGCGCGGTGCCGTCGGCGGCGTCGGCGAACGCCCGGCAGCGGGCGTCGGAGGACAGGTTGTTCTGCCGGGTGAAGTCCACGAAGATCGACGGGGTCGGCAACACCGTCACACCGCCGGCCAGGGCCAGGTCGGACTCGCCGGCGCGCAGCGACTGCACGGCCAGGTGCAGCGCGACGAGCGACGAGGAGCAGGCGGTGTCGACGGTGACGGCCGGCCCCTCGAACCCGAGCGCGTACGACACCCGGCCGGAACTGACGCTTCCGGCGCTGCCCAGCCCCAGGTAGTCGGCGACCCCGTCCGGCACGTCCGCGGCGCCGGCCGCGTAGTCGGCGTGGGTCAACCCGGCGAAGACGCCGACGCGCCCGCCACGCAGGCCGGTCGGGTCCACGCCGGCGGACTCGAACGCCTCCCAGGACACCTCCAGCAGCAGCCGCTGCTGCGGGTCCATCGCCAGGGCCTCCCGGGGGGAGACGCCGAAGAACGCCGGGTCGAAGCCGGCGGCGTCGGCCAGGAAACCGCCGTCACGCACGCAGGACGTGCCGGGGCGTTCCCGCTCCGGGTCGTAGAGTGTGGCGAGGTCCCAGCCCCGGTCGTCGGGGAACGGGCCGATCGCGTCCCCACCGGCCGCCACCAGGTCCCACAGCGCGTCCGGCGAGGTGATCCCGCCGGGGAACCGGCAGGCCATGCCGACCACGGCGATCGGCTGGCGGGCGGCGTCCTCCACGTCGCGGAGCCGTTGCCGGGTCCGCCGCAGGTCGGTGGTGACCCTCTTCAGATACTCCCGGAGCTTCTCTTCGGTGTCCATCAACCTGACCCTCGGTCGGCGGGGACCTGCCGTCGTCCGGCGCGCACGCGTCATCCGGGAGCCACGGGTCCCCTTTGCGGGGAAGCTATGGCGTCGCGCTGAGCTGCGACAACCCCTAACCCGTGGGCCCGGCCGGCTAGGGGTGGCCGGGCCGGCGGCGGCGCGGTTAGCGTCCGGTGGACCGCCCTGGCGCCCGGGTCGCGGGCGCCACCGCCGGAAGGACCACGTGACGATGACCGACCACGACAACGGCCTGTGGGTTCGCCGGTTCCACCCGGCCCCGGCGGGCGCCCCGCGGCTGGTGTGCCTGCCGCACGCCGGCGGCTCGGCGAGCTTCTTCTTCCCGGTGTCCCGGGCACTGTCGCCGGGCGTGGAGGTGCTCAGCGTCCAGTACCCGGGCCGGCAGGACCGCCGGCACGAGCCCTGCGTGCCGACGATCGATGAGCTGGCGCGGCAGGTGGCCGACGTGTTGCGCCCCTGGCGGGACCGGCCGTTGGCGTTCTTCGGGCACAGCATGGGCGCGACCCTCGGCTTCGAGGTGGCGCGGCTGATCGAGGCCGAGGGGCAGGCGGTGGCGCACCTGTTCCCGTCCGGCCGCCGGGCGCCGTCGTGCCACCGGCACGAGACCGTGCACCTGCTCGACGACGACGGGCTGCTGGCCGACGTGAAGAAGCTCAGCGGCACCAACTCGGCGGTGCTCGGCGACCCGGACATGCTGCGCGCCGCGTTGCCGGCGATCCGCAGCGACTACCGGGCGGCGGAGACCTACACGTACGCCGAGGGGCCGAAGCTGAGCTGCCCGGTCACCGTGTTCACCGGGGACGCCGACCCGAAGACCACCGTGGACGAGGCCAATGCCTGGGCGGAGCACACCACCGGCGCGTTCGACCTGCACGTGTTCGGCGGCGGGCACTTCTTCCTGGCGTCCCACCAGCCGGCGATCCTGCGTACCCTCTCGGCGGCGTTGACCGGCGCGGCGGTCGGCTGAGGATCCACGCCGGTCCCCGCCGCCCGGTCCGGGCGGCGGGGACCGCGGCGTCTCAGGGCTTCTGCGCCACCGCGATGACGTAGTCGAGCAGGCCCAGCTCCTTCTTGATCAGCTCGGTGTCCCGCCAGTGGTTGGCCATCCCCTTGACCGCGCTGCCCTCGGCGGCGGCGCGGAACGCGGGGTCGGACGGGCGGGCGGACTGGAACCTGCGCCACCCCTCCCAGGTGCGGTCCGCGATGGAGGTGACCTCCACGCCGGTGAAGCCGGCGGCGGCGAGCTGCTCGCCGTAGGTCGCCCGGTCGTGCCAGTTCTCGTCCGGCAGGCTGAACTTGACGAAGCTCAGCGGTCCCGAGCTGATCGACATGCGCGGGGTGTCGTCGCTCAGCGGGATGATGTCGGCGGTGGCGAGCGTGCCGCCCGGCCGCAGCACCCGGAACGCCTCGGCGAAGAACGCGCTGCGCGGGTGGAAGTGGAACGCCGACTCCAGCGCCACCACCCGGTCCACGCTGGCGTCCGGGAACGGCAGCGCGGTGGCGGTGCCGAGCTGGAAGTCGGCCCGGTCGGCCAGGCCCTCGCGGCGGGCCCGCTCCTGGGCGTGCTCGACGTGCCGGGGGGTCACGTTGATGCCGTGCACCTTCGCCACCCGGCGGTCCCGCAGCCAGGCGAAGTCCTGGTCGCCGTAGCCGAAGCCGACGTCGACCACGGTGTCGTCGGGCTTGAACCCGGCGGCGTCGGCGAGCTTGTCTGCAAGCGCCTGACCGGCCACGTCGATGCTGGTGACGCCCTCCTCCCAGTAGCCGACGTTCATGTAGCGGGAGGTGCGGGCCGCGAACTCGACATCCGGCGACTGGATCTCGTAGAAGCGGCGGACCCGGGTCACCGGGTCCTTGGTGGCCAGGGTCCGGATGACCCGGCCGAGGGTGCGGAGGTTCTCCAGCATGTCAGCTCCTCAGGGCTGTGCGGGGGTTGGTCAGGACTGCAGGGCGGGGGCGGAGACCTGCCGGCGCAGGTCGGCCACCAGCGTGGCGGCGGCGTCGGGGCCGGCGGCCACGCCGAAGAGGTAGAAGTCCGGCCGGATCAGCGCGGCGTCCGCGCCGCCCAGCCAGGTCGCGTAGACGCCGTCGAGGTCGGCCAGCCCGCCCGCCGCCGCGTCCTCGTCGGCCGGCCGCACGACCAGCCGGTACGCGCCGAGGTCGTCGAGGAACGCGACCGCGTCGTCGTCAAGCACGGCGGGTTCCCGGGTGAGCAGCGTGAAGCCGACGCCCACCACGTCGTCGAAGCCGCCGGTGCGTCCGTCGACGGTGACCCGGCCCTGCGGGGCGGGCTCGCCGGCGCGCGGCGCGGGCGTGCCGTCCCCGGCGCGGTGCAGCACCCCGTCCACGATCGCCTCGCGCAGCGAGCGGACGTGCCGCTGCTGGGTACGCCGGCGCAGCGCGGCGAGCATCACCGAGTCCCGGCCGGCGGCCTTCTTCTGGTCGGTCTCGCAGATCACCGCCCCGGAGTCCATCGACATCCGGATCGCGTGCTGCACGTGCGCGCGCCGTTCCGCCTGGTAGGTGTCGAGCAACGCCTCCCCGGCCCGGCCGCGGCGCACCAGGTCCAGCTTCCAGGCCAGGTTGACGACGTCCCGGAAGCCGGAACTCATGCCCTGCCCGAGGAACGGCGGCATCACGTGCGCGGCGTCGCCGGCCAGGAACACCCGCCCGCGCCGCCACACGTCGGCGGAGCAGGCCTGCGTGGTGTAGACGCCGTACCGGTCCAGCCGGGCGTTGTCCGGGGTGATGTCGAACAGCCCGAGCAGCCGCCACGCGCTGGCCTCGGTGCGGAACTCCTCCAGGGTCTCCCCCGGCACCCGCATGAACTCCCACCGCCTGTGGTTCGGGCCGGCGGAGACGGCGGTGCGCGGCCGGGCCGGGTCGCAGATCTGCAGGTTGTTCGGGGTGAACTCGCGCGGGGTGTGCAGCATCACGTCACAGACCAGCCAGTCGTGGGCGAAGTCCAGGTCGGTGACTGTCGCGCCGAGCCAGCCCCGGACGAAGCTGTTCGCGCCGTCGCAGCCGAGCACCCAGGACGCGGTGTGGGTGTGCCGGCCGCCGTCGCCGTCCACGGCGGTCACCTCGACCCGGTCGCCGTGGTCGACCAGGTCGGTCACCTCGACGCCTCGCCGCACCTGCACGCCGGGCAGCTCCGCCCCGCGTTCGGCCAGCCGTTCCTCCACTCCGGGCTGGTAGAACGACGTGGAGTCGGGCCACCCGGACGGGCCGTCCGGCGCGGCGCGCACGTGCAGCAGCGTACGGCCGAAGCCGTTCTTCCAGGTGTACTCGCCGGACAGCTCGGTCACGTCGCCGAGCCGGTCGGCCACGCCGCACGCGGCGAGGATCCGGCTGGCCTCGCCGTCGTAGGAGACGGCGCGCGGCATGCTGTACGGGGTGGTCCACTTCTCCAGCACCCGCACCGTGAAGCCGCGCTGCGCCAGCAGGATCGCGGCCACCTGGCCCACCGGGCCGTAGCCCACGATCAGTACGTCGGTCATCGCCGTCCCTCGTTCGTCCGCCTGGGCCGTCACAGCCCGAGTTCCGTGTCGATCAGGCTGAAGATCTCGTCGTCGCTGGCCCGGTCGAGGTCCAGGTCGTCGTCGGTGGCGGAGGCGCCGCGCATGGTCCGCCACTTGGCGACCAGCACCTCCAGCCGCGCCGCCACCTGGGTGTGCAGGTCCGCCTCGACCGTGGTCTCGGCGAGCGCCCGTTCCAGGCGTTCCAGCTCGGCGAGCACCGCCGGGGCGGCCTGCGCGCCGTCGGGCACCAGCCGGGAGCGCAGGTAGCCGGCCAGCGCCGCCGGGTCCGGGTAGTCGAAGACGGCGGTGGCCGGCAGCCGTTCCCCGGTCGCCTCGGTGAGCCGGTTGCGCAGCTCGACCGCGGTCAGCGAGTCGAAGCCCAGCTCGTGGAACGCCTGGCCGTCCCGGATGGCGTCCGGGCTGCCGTGGCCGAGCACCGCCGCGGCGGTGGCCCGGACCAGGTCGAGCAGCAGCGCGGACTGTTCCGCGCCGGTGAGCGCGCGCAGCCGCCCGGCCAGGTCGGTGCCGCCGGTGGTGGCGGCGCGGGCCTTCGGCCGATCGGCGCGGACCAGGCCGCGCATCAGCGCCGGCACGTGCGGCCGGCCGGCCAGCGCGGCCCGGTCGACCCGGGTCGGCACCAGGTGTTCCTCCGGCGCGGCGAGGCCGGCGTCGAACAGCGCCATGCCGAGGTCGGACGGGATGGCGAGCTGACCGTCCCGGGTGGTGCCGGCCCGGTCCACGCCCGCGGTCAGCGTGCTGGCCTGCGCCCACAGCCCCCAGGCGTACGCGCGGGCGGGCAGGCCGGCGCCGCGTCGCCGCCGGGCCAGCGCGTCCAGCCAGGCGTTGGCGGCGGCGTAGTTGCCCTGGCCGGGCACGCCGAACACGCCGGCCCCGGAGGAGAACAACACGAAGCCGGCGAGGTCGAGGTGACGGGTCAGCTCGTCGAGGTGGCGGGCGGCGTCCACCTTGGGCCGGAACACGGTGTCGAGCCGTTCCGGGGTGAGCGCGGTGACCACCCCGTCGTCGAGCACGCCGGCCAGGTGCACCACGGCGGTCAGCGGGTGCGCGGCCGGCACGGCGGTGAGCAGCCCCGCCACCGCCGCCCGATCGGCGACGTCGGCCGCGGCCACCGTGACGGTGGCGCCGAGCGCGGTCAGCTCGGCGGTCAGCTCGGCCGCGCCGGGCGCGTCCGGACCGCCCCGGCTGGCCAGCAGCAGGTGCCGCACGCCGTGCCCGGTGACGAGCCGGCGGGCCACCAGGCCGCCCAGCAGGCCGGTGCCGCCGGTGAGCAGCACCGTGCCGTCCGGGTCCCACGACTCGGGCATGGTCAGCACCACCTTGCCGACGTGCCGGGCCTGGCTGACGTAGCGGAACGCGTCCGGGGCCTGCCGGACGTCCCAGGCGCGCACCGGCAGCGGGCGCAGCGCGCCGGTGGCGAACAGCGCCAGCATCTCGGTGAGCATCCGCTGGATCTCGTCCGGCGCGACCTGCGTCAGGTCGTACGCCTGGTAGTCGACGCCGGGGTGGTCGGCGGCGACCCGGGCCGGGTCGCGCAGGTCGGTCTTGCCCATCTCCAGGAACCGGCCGCCGCGCGGCAGCAGCCGCAGCGACGCGTCGACGAACTCGCGGGCCAGCGAGTCGAGCACCACGTCCACGCCCCGGCCGCCGGTGGCGGCGAGGAAGCGGGCCTCGAAGTCGAGCGTCCGGGACGACGCCAGGTGGTCGTCGGGCACGCCGAGGTCCCGCAGCGCCTGCCACTTGCCCTCGCTCGCGGTGGCGAACACGTCCGCGCCGAGGTGGCGGGCGATCTGCACCGCGGCCATGCCGACGCCGCCGGCGCCGGCGTGCACCAGCACGGACTCCCCGGCCCGCAGCCGGCCCAGCCCGACCAGCCCGCGCCAGGCGGTGAGGAACACCACCGGCACGGTCGCGGCCTGCGCGAACGTCCAACCGTCAGGCATCGGTGCGAGCAGCCGCCGGTCGGTGACCGCGACCGGGCCGAAGCAGCCGGTGAACACGCCGAGCACCCGGTCGCCGGGGCGCAGGTCGGTGACGTCCGCGCCGACCTCGACGACCACGCCGGCGGCCTCCCCGCCGGGTGGGCCGGGGTCGCCCGGGTAGAGGCCGAGCGCGTTGAGCACGTCGCGGAAGTTCAGGCCGGCGGCGCGGACCCGGACCCGGACGTCGTACGCGCCGAGCGGCGCGTCGGCCGCGTCGGTGGGCACCAGCGCCAGGTGGTCGAGGCTGCCCCGGCGGGGCACGTCCAGCCGCCAGGCGGTCGCGTCGGCGGGCGGGGCGAGCGTCGGCGCGTCGGCGCGGCGGGCCAGCCGGGGCGCGTACGCGCCGCCGTCGCGCAGCGCCACCTGCGGCTCGTCGGCGGCGAGCACGGCGGTCAGGGTGGCCGCGTCGGGCTCGGTGTCGGCGTCGAGCAGCACGAACCGGTCCGGGTGTTCGGACTGGGCGGAGCGGACCAGTCCCCAGGCGGCGGCCGCGTCGGCGTCGCCCACCTCGCCGGGGCCGTGCACGCCGACCGCGCCGGAAGTCATCAGGACCAGCCGCGTCTCGGCCCAGCGCGGCTCGGCCAGCCAGCGCTGCACCAGCGCGAGCGCGTCACCGGCGAGCCGCCGCGCCCGGTCCGGGGCGGCGGGATCACCGTCCCGCGCGGGTCGACCGTCGCGAGACGCGACGAGTGGCGCGAGCACCGCGTCCGGCGGCGCGGCGCCGGCGTCGATCGTCGCGGCCAGCGCGGACAGGTCGGCGTGGCGCGACAGGTCGGCCGGGTCGGGCAGGTCGGTCCCGGAGGCCGGGTCGACGGTCGGCACCTGCGCGGCCGGGTCGGCGGCGTCGGCGCCCGGGGCGGCGAGCACGGCGATCCGGGCCGGGGCCGGCGCGGGCGGCGTGGGCAGCGGCTGCCAGGTCAGGTGGAACAACGCGTCGGTGACCGCGTCGTCGCGGGCGCCCAGCTCGGCGCGGGAGATCGGACGCATGGCCAGCGACGCCGCCTCGACCACCGGCGCGCCGGCCGGGTCGGTGGCGGACAGCGCGAACGCGTGCGGGCCGACCCGGCGCAGCCGTACCCGCAGCGTGGTGGCGCCGGTGGCGTGCACGGTGAGCCCGTTCCAGGCGAACGGCAGCAGGATCCGGTCACCTCCGGCGTCGGCGAGACCACCGAAGTGCGCGGCGTGCAGCGCGGCGTCGAGCAGCGCCGGGTGCAGCGCGTACCGGTCGGCGTCGGCGCGCGGGCCGGCCGGCAGCTCCACCTCGGCGTACACCTCGTCGTCGCCGGCGCGGACCGCGCGCAGGCCCTGGAACGCCGGGCCGTAGCCGTACCCCTCGTCGACCAGTCGCTCGTAGAAGCCGGTCAGGTCGACGGCGCCGGCGTCCGGCGGCGGTCCGGCCGGGGTGGCCGGTCGGGGCTCGGCGGCGGAGAGCGTGCCGCTGCCGTGCCGGGTCCACGGCGCGTCGGCCGGGCCGGCGGCGGGCCGCGAGTGCACGGTGACCGGGCGGCGGCCGTCGTCGGCGGCCGGGCCGACCGCGACCTGCACCTGGGTGGGCGCGTCCTCGGGCAGCGTCAGCGGGGCCTCGATGACCAGCTCGTCGAGGACCGGGCAGCCGACCTCGTCGCCGGCGCGCAGGCACAGCTCGACCAGCCCGGTGCCGGGCACCAGCACCCGGCCGGCGACCCGGTGGTCGGCCAGCCAGGGCTGCTCGGCGACCGCGAGCCGGCCGGTGAACAGGTGCCCCCGGCCGTCGGCCAGCGGCACCGACGCGCCGAGCAGCGGGTGCCCGGCGGCGGCCAGCCCGGCCGCGCCGACGTCGGCCGCGCCGCTGACCGGCCGGGGCCAGTAGCGGCGGTGCGCGAACGCGTACGTGGGCAGGTCGACCCGGCGACCGCCGGCCAGCACGGTCTGCCAGTCGACCGGCACGCCGCGCACGTGCAGCGCGGCCACGGCGAGCAGGAACCGGGCCCGGTCGCCCCGGTCGCGCTGCATCGAGCCCACCACCAGCGCCGGGTGGTCGTGCTCCTGGACCGTCTGCTCGATGCCTGGTGTCAGCACCGGGTGCGGGCTGCACTCGACGTACGTGTGGTGACCCTCGGCGGTCAGCGCGCGCACCGCGTCCGCCAGCTCCACCGGCTGGCGCAGGTTGCGGTACCAGTAGTCGCCGTCCATCTCCTCGCCGCCGAGCCAGCACAGGTCGGTGGTGGAGTAGATCGGCACCGCCGCCGGTCCGGGCGTGACGCCCTCGACGGCCTCGGCCAGATCGGCGCGGATCCGCTCCACCTGCGCGGAGTGCGAGGCGTAGTCGATCGGGATCCGGCGCAGCCGCACCCGGTCGGCCGCCAGGTCGGCGGCGAACGCGTCGACCGCGTCCGGCTCGCCGGAGACCACCACGTTCGCCGGGCCGTTGACCGCGCCCACGGACAGCCGCTCGCCGTAGCGGGCGACCCGGGCGCGGACCGCCTCGACCGGCAGCGGCACGGCGGCCATCACCCCGGCGCCGGCCAGCTTGCGCAACGCCCGGGCGCGCAGCGCCACCAGCCGGGCGGCGTCCGGCAGGGAGAGCACGCCGGCCACGCAGGCGGCGGCGATCTCGCCCTGCGAGTGGCCGACCACGGCGGCGGGCTGGACGCCGTACGAGCGCCACAGCTCGGCCAGCGACACCATCACCGCGAACAGCAGCGGCTGCACCACGTCGGCCCGCTCGGCGTCGGGCGTGCCGGGCGCCTGCCGCAGCAGGTCCCGCAGCGGGTGCCCCAGCCAGGGGCGCAGCGCGGCGTCGCAGGCGGCCATCCGCTCGGCGAACACGGGCGCCTCGTCGAGCAGGTCCAGCGCCATGCCGGCCCACTGGGAGCCCTGGCCGGGGAAGACGAACACCACCTTGCCGGTGGCGGTGACGTCGCCGCGCACCAGGTCGGCGGCGGGCGTGCCGGCGGCGAGCGCGTCCAGACCGGCGGCGACCTCCGCCGGGCCACCGACAAGCACGGCCCGGTGGTCGAAACCGGCCCGGGTGGTGGCCAGCGACCAGGCCACGTCCCGCGGCGACTGCTCGGGCCGCTCGGCGAGGTGGTCGCGCAGCCGGCGGGCCTGCCCGGCCAGCGCCTCCGGTGTACGCGCGGAGAGCAGCCACGGCAGCGCCGCCGGCCCGGCCGGCGGCTCGGCGTCGACGGCCGGCTCGGGCGGCGCGGCCTCGACCACCACGTGGGCGTTGGTGCCGCTGATGCCGAACGAGGAGACGCCGGCGCGCGCCGGCCGGTCGGCGCGCGGCCACGGCCGGGCCTCGGTGAGCAGGTCGACCGCGCCGGCCGCCCAGTCGACCCGGCTGGTGCGCTGCTCGGCGTGCAGCGTGCGGGGCAGCCGGCCGTGCCGCATGGCGAGGACGACCTTGAGGATCCCGGCGACGCCGGCCGCGGCCTGGGTGTGGCCGAGGTTGGACTTCACGGAGCCGAGCAGCAGCGGCGGGACGCCGTCGGGCCGGCGGCCGTAGGTGGCGAGGATCGCCTCGGCCTCGATCGGGTCGCCGAGCGGCGTGCCGGTGCCGTGCGCCTCGACCGCGTCCACGTCGGACGGGTCGAGCCCGGCGGCGGCCAGCGCGGCCCGGATCACCGCCTCCTGCGAGGGCCCGTTGGGCGCGGTGAGCCCGTTGGACGCGCCGTCGGAGTTGACCGCCGAGCCGCGGACCACGGCCAGCACCGGGTGCCCGCGCCGGCGGGCGTCGGAGAGCCGTTCCACCACCAGCACCCCGACGCCCTCGGACATGCCGAAGCCGTCGGCGGACTCGGCGAACGCCTTGCACCTGCCGTCCGGGGCGAGACCGCGCTGGCGGCTGAACCCGGTCAGCCCGGCCGGGCTGGACAGCACCGACACGCCGCCGGCGAGCGCCAGGTCGCAGTCGCCCTGGCGCAGCGCCTGGGCGGCCAGGTGCAGCGCGACGAGCGAGGCGGAGCAGGCGGTGTCCACGGTGACCGCCGGCCCCTGCAACCCCAGCGCGTACGCCACCCGCCCGGAGAGCACGCTGGCGGCGGTGCCGGTGAGCAGGTGTCCCTCGTCGGCGGTGGTCTCGCCGTCGTCGGAGGTGGCGCCGGGGGCGATCAGGTCGGCGTAGTCCTGGCCGTGGGTGCCGGCGAAGACGCCGGTACGGCTGCCGCGCAGCGTGTCCGGGTCGATGCCGGCGCGTTCCAGCGCCTCCCACGAGGTCTCCAGCAGCAGCCGGTGCTGCGGGTCCATGGCGAGCGCCTCGCGCGGGCTGATGCCGAAGAACGCGGCGTCGAAGTCGGCGAGCCCGGTGAGGAAGCCGCCGGCCCGGGTGTAGGTGCGGCCGGGCGTGCCGGGCTCCGGGTCGTACAGGTCGGCCAGCGCCCAGCCCCGGTCGGTGGGCAGGTCGCCGATCGCCTCGCCGCCGGCGTCGAGCAGCCGCCACAGCTCCTCCGGGGAGCCGATGCCGCCGGGGAACCGGCACGCCATCGCGACGACCGCGACCGGCTCGTCCAGGGCGATCGTGGCGGCGTCGGCGACCTCGGTGGCGGCGGTGCCGAGCAGCCGGGCGTGCAGGTGCGCGGCGAGCAGTTCCGGGGTGGGGTGGTTGAACACCGCGTGCGGGGCGAGCCGGAAGCCTGTCGCGGCGGAGAGCCGGTTGCTCAGCTCCACCGCCATCAGCGAGTCGAAGCCGAGTTCCTTGAACGGCCGGCGTGGTTCGATCTGCTCCGGCCCGGCGTGGCCGACGACGGTGGCGCAGCGGGTGCGGACCAGGTCGAGCAGGAACGCGGCCCGGTCCGGCTCCCCGAGACCGGCCAGGCGGTCGGCGAGTCCGGCGCCGGCGCCGGACTCGGCGACGACGGCGCGGCGCGGGGCCGGCGGCAGCAGCGCCCGCAGCAGCGCCGGCACCTCCCCGGTGGCGCGCACCGCGGCCAGGTCCAGCCCGATCGGCACCAGTGTCGCCGGCTCGGCGCGCAGCGCGGCGTCGAACAACGCCAGCCCGGCGGCGGCGTCCAGCGGGCGGGTGCCGGCGCGGGCGAGCCGGGCCAGGTCGGCGGCGGTGAGCCGGCCGGCCATCCCGTCGGTCTCGGCCCACAGGCCCCAGGCGAGCGCGGCGCCGGGCAGCCCGAGGTCGCGGCGGTGCGCGGCGAGCGCGTCGAGGAACGCGTTGCCGGCGGCGTAGTTGCCCTGGCCGGGGCTGCCGAAGACGGCGGAGGCGGAGGAGAACAGCACGAACGCGGCCAGGTCGAGGCCGGCGGTCAGCTCGTGCAGGTGCCAGGCGCCGTGCACCTTGGCCCGCAGCGTGGCGGCCCAGCGGTCCGCGTCGAGGTCGGTGAGCAGCGCGTCGTCGGTGGCGCCGGCGGCGTGCACGACGACGGTCAGCCGGTCGGCGAGCGGGGCCAGCACGGCGGCGAGCGCGTCCCGGTCGGCCACGTCGGCGGCGACCACCCGGACCGTGACACCCTCGGCGGCCAGCTCGTCGGTCCACGGCGCGGGCCGTCCGGCGCGGCTGAGCAGCACCAGCTCCCGCACCCCGTACGCCCGCGCGAGGTGGACCGCGACGTGCCGGCCGATGCCGCCGGTGCCGCCGGTGAGCAGCGCCGCGCCGCCGACCGGCACCGGCCGCGCGGCGGCGTCGGGCTCGGCGGCCGGGCGGAGCCGGGGCAGCCAGGCGCGGCCGTCGCGGACCGCGACCTCCGGTTCGTCGTCGGCGGCGGCCAGCGCGGCGCGGATCGTGGCGTCGTCGGCGGTCTCCAGGTGCAGCAGCAGGAACCGGTCCGGGTGCTCGGCGCGGGCCACCCGGAGCAGGCCGGCGGCCGGGGCGTGTGCCGGGTCGCCGTCGCGGACCGCCACCGCGAGCCGGGTGTCGGCGGCGCGCGGGTCGGCGAGCCAGCGCTGGAGCACGCCGAGCAGGTCCAGCCCGATCGTGTCGGCGCGCGACGCGACGGTGGCGTCCGGGTCGCCGTCGGGCAGCCGCAGCACCAGCACCGGCGGCAGCGGCCCCGTCGGGGGTACGGCGTCGGCGAGCGTCCACGTCGGCACCGGTCCGGTCGGGGCGGGCAGCCAGTCCACGGTGTAGAGCCCGGCCGGGCCGGTCTCCGGCGTCGGGGCGGCGGCGGACGGCAGCGTCACGGCCCGCAGCGCGATCCGGTCGACGTCGAGCACCTGCCGGCCGGCGTCGTCGACCGCGGTGAGCGTGACCGCGTCCGCGCCGGCCGGGGCGAGGCTGACCCGCAGCGCGTACGCGCCGGTGGCGTGCCGGCGCACGCCGGTCCAGTCGGTGGGCACGATCCGCTCCCCCGGCCCGGCCGACGGGGCGAACCCGGCCAGCGGCAGCAGGTCCAGCGCGGCGTCGAGCACGTCCGGGTGCACGCCGTACCGCTCGGCGTCCGGGTCGGCGGCGTCGTCGGGCAGCCGGACGTCGAGGTGCAGCCGGTCCCCGGCGGTCCAGGCGGCCCGCAGCAGCGGGTGCGTCGCCTCGACCGGTCGGGCGCCGGCCGGCGGCCAGGTCGCAGCCGGTACGCCGGGCGCGGCGAGCGGGTCGGCGGGGGCGAGCACCGCGTCGGCGACGGCACGCCACGGCTCGTGGTCCCCGGCGCGGACGTGGCAGCGGGCGGCGCGGCGACCGGCGGCGTCCGGGCCGGCGACGTCGATCTGCAGGTCGACCGCCAGGCCGGCGGGCAGCGGGGCCGGCTCCGGCATCCGCAGGTCGGCCAGGACCGGCGTGTCGAGACGCTCGCCGAGGTGGCCGAGCGCGTCGAGCAGCGCGGTGGCGGGCAGCAGCGGCGTCGTGCCGTCCGGGGTGGCCGGCCGGGTCGCGGTGAACCGTCCGGTGGCGAGCACCTGGCCGGTGCCGGCGACCGGCAGCACGGCGGCGAGCAGCGGGTGCCCGGTGTCGCCGGCGGGCGCGCCGGGCGTGGCGGGCAGCCAGTAGTGCCGGTGCCGGAACGCGTAGGTGGGCAGCGCGACGGGCGCGTGCGGGCCGGGGCCGGACAGCGCGGCCCGGTCCACCGGCACGCCCCGGACGTGCAGCCGGGCGGCGGCGGTGAGCAGCGCCGCCGGTTCGGCCGTGCCAGCGCGCAGCGTGGGCACGAACGCGAGGTCGTCGCCGCCGTCGACGAGGCAGGCCGCGGCCATCGCGGTGAGCACGCCGCCGGGCCCGATCTCCAGGAACGTGGTGGCGCCCTCGGCGTGCAGGGCGCGGACGCCGTCGAGGAAACGCACCGTGTCGCGGACGTGCGCCACCCAGTGCTCGGGTGAGGTGAGCCGGGCCGCGTCGACAGGCGCGCCGGTCAGCGTGGACACCACGGGCAGTTGCGGCGTTCGGTAGCTCAGCCCGGCGGCGACCTCCCGGAACGCGTCGAGCATCGGCGTCATCCGGGCCGAGTGGAACGCGTGCGACACCCGCAGCCGGCTGGTGCGCCGACCGGCGGCGCGCAGCGTCGCGGCGACCGCCTCGACCGCGTCGGCGTCACCGGAGAGGACCACGGCGGTCGGCCCGTTCACGGCGGCCAGCCCGACCCGTTCGGTCAGGTGCGGCGACACCTCGGTCTCGTCGGCCTCCACCGCCACCATCGCGCCGCCGGCCGGCAGCGCCTGCATGAGCCGGCCCCGCGCGGCGACCAGCGCGGCGGCGTCGGCGAGGGTGAGCACGCCGGCCACGTGCGCGGCGGCGATCTCGCCGATCGAGTGGCCGAGCAGCAGGTCGGGGCGGACGCCCCAGGATTCGAGCAGCCGGTGCAGCGCCACCTCGACGGCGAACAGCGCCGGCTGGGTGTGGCGGGTCTCGTCGAGCAGCGCGGCCCGTGCGTCGCCGGCGGGCGCGAGGACCACGTCGGCGACCGGGGGTCCGTCGAGGTGCCGGTCCAGTTCGGCGCAGGCGGCGTCGAACGCCTCCGCGTAGACGGGGTACGCCTCGTGCAACTCCCGGCCCATGCCGGTGTGCTGCCCGCCCTGCCCGCCGAAGAGGACGGCCAGCCGGCCGTCGGAGACGCGACCGGTGAGCACGCCGGCCGGGTCGGTGTCGCCCCGGCTCAGCGCCGTCAACCCGGCGCGGGCGTCGGCCGGGTCGCCGACCAGCAGCGCCGCCCGGTGGTCCAGCGCCGCCCGCGTGGTGGCCAGCGCGTACGCCACGTCGGCCGGGTCGGCGTCGATCCGGTCCAGCCGGCTCAGCAGCCGGGCCGCCTGGTCCCGCAGTCCTTCCCGGCTGGCGGCGGAGAGCAGCCACGGCACGACGCCGGCCGGGGCGGGGCGGGTGACCGGCGGCGGGGCGGGCGCGTCGGGAGCCGCCTCGACGACGACGTGGGCGTTGGTGCCGCTGATGCCGAACGAGGAGATCCCGGCGCGGCGGGGCCGGTCCACGTCGGGCCACGGCCGGGCGTCGGTGAGCAGTTCGACCGCGCCGGCCGTCCAGTCCACCTCGCCGGTCGGCGCGTCCACGTGCAGGGTGCGCGGCAGCGTGCCGTGGCGCAGCGCGAGCACCATCTTCATCACGCCTGCCACGCCGGCCGCCGCCTGGGTGTGCCCGAGGTTCGACTTGAGCGAGCCGAGCAGCAGCGGACGGTCCGCCGGCCGCCCCTGCCCGTACGTGGCCAGCAGCGCCTGCGCCTCGATCGGGTCGCCGAGGCGGGTGCCGGTGCCGTGCGCCTCGACCGCGTCCACGTCGCCCGGCCCGAGCCCGGCGGTGGCCAGCGCCCGCCGGATGACCCGTTCCTGGGCCGGCCCGTTCGGCGCGGTGAGCCCGTTGGACGCGCCGTCGGAGTTGACCGCGCTGGCGCGCAGCAGCGCCAGCACCGGGTGGCCGTGGCGGCGGGCGTCGCTGAGCCTCTCCAGCAGCAGCACGGCCACGCCCTCGGACCAGCCGGTGCCGTCGGCGGCCTCGGCGAACGCCTTGCACCTGCCGT
Organism: Micromonospora sp. NPDC051300; assembly: GCF_044455315.1. Taxonomy (NCBI): domain Bacteria; kingdom Bacillati; phylum Actinomycetota; class Actinomycetes; order Micromonosporales; family Micromonosporaceae; genus Micromonospora; species Micromonospora sp. NPDC051300. The sequence goes on along the minus strand of NZ_JBITEP010000037.1, from coordinate 39,518 downwards.
CCGGCGCGAGTCCGCGTTGGCGGCTGAACTCGACGAACGCCTGCGGGGTGCCCATCACCGCGACGCCACCGGCGACGGCGAGCGCGCAGTCCCCGGCGCGCAGCGCCTGCGCGGCCAGGTGCAGCGCGACGAGCGACGACGAGCAGGCGGTGTCCACGGTCACCGCCGGCCCCTCCAGGCCCAGCGCGTACGCGACCCGCCCGGAGACCACGCTGCCGGCGGTGCCGACGCCGAGGTAGCCCTCGGTGCCGGGCGGCGCCTGGCCGACGTTCGCCGCGTAGTCGTGGTGCATCACGCCGGTGAACACGCCGGTGGCGCTGCCGCGCAGCCCGGTCGGGTCGATCCCGGCGCGCTCGAACAGCTCCCAGGACGTCTCCAGCAGCAGCCGCTGCTGCGGGTCCATGGCGAGCGCCTCGCGCGGGCTGATCGCGAACAGGGTGGCGTCGAAGTCCCCGGCGCCGGCCAGGAACCCGCCCACCCGCACGTACGAGGTGCCGGCCCGGTCGGGGTCGTCGGCGAACAGGTGCGCCAGGTCCCAGCCCCGGTCGGTGGGGAAGCCGGTGAGCCCCTCGCCGCCGGCTTCGAGCAGCTCCCACAGCTCGTCCGGGCCGGTGACGCCGCCGGGCAGCCGGCACGCCATGGCGACGATCGCCACCGGGTCGTCGGTGGTGACCGGGCCGGTGCCGGCGGCGGGGCCGGTGGCGGCGGCGTCGGTCGGGCCGGTGCCGCGCAGCAACGCGGCCAGGTGGCGGGTCAGCGCGGCGGGCGTCGGGTGGTCGAAGGCGGCGGTGGCGGGGAGCCGGGCGCCGGTGGCCCGGTTCAGCCGGTCGCGCAGCGCGACCGCGCGGACCGAGGTGAACCCGAGTTCGGTGAACGCCCGGCCGGGCCGGACCGCGCCGGGGCCGGGCAGCCCGGCGACCTCGGCGGTGGCGGCGCGGACCAGGTCGGCCAGGAGCCGGTCGCCGTCGGCGGTGGCGAGCGCCGCGAGCCGGCGGCGCAGCGCGCCCGCGTCGTCGTCGGGTCGGGCCGGGCCCCGCCAGGCCGGGTGGGCGGCGACCCGCTCGGCCGGGACGGCCACCAGCGTCAGCTCGTCGCCGTCGTGCGCGGCGTCGAACGCGGCGGCCTCGGCCCACGCCGGGCCGGTGACCCCGACCAGCCGGGCCGGCAGCCCGGCCGCGTGCCGCCGGGCGACGAGCGCGTGCAGCGCGGCGACGGCGGCCGCCGCCGGTTCCCGTCCGGCGGCGCCGAGCAGCACGTCGGCGGGGACCAGCACGGTGTACGCGGTGGCGGCGGCGTGCCGGGTGTCCCGGTCCAGCCGGCCGGCGAGGTCGAGCAGCCGGGCGGTGCGGTCCGGGTCGGCCAGGTCGACGTCGGACACCCGCAGCACGGCCGCCCCGACCGGTTGCCCGTCGCGGGGTGAGACGTCGGTGGCGGGTGCGGCGTCCGGCAGCAACCACACCGACCGGGCGCCGTACCCGCCGGCCAGGTGACCGGCCAGCGCCGCGCGTTCGGGGGTGTCCGCGCCGGCCAGCACCACCGGCGCGGCCGGGTCGAGCACCGTGGCCGCGTGCTCCCGGGCCGGCGCGGCGGCCGGTGCGGACACCGCGTGCCGGGCGGCGCCGGCACGCAACGCCACCTGGGCGGCGCCGGCGTCCACCACGGACGGCAGCAGCGCCACCGAGGCGGGGTCGGCGTCGGTGTCGACGAGCACGATCCGGCCCGGCCGGTCGGCCTGCCGGCAGCGGGCCCGCGCCCAGGCCACGGCGGCAGCCGGGACCAGGTCGGGGTCGTCGGGGTTCTCGGCGGTGGACACGTCCACCGCGCCGGTGGTCAGCACCACCACCCGGGCGCCGGCGTGCCGGCTGTCGTCGAGCCAGCCGGGCAACGCCGCCGGGTCGACGCCGGCCAGCACCAGCACGTCCGCGCCGCCCTCGACCGAGTGGGCGCCGGTGTGCACGTCCTCGCCCTCGGCGGCCAGCGCGTCGGCGACCGCCCCGGCCCGCGGCCCGACGACGGTCCAGCGCCGGCCGGGCACGGGGGCGGCCGGGTCCAGCGGACGCCAGGTGAGCCGGGTCAGCGACTCGTGGTGGGTGCCGTTGACCGCGCGCAGCCGGGCCGGCCGCTGCCGCAGCAGCCGCCGGGTGACCTTCCCGGAGGCGGTGCGCGGCACCTCGTCGATCTCGTACAGCTCCTGCGGCACCTTGTGGTACGCGAGCCGCTCGCGGCAGGCGGCGTACGCGGCGGCCGGCGCGAAGCCCTCCGGCGCGGGCACCACGAACGCGACAGGTACCTCGCCGAGCACCTCGTGCGGGCGGCCGGTGACCGCGACGTCGGCGACGCCGGGCACGGCGCGCAGCACGTCCTCCACCTCGACCGGGTGCACCTTCTCCCCGCCCCGGATGATCAGTTCCCGGTGCCGGCCGGTGACGAAGAGGTTCCCGTCGGCGTCGCGGCGGGCCAGGTCTCCGGTGCGGTACCAGCCGTCGCGCAGCGCCGCCTCGGTGGCCTCGGGCATGCCGTGGTAGCCGAGCATGACGCTCGGGCCGCGTACCCACACCTCGCCCTCGTCGCCGGTGGGCACGTCGCGGCCGGTGTCCGGGCTGACCAGCCGCACCTGGACGCCGTCCACGGCCCGGCCGCAGGAGCCCTCGGGCCGGGGCTCGTCCGGGCGGGTCACCGCGATCGAACCGCACGTCTCGGTGCTGCCGTACGCGTCGAGCAGCGGCGCGTCGAAGACGTCCTCGAACGCGCGGCGCAGCTCCCCGGTGGTGATCGCGCCACCGACCAGGCACACCCGCAGCGCGGGCGCGCGGAACCCGTCGGCGCGGGCGGCGTCGACCAGGTGGTGGTACATGGCCGGGACGCCGGCCAGCACGGTCGCCTCGTCCTCGGCGACCGCGGCCAGCACGTCGGCGGCGGCGAAGCCGTCGACCAGGCGGGCGCTCGCGCCGACCGCGGTCACGCTCAGCACGCAGCCGATGTGGGAGAGGCTGTGGAACAGCGGCAGCGGCCAGACCACCCGGTCGGCGGAGGTCAGCTCCGGCACCGGCACGTAGCAGGCGGCCACCGACCACAGGCAGGTGCGCTGGGTGGACAGCACGCCCTTGGGCCGGCCGGTGGTGCCGGAGGTGTAGAGCATCCAGGCGACCTCGTCCAGGCCGAGGTCGTCACGGGCGTCGGCGGTCGGCGCCGCGTCGACGAGCGCCGGCCAGGCCGTCGCCGGTTCCGGGTACGGCCCGTCGCCGGTCACCCAGATCCGCAGGTCGGGCCGGTCCGCCCGCAGCCGTAGGAGCTGGTCGAGGTGCTGCGGGTCGGTCACCACCAGCACCGCGCCGGAGTCGTCGAGCAGGTGGGCCAGCTCGGCGTCCGCGCTGCGCGGGTTCAGCGGTACACCGACCGCGGCGGCCCGGGTCACGGCCAGCCAGGTCTCCACCGTCTCCACCCGGTTGCCCAGGCAGAACGCGACCCGCTCGCCCCGGGCGACGCCCGCGTCGACCAGGTGCCCGGCCAGCCGGCGGGTGACCGCCTCCAGCGCGGCCCAGGACACCGCCCGGTCCGCGTCGCGGAACGCCACCTGGTCCGGCAGCCGGCCGGCGTGGGCCCGGAGCAGGTCGGGCAACGGCTGGACCAGGTCACTCCGAAGCATGTCAGCACATCCGTCCTTCGCCGTAACGGCCCAAGTCTGGCCAGCCCCCCGGCGGCGACCTACCCCTGTCGCCCCCTAACCGGACCCCGGTTCCGGCCCGCGCGCGGGCTCTCCGGCGGGCCGGCGCGGCCATGATGGGCACGCCCCGAGGACGCCGCGTACCCACCGCCGACAGTCGAGGTGCCATGGAACGCTCCTGGTTGTTCGCCGACCTCGCCGTGCCCGGCGGGGGATGCGTCGACGCGCGGGCGGCCGAGGTGGTCGGCACGGTGCTGGCGGGGCTGGTGGCCGAGCTGCGCGCCGCCGACCCGGGCGGCTGCTGGTTCTTCGACCGGCTCGACTTCCCCGGCCCGACCCGGTTGCGGCTGGGCCTGCACGCCGGGCCCGCCGCGCTCGACCTGGCCCGCGACCGGCTCGGCCCGGTGGCCCGGCCGGCGCCACCGGCGTACGCGGTGCGCGACCCGGCCCGGGGCGGACCGCTCGCCCACGCCGGCAGCGAGGTGGCGCTGGGCCTGCTCGGCGGTGAGCCGCCGTGGCTGGCCGGGTTGGAGCTGCCGCTCGCGGTGGCACACCTGCGGCACCTGTGCGGCCTGCTGCCGGCCGGCGACCGGGCGGCCTTCCTGTTCCTGCACTGGCAGGACCGCAGCCGCGCGCTGACCGGGGCGCAGCGCCGGGACCTCGCCGCCCAGGCGCAGGCCGGCGTGGACAAGATCGTGCTGGCCGCCGCCGACCTGCCGCTCGCCGACGATCCGGTGTCGGTGGCCTGGCGCGGCTATCTGGACCGGGTCACCGAGGTGGTCGCCGAGGACCACCCGGCCGCGCCGCGCGGCTTCCTGGTCGCCGAGCACGCCCAGCTCAGCCACCGCCGCTGGGGCATCGACCCGGCCGTCGACTCGCTCGCCGCGCTGGCGTTGCGGCTGGCCGGGCAGAGCGTCGCCGCGACACGTGGGAGGGCCGGATGACAGTGGAACGCGTCGACGTGGAGCTGGGCGAGCGCGCGTACCCGGTGCTCGTGGGCCCGGGCGTGCGGCACCGGCTGGCCGCGGAGGTGGCCCGGCTCGGCGCCCGCCGGGTCGTGGTGGTGTCCGCCCGGCCGCCGGAGTGGACGCCCGACCCGGGTGTGCCGCACCGGGTGGTGCCGGCCCGCGACGGCGAGCACGACAAGACGCTGTCCACCGTGGAGGCACTGGGCCGGGCGTTCGCCGAGTTCGGGCTGACCCGCGCGGACGCGGTGGTCTCCTGCGGCGGTGGCACCACCACCGACGTGGTGGGCCTGGCCGCCGGCCTCTACCACCGGGGCGTCGCGGTGATCCACGTGCCGACGTCGCTGCTGGCCCAGGTGGACGCCAGCGTGGGCGGCAAGACGGCGGTGAACCTGCCGGAGGGCAAGAACCTCGTCGGCGTCTACTGGCAGCCGCGCGCGGTGCTCTGCGACACCGAGCACCTGACCACGCTGCCGGAGGTGGAGCGGCGCAACGGCTACGGCGAGATCGCCCGCGCGCACTTCATCGGTGCCGGCGACCTGCGCGGCCGGACGGTGACCGAGCAGATCACCGCGTGCGTGGCGCTCAAGGCCCGGGTGGTCGCCGCCGACGAGCGCGACGCCGGGCTGCGGCACATCCTGAACTACGGTCACACGCTCGGCCACGCGCTGGAGCGGGCCACCGACTTCCGGCTGCGGCACGGCGAGGCGGTCGGCGTGGGCACGGTGTTCGCCGGGCGGCTGGCCGGCCGGCTCGGTCGGATTCCCGCCGAGCGGGTGGCCGAGCACCACGAGGTGGTGGCCGGCTACGGCCTGGACACCGCGCTCCCGTCCGGCGTGGACGCCGACGAGCTGATCGCGTTCATGCGCCGGGACAAGAAGTCCACCGCCGGCCTGACCTTCGTGCTGGACGGCGAGCGCGGTCCCGAGTTGGTCCCGGACGTGCCGGAGACCGAGGTCCGCGCCGCCCTGGCCGAGATGTAGGCGGTACGCGACCCGGGGCGATCCGCGACGTACGTGGGTCGAGGCCCGACGCCCTCATCCGGCCCGTGGGTGGAACGCCATGGGTGTCTCCGGCCTGTTTTGACGCCCATGGCGTTCCACTCGTGGTCCAGCCGGCCCGCGGGTGGAACGGCATGGGTGCATCTCCGGGCGTTGGGGGCGCACAATGCGGGGATGAGCGAACCGGTCGAGTCGTTCAACGACGAGGAATACGCGTTCCTGCCTCACCACCGGCGGGTCGTGCCTCAGCGCACCGCCGGGCAGTGCGTGAGCAGTTCCTCCGGCTTGTGCGCCACCAGGTCGGGGCCGGCGGCCAGCAGCGCGCTCACGTCACCGCCGTGCCAGGTGGTGGCCACCGTGGTCACCCCGGCGTCGCGGCCGCTGGTCAGGTCCGTGATCGCGTCGCCGACCATCATCGCCACGCCCGGCGGCATGTCGAGCAGTTCCAGCGCGCGCAGCACGATGTCCGGCGCCGGCTTGGGCCGGGGCACCTCGTCCGAGCCGATCACGTGGTCGAAGAGCCCGAGCACGCCGAGCAGGTCCAGCAGCGACCGGGCGCGTGGGCCGCTCTTGCCGGTGGCGACCGCCATCCGGACGCCGCGCTCGTGCAGCGCCTCGAGCGTGTCGCGGACGCCGGGGAACAGCGGCACCCGGTGCGCCAGCCGGTAGCTCTCCCGGACGAACGGCGCCTCCATCTCCAGCGGCAGCCCCATCAGCCGCATGATGTCCGGGAAGTACCGTCCCATGTGCTTGTTGTACTCCTCGAACGGCGCCGGCCCGGCGCCCACCACCTCGGCGTACGCGACGCTGAACGCCTCGCGCATCACCGCCGAGCTGTCGACCACGACCCCGTCGAGGTCGAACACGACAGCGCGGATCGGGCCCGGACGCGGGGCGAGGACGGCGGCGCCGAGTGTCGACGGCGGCTGGCTCATGGCTGCTCCCGAAGGGTGAGGTCGCCCGGTGGTTCTCACCGGTCGCGCGCTCCCGCCAGCGCGGGCACCGGCGGGGTGGGCCGGGCGCAGCGGTAGACGCGTTCGATGGCGTCGATGGTGCGGCGGGCGTCGGCGGCGGCCACGCCCCGGTTGGCCTGGTCGGCGAGCAGGCCGGGCAGCGCGTCGAGCTGCCTGTCGTACTCGGCCCCGATGGTCTCGGCGGGCAGCGGCAGCGTGACGGTCTCGCCGTCGCTGGTACGGATCAGCTCCGGCGCGCCGACCCGGTTCGGGCTGAACCCGAACGTGCAGCGCAGCGTCGCCGAGCCGTGGGTGCCGTGCACCGAGATGGTGGTGCGGTCGGTCGCCTCGTGCGACGCCCAGCAGGCGTGCAGCGCGGCGGACGCGCCGTCGGCGGTGAGCAGGAACGCGCGGGCGGTGTCCTCGACGTCGCCGCGTCCACCGCACCCGGCGGTGCCGCGCCAGGCGGCCTGCGCGGCGCCGTCGTTGACGAAGTCGTCGGAGACGCTGCCGACCACGTGCGCGATCGGCGCCGGTCCGAGCAGGGGCAGCACCGTGTCGAGCAGGTGCCAGCCCAGGTCGACGAGCGCGCCGCCGCCGGAGAGGTCCCGCCGGGTGAACCAGCCGCCGGCGTCGGGCACCCCGCGGGCGCGTACCCAGGCGACGTCGACGTGCCGGACCGGGCCGAGGTCCACCACGGCCCGCAGCAGGGCCCGCACGTCGGCGCGGTAGCGGGCGGCGCTGCCGGCGAGCAGCACCGCGCCGCCGGCGCGCTCGGCGTCGGCCAGGTCGTCGGCCTCGGCGGAGGTGAGGCAGACCGGCTTCTCCAGGAACACCGGTACGCCCCGACGCAGCAGCCGGGCCGCGACGGCGGCGTGCAGGTGGTTGGGGACGGCCACCACCACCAGGTCGGCGGCGTCGGCGGGCAGGTCGGCGACGTCGGCGTACGCGTCGGGCACGCCGTGCGCGGCGCGGGCGGTGTCCCGGGCGGCGGCGTCCGGGTCGACCACCGCGGTCACCGTGAACCGGTGGTGCGCGGCGAGCCGGGGCAGCCAGATCTGCCGCCCGGCCCAGCCGAGACCGGCCACCGCGACCCGGACGGTATGCCCCGGCGCGGCGGCCGGCTGCGGCCCGGTCATCCGGCCAGCACGTCGGCGAGCACGGCGGCGATCCGGTGCATCTGCTCCTCGGTGCCGAGCAGCGTGCGGTGGTGCAGCCAGACGCAGTCGGCGTGGATCTGCTCGACGTTCGGGCACCGTTCGGCGATCTGCTCGGCGGTCTCGTCCGGCGCGCCGGCCAGCCAGAAGCCCTCGCAGCGGTAGATGGCGCGGAACGCCACGAACGCCGGGACGCCCCTGGCGATCAGCTCGTCGACCACGGCCCGGCGGCGTGCCGGCGTGATGCCGGGGATCCGGAACATGGCCATGTAGTGCGGGTTGCGGTCGCCGCGCGGGTCGCGTCCCTGCGGCACCACGCCGGGGATCTCGGCGAGCAGGCTGGCCAGCAACGGCCAGCGCTGCTCGCGCACCGCGATCTGACCGTCCAGCCGGGACAGTTGGGCGCGCAGCACGGCGGCGCTGAACTCGTTCATCCGGTAGTTCGACCCGGTGGTGCGGTGCAGGTAGTCGCGGTCGGTGCGGGGCCGGCCGCAACTGTGCACCAGGAACGCCTTCTCGTAGCTCTCCTCGTCGGGGAAGAGCACCGCGCCGCCCTCGCCGGCGGTCATCAGCTTGCCGTTCTGGAAGCTGAAGGCGGCGACGGAGCCGAGTTCGCCGACCCGCCGGCCCTGCCACTGCGCGCCGTGCGCGTGCGCGGCGTCCTGGAGCAGCGCGACGCCGGCGTCGGAGGTGATCTTGTCGAGCGCGTCCATGTCGGCGAACTGGCCGGCCATGTGCACCGGCATCACCACGCGGGTGCGGTCGGTGATGGCGGCGGCCACCGCGTCCGGGTCGACGCAGTAGGTGTCCAGGTCCACGTCGACCGGCACGGCCACCGCGCCGAGGCGCTGCGCGGCCAGCGACGAGGAGATGAAGGTGAAGGCGGGGACGATGACCTCGGTGCCCGGTCCGACGCCCAGCACCTCCAGCGCCACCTCCAGCGCGTGCGTGCCGTTGGTGACGGCCAGCGCGTGCGACGACCCGTGGTACGCGGCGAACTCGGCCTCGAACGTGTCGACCTCGTTGCCCCCGACGCGCCACCACTGGCCCTGTTCCAGGGCCCGGATGAGGCCGGTCCGTTCCTCGTCGCCGAACTGCGGCCACTCGGGGAACTCCGGCGCCGACAGATCACTCATGATGTCCCACTCCCTGATCCAGATCGGAACGGCCCGGCTGGACGCTAACCGAGCCGACACGGCGCTGACCTCCCCTAACGGCCCCTAGCCGCCCCTAACCGCCCCCTGCCGGCGGGGCTTCGCGCGGGGGCGGCGTCGATACTCCGATGGTCTGTCGTCGTCCGATTCCGGTGAGGTGCAACGTGCCCGAGGTGCTCCTGCTCAACGGCCCGAACCTGGGCATCCTCGGCAGCCGCGAACCGGAGATCTACGGCACCGACACGCTGGCGGACATCGAGCGGGCGGTCGGCGAGGAGGTCGCCGGTCGGGGGTGGCGGGTCGTCGCGAGACAGCACGACTGCGAGGGCGAGATGATCCGTACCATCCAGGACAGTTATGAGACGGTGGGCGCGATCGTGAACCCGGGCGCGTTGATGATCGCCGGTTGGAGTCTGCGCGACGCGCTGGCCAACTATCCCCGCCCGTGGCTGGAGGTCCACTTGTCCAACGTGTGGGCCCGGGAGAGCTTCCGGCACGAGTCGGTGCTCGCCCCGTTGGCTGCGGGGGTGATCGTGGGCCTCGGCGCGCTCGGCTACCGGCTGGCGGCCCGCGCGCTCGTCGCGACCGTGTCCTGACCGTCCACCCCGTACCGGTCGTCCGCCGCGACGACCCGACCCCCGAGGAACCCCGTGACCGTCGCGATCATCGTTCTCACCATCCTGCTGGCCATCATCCTGATCCCGCTGGCCGTGCAGAAGCTCACCGGCAACGCGCAGATGCGCGAGCGGATGTCGCACCTCGGCGTTTCCGCCGGGCTGACCCGCGTCATCGGCCTGCTGGAGCTGGCCGGCGTCGCCGGGCTGCTGCTGGGCCTGAAGTTCTGGCAGCTCGGCCTGCTCGCCGCGGTGGGCGTCACCGTGCTGCTGATCGCCGCCGTGGCCTACCACCTGCGCGCCAAGGACGACGGCAAGGTGATCATGGTGCCGTTGTTCTTCGCGTTCGCCTCGGCCGCGCTGGCGTTCCTGCACCTGCTGGCGCACTGAGGCCGGCGTGACGGGCGGGCCGGGCGCCGCGCTGCTGGGCGTCGACGTCGGGGGCACGAAGGTCGCGCTGCGCGCCGAGGCGGCCGGCCGGCCCGCGTACGAACGGATCGTCACCTGGCCGGCCGGCGCGGACCCGGCCGCCGACCTGGCGGTGCTGGCCGCCGAGGTGGCCGCGCTGCGCGCCGGCTTCGGCCCGGTCGGCGCGGTCGGCGTGGCCATGCCGGCGACCGTCGACCGGTCCGGCGTCGTCGTGGCCTGGCCCGGCCGGCCGAGCTGGGTCGGCCTGGACCTGGCCGGCGCGCTGCGTCGCCTGTTCCCCGACACCCCGACCGGGTACGCCGACGACGGCGACCTGGCGGCGCTGGCCGAGGCCCGGCACGCGGGCCGCGCCGACGTGCTCTACCTCGGCGTCGGCACCGGCGTCGGCGGCGGGATCGTGCTCGGTGGGCGCAACGCCCCGGCCGGTGCGTCCGCCGAGGTCGGACACATGGTGGTCGACCTGGGCGGGGACCGGTGCGACTGCGGACGGTCCGGCTGCCTCCAGGCGGTCGCGTCCGGGCCGGCCACGCTGCGTCGCGCGGCCCGGCTGCGCGGCGGGCCGGTCGACCACCACCGGCTGCGCGCCGGACTCGACGACTGTCGACAGTGGGCAGTGGCCGCGATCGAGCCGTCCTGCGTGGCGCTGGCCGCCGCGGTGGTGAGCCTCGGCGAACTGCTCGCCACCGACCTGGCGATCGTCGGCGGCGGATTCGCCACCGGGCTGCCCGATTTCGTGCCGCAGGTCGGGCGGCTCGCCGTCGGCCGACCGGGACGGCCCGCGCCCCGCGTCGTCGCCGCCGCGCTCGGCGGGCTCTCCTCGCTGCACGGCGCGCTGCACCTCGCCCGCGACCTCGCGGGCACCCCGGTCCCGGTCGGGGTCGGGCACTCGACCAGGGAGAACAGCCAATGATCAGGATCGGGGTCGTCGCCGGCAGCACCCGCCCGGGCCGCAAGGCCGACGCGGTGGCCCGCTGGGTACGCGACATCGCCGCCGCCCGCGCCGACGTCGAGGCGGAAGTCGTCGACCTGGCGGACCATCCGCTGCCCCACTTCGCCGAGCCGCTGCCCCCGTCGATGGCGCCGTCGAGCCGGCCGGCGATCCGCCGGTGGGGCGCTGTCGTCGGCGCGCTGGACGCGTTCGTCTTCGTCACCCCGGAGTACAACCACTCGATCCCGGGTGTGCTCAAGGACGCCGTCGACGCGCTCTACCAGGAATGGCACCACAAGCCGGCCGGGCTGGTCGGCTACGGCGTGCACGGCGGCACCCGCGCCGCCGAGCACCTACGGCTGGTGCTCGGGCAGGTGTCGGTGCCGGTGGTCCGCTCCCAGGTGGCGCTCTCCCTGCACACCGACTTCGTGGCGTTCCGCGACTTCCGTCCCGGCCCGCACCAGCGGGAGGCGGTCGGCGCCATGCTGGACGAGGTGCTGGCCTGGGCGGGCGCGCTGCGGACGCTGCGCCACCCGCAGCCGGTGCGGTGAGCGCGATCGGCGGCGCCACCCGCCTCTACGCGCTGCTCGGCGACCCGATCGCCCAGGTGCGCGCGCCCGGCCTGCTCAACCCGGTGCTGGCCCGGCGGGGCACGGACGCGGTGCTGGTGCCGGTGCACGTGCCCGCCGCCGCGCTGCCGGAGGTGGTGGCCGGGCTGCGGCAGGTCACCAACCTGCACGGCATGCTGGTGACCGTGCCGCACAAGGCGGCGGTGCTCCGCCTCGCCGACCGGGCCACCGACCGGGCCGTCCGGGCCGGCAGCGTCAACGCGCTGCGCCGCGAGGCGGACGGCACCTGGACGGCGGACACGTTCGACGGCGACGGGTTCGTACGCGGCCTGGTCGCGGCCGGGCACGACCCGCGCGACAGGCGGGCCTGCCTGGTGGGCGCCGGCGGCGCGGGAAGCGCCATCGCGGTGGCGCTGCTCGACGCCGGGGTGGCCGAGCTGTACCTGGCCGACACCGACCCGGCCCGGCTGGCCACGCTCGGCGGGCGGCTGTCGGCCGCGTACCCGGGTCGGGTCCACGCGGCGGCCCGGCCGCGACTGGCCGACGTCGACCTCGCGGTCAACGCGACACCCGTCGGGCTGCGCCCGGGTGACCCGCCGCCGTTCCCGGTGTCGGAGCTGCCGGCGCGGGCGGTGGTCGCGGACATCATCATGTCCCCCGCGGAGACGGCACTGCTGCGCGCCGCCCGCGACCGGGGCCTGCCCGCGCATCCCGGTGAACCCATGCTGGCCCACCAGATCGACGGCTATCTCGACTTCTTCGGCCTCTGAGCCACCGCCGCGCCCGACCCCCGGTCAGCCGTCGTCCCCGACGCCGCGGTCGGGCGCGCCCATGTCGCCCGTCCCCGGCGTGCCGTCGGCGAGCCCGTAGCGCAGGTAGACGGTGCCCTTCGCATTGGCGACCGGCGGTTCCAGGAGCGTGACGTTGGTGGGCACCGCCCCGCCGTCGAACACCTTCTTGCCGACGCCGAGCAGGATCGGGTGCACCCAGAGGTCGATCCGGTCGAACAGCTTCTCCCGCAGCAGCGTCTGCACCAGGTCGAGGCTGCCGACGACCTTCACGTTCTGGTGCCGGTCCCGCACCTCGCGTACCGCCGTGGCCAGGTCCGGGCCGAGTTTGGTGGACCCCTGCCACGACAGGTCCGGCCGGCCCCGGGAGGCCACGTACTTCGGGATGCGGTTGAAGAGCGTGGCGATCGCGTTGTCCTCGCCGCCCTCCTGGTGCGGCCAGTAGGCGGCGAAGATGTCGTAGGTCCGCCGGCCGAGCAGCAGCGCGTCCGTGCCCTCGTACGCCTTCATGACCTGCGCGCCGGTCGCCTCGTCCAGCAGCGGCGCCTGCCAGCCGCCGAACGGGAACCCCTCCGGGTCCTCCTCCGGGCTGCCGGGCGACTGCGCCACGAAGTCCAGGGTGGTGAACAGCTCGATCTGGATGACGCCCATGTCGTACTCCCGGGTGCTCGGTTCTCTCAGTCGGGAGGTAGACCGGCGTCCCCGGCCGAAGTCATCGCACGGCTCACCGGGGGCGAGCGGCGGCGGACGTGACGAACGCGCGCCACGCCGCCGGGGCGAAGGCGAGCGCCGGGCCCGTCGGGTCCTTGGAGTCGCGGACCGCGACGACGCCGGGCAGGTTGTCGGCCACCTCGACGCAGTTCCCGCCGCTCGCGCCGCTGCGGGTCGACGTGCGCCACCGAGCGTTACCGAGGTCCATGCTGGTTCTCCACTTCCTTCAGCAGGTCGATGGACTGCCGGCGCGGTAGGGCCTCGTTCCGCACGCTCTCCCATCGCGCCTGAAGAGTAGCCACGTCATCGTCCTTGTCGACCACGTCCCCGCCGAGTTGGTTCTCCAGGTGTCCCACCCACACGCCGTCGCTCGACCTCGCCAGCGCGAACGGCCCGGACAGCCCGACGTGCAGACCGCTGTCGCACGGGATGACGTGGATGTGCACGTGTGGCAGTTCGGCGAGCCCGATGAGGTGGGCGATCTGCTGCGACATGATCCCCGCGAGTCCGTCACCACCCCGACGAACGGCAGCCTCGTCGATCACGGCGACGAACTGCGGTGGTCGCTCCCCGGTGAGGATCCCCTGCCGATCCATCCGCGTCGACACCCGATGCTCCACCTCGGCGTCGGTGAGACTGTCGACGGTGCGGAGCACGACGCGCGCGTAGTGCTCCACCTGGAGGAGCCCCGGGATCAGGTTGGGCTCGAAGTAGCGTAGTTGGGTCGCGCCGCGTTCGGCGTCGAGCCACGGCCGGAACCACGCCGGCGTGCCCAGTTCGGTCGCCAGTCGCTCGAAGAGCCCTCCGTTGCGGACCGCCCGGTCCGCGCCCCGGATGAAGTCGACGGTGAGCGCGCGGGTGCCGCTCTCCACGGCGCTGACGTGCGACGCGCTGAAGCCGGCGTGCGTGCCGAAGGCCTCCTGCGTCATCCCCGACGCGCCCCGGGCACGGCGGATCTCGGCAACGATGAAGCCCGCCACGGGCCCCGGGACCTCGGCCATCCAGTGTGCTCCAGATCAGAGATCGACAATTCACGGCCCTCCCACCGGCCGGGCGGTTCTCCCAGCTCCCGCCGGACCTCGGGGAACCCTTCCGACCGTAGTGCCTCCACAGCAGAGTGTCACCAACGTTCCGTGGAGGGAGGGCGCCGTGCCCGACGAGAATCCCCTGCCGCCGCGCGCCGGACGGCCGCCCGTGCCGTCGTCGCGCCGGTCGAGCGAGCCGGCCGTCGCGCCGTACCGTCGCCTGCCGCGCCGGGTCGTGCCGCCGGTCGCCCACCGCGCCCGTGGGCCGGCCTGGGTGTGCGACGGGTGCGGGCAGGACTGGCCCTGCCCGGCGCTGCGGTCCGTCCCCACGGACGCGGCCCGGCGGGCGACGCTGCTGCCGGAGTTCGCCCGGGTCACCCGCCACGCGCTGCGCGACCTGCGCGGCCGGCCCGGCGGGCCGGATCCGGTGACGATCGTCCGCCGGTTCCTGTGGTTCCTGCCGCTGAGCGACGAGGAGGCCCGCGCGGTGGCGCTGAGGTTGCGGTGAGCCTGCCCGGGGACGGGCATCGGCCGGTACGCCCGATCTGGCTCTGCCACCACGACGGACTCCCCTGGCCGTGCCCGGCCGCGCGGGCCGGGCTGCTGCGGGAGTACGCCGGCGACACCGTCGGGTTGGCCGTCGACCTGGCCGGGGCGCTGCACGACGCGGTCGGCGACCTCTATGCGCTGGACCCGCACGACGGGCCGGACCCGGCCGTGCTGTGGGACCGCTTCCTGTCGTGGCTCGACCGCTCCCGCCGCGCGCCGCCCTGACTAGTCGACGGCCAACTGCTGCCGCAGGCGGTCCAACCCGCCCCGGATCAGCATGCCGTAGCCGTCGTCGCCGAGAGCGCCGATCCCCGCCTCCGCATGTCGCAGGTGCTCCCGGGCGCGGTCGAGGTCACCGAGGCGGTTGTGGCACTCCGCCAGGTTGAGGTGCAGCGACGGATAGAGCGCGGCCACCGACAGCGGCACGCCCGACTCGGCCACCCGCGCGTCGGTGAGCCGGCCGGCCGCCGCGAGCGCCCGTTCGTCCCATCGCAGTTCCTCGCGGGCGTCGTCCTGCACGTCGGCCATCGCGTGCGCCAGGACGCACACGTGCAGCGGGTCGCCCCGCTCGCCGCCGATCTCGTCCCAGACCTCGGCGAACAGGTCGCGGGCGGCGTCCCGCTCACCCTGCTGGTGGTGCGCCTGCACGCCCTCGTTGATGCGGGCGAGGGTGGCGTCGGCGATCGTCGGCTGCTCGGGCACGGCCCATGCTAACCGCCGGCCGCCCACCCGCCGACGGCATCGGTCGATGCGTCACTGTCACCCCCCTCCCCCCGGAGACACCCACAGCGCTCCACCCGCCACCCCGCCGCCGCACTACTGGAACGCTGTGGGTGTCTCCACCCTCCGGAGACACCCACAGCGTTCCACCCACCAGCTCACCGAGCCGTGACCGGAACGCCATGGGTGCGTCCCGCTTCCCTGCATGGACTCGGTTTCTGCGGTATGACTCTCAGTCATAATTATGACTCTCAGTCATATCGGAAAAACCCCGGGTCTTTCCTAACGGCTCGAGGACCCCGGGAGGCTGGCCCCGTTACCGAAAGGCGAGAGCCTGGAGGCGCGGAGGCGCGGAGGCGCGGAGGCGCGGAGGCGAGGTCGGCGCCAGGGCGAGCGCCCGCCGGCGGCCGCGTACCGAAGGGCCCGGAGCGCCGCTAGGCGGAGAGCGCGCGGCCGGCGGCGGCCCGGCGGACCAGGCGGCGCGCCTCGTCCGGCGGCACGCCGGTGGCACGCAGCACGTCGTTGGCGGCGGTCCGCAACTGCGAGACCACGATGGTGCCGGAGAACCCGATGTCCTGGCGGCACGCCGCGCCGGCCTCGCGGACCGCCCGCAGCACCCGCTCCCGGGCCGCCAGCGGCTCCCGGGCGGCGAGGAACTCCCGGTGCAGCAACCGGATCGCCGCCCCGAAGTGCTCCAGCGCGGCCGGCAGGTCCGGTGGCACCGGCTCGTCGTCGCGCAGCGTGGTGCCGACCCGCCGGACCAGCGCGCGGCTGTTGCGGAACGCCCGGTCCAGGTGCTCGGCGCCCCGCCGGTACGCGGCCAGCGCCCGCCGGCGGCGCCACCGCACCGGGGAGAAGCGGACCACCTCGTCGGCGGCGCTCACCAGCTCGTCGATCCGGTCGAGTTCGGGTTCGGCGGCGCGCATCCGGGTCAGCACCGCGTCGGCGGCGCGCAGGTCGCCGCGGGCCAGCGCCTCCGCCGAGGCGGTCATCTCCCGGGCGAATATGTCCAGCGCGGGGTCGGCGACCCGGCGTACCGTGCGCAGCGGGTTGAGCGGCGCGAGCACCAGCACCACCAGCAGGCCGACCGCGCCGCCGACCAGCGCGTTGATCGTCCGGGGCAGCTCCAGGTCCGGCGAGACCGGGGTGAGCGTGGCGACCAGCACCGCCGTACCGCCGGCCTGGGTGACCAGCGCGCCGGTGCCCCGGACCAGCACCGCGGCGGTGACCGCCAGGAAGACGATCACGCCGGTCTGCCACGGGCCGGTGCCCAGCAGGTGGATCAGCGCGTCGCCGACGACGATGCCGAGGACCACGCCGACGACCAGCTCGACCGTGCGCCGGGTCCGCCCGCCCAACGAGGCTGCGATGACACCTACCGCCGCGGCGGGCGCGAACGTCGGGTCGGGGTTGCCGAGCGCCTCGCGCGCGATCAGCCACGCCAGCGCCGCGGCCAGGCCCGCCTGGACCGCCACGATGAAGTACGTGCGCAGCCGCTCCCGGCTGGCCCGTCCCGCCTCGCGTACCCGGTCGCCGGCTCCCCGCATGCGCCGGGGTACCCGCCGCCGCACGCTCGAACCTCACCCCGGGTACGCCATCGTGCCGGTCAGCGCCACCACGCCGGGCAGCCGGGTGTCCTGGCGCAGGAACTGCACCACCACCGGCGCCGGTGAGCGCAGCACGCAGCCGTACGGGCGGTCCAGCCGCACCGCCTCCGGGTCGATCAGGTCGTTGACCCGCACGTGCCGGACCCGGCGGGCGGGCACGAGCAGCCGGTACGGCCCGACCGGCTCGGCGTCCTCGTAGTAGAAGTCGAGCGTCAGCCCGGCGTCGTCGCCGCCGGCGTTGAGCACGCAGAGCTGGTCGAAGCCGGTGAACTCGGGCTCCACGCCGTGCGCCGGGAACGGCACGTGCCCGCCGGGCACCACCCACACCCGGGCGCCGACCGGCGCCGTCACGACTCCTCCAGCAGCCGGGCCAGGTACGGGGCGAGGAACACCCCGTCCGGGTCGAGGCGGCGGCGGACCGCCTGGAAGTCGTCCCAGCGGGGATAGAGGGGACGCAGTTCCCGCGCGCCGAGCCAGTGCTTCTTGCCCCAGTGCGGCCGGCCGCCGTAGTGCCGGAAGACCGCCTCCATGTCGTGGAAGTAGTCCTCGTACGGCAGGGTCGTGTTCTGCAGGCACGCGATGGTGGTGGTGGGCCGACCGTGGGCGTTGCTCAGCCAGATGTCGTCCGGCGCGACGGTGCGGACCAGCACCCGCCAGCCGGCCACCCGCCGGTGCCGCTCCCGCACCCGGCGGCGCACCTCCGCGAAGCAGGCCGGGAACGCCTCCGAGGGCAGCATGTACTCGATCTCCTCGAACCGCAGCTCCCGGCGCCGGGGAATGGTCCGGTGGGTCGGCCCGACCTGGCTCTGCCGGGGCGCGCCGTCCGGCGTGCACGCGCCGGGCCACGGCGACCGGTCGCGCGCCTCGTCGACCCGGTTGATCACTCGGATCTGCGTCCGGTCGCTGCGCGGATACCAGTAGAAGTCCATGTTGCGGTTGGTGTGCTGGAGTTCGGCCAGGTGGTCGAGCGTCCAGTCGAGCCGCGCGCACCAGGACCGCCGGTGCAGCTCGTAGCGGGGCTGCACGTCCAGGGTGACCCGGGTGACGACGCCGAGCGCGCCCAGCGACAGCCGGGCGGCCGGCAGCAGTTCCGGGTTGCGGTCCGCGGCGATCTCCAGCACCTCGCCGGTGCCGGTGACCAGGCGTACACCGGTGAGCTGGGTGCTCAGGTTGCCGAAGCCCAGCCCGGTGCCGTGGGTGCCGGTGGCGGTCGCCCCGGCGATCGACTGGTAGTCGACGTCACCCAGGTTGTCCATGGCCAGGCCGGCGTCGTAGAGACCTTCGCCGAGCGCCTTCAGCGTGGTGCCGGCCCAGGCGGTGGCGGTCCGGCCGTCGTCGGCGACCACCCCGGCGAGCCGGTCCAGGCCGAGCAGGATCCCGTCGGTACGCACCAGCGGGCTGGACGAGTGCCCCGAGACCACCGGGCGGATCGTGAGCCCGTCGTCGCGGGCCCGGCGCACCAGCGCGCACACCTCGTCCTCGCCGGCGGGTTCGGCCCACCGCGCCGGGGTGAAGGAGAGGCTGCCGGACCAGTTCACGAACGCGCGTGTCACCTGGCTCCCTCCGCACGGCGGTCCGGCCCGCTTACCCGCGCCCGCCGGGGGTAGTCGCCGGCCTGTTCCGGCACCCGGCGGGAACCAGGCGGGGCGCCCGGACGACTATCCCTACATGGCGTGCGAGCAGTGGCGGGAGATCCTGTCGGCCCAGTTGGACGGGGAGGCGTCCCGGTCCGAGACGGAAGCGGCGGAGGCGCACCTGAGCGGTTGCGCCGGGTGCCGGGGCTGGTTCGACTCGGCGGCCGCCGTCACCCGCCGGGCCCGTACGCAGCTCGCCCCGCGGGTGCCCGACCTGGTGGCGTCCGTGCTGGCCGCCGCGCCGCCGCCCCGGCCGAGCCGGCGCCAGCGGGTGGTGTGGGGGCTGCGCGCGGCGCTCGGCCTGCTCGGCGCGGTGCAGTTGGTGCTGGGCCTGGCGCAGATCGGCCGGGAGGCGGTGGTGGCGCACGCGCACACCTCCGGCCAGCACCTGTGGCACGAGTCGGCGGCGTGGAACGTGGCGGTCGGCGCCGGTTTCCTCTACGTCGCGCTGCGCCGGTCCACCCCGTCCGGGCTGCTGCCGATGCTCAGCGCGTTCGTCGCCACGCTGGTCCTGCTGTCGGTGAACGACCTGATCACCGGGCAGGTGGCGATGACCCGGCTGGTCAGCCACGGCTTCCTGCTGGTCGGCTGGGCGGTGATGCTGCTGCTGTCCCGGCCCGGCCTGCGCCCCGGCGACACGCCGCCCGGCCGGCGCCTGTCGTCCGGCTCGCGCTGGGCGCTGCGCACCGAGGAGCCGGCCGCGCCGGCGCCGCTGCGGCTGGTGCCGCCCGGCCCGTACACCGCGCAGGCCCGCGACCGCCGCGCGGCCTGACGCCCGCCAGGTGCGGGCCACGGGGGTTGCTTCCGCCTGACGGGCCGGCGGATCAGCGGGCCCGGCGGGCGCGGGCGTCGCCGGCCCAGGCGGCGACCAGGTCCTCGCGGGCGCGGGCGACCCGCGACCGGATGGTGCCGACCGGGCAGCCGCACACCTCGGCGGCCTCGGCGTAGGAGAGGCCGAGGACCTGGGTGGCGACGAACGCCTCCCGCCGGTCCGGGGCGAGTCCGGCGATGAGCCCGCGCAGCGCGACGCCGTCGTCCCCGCCGGCGGTGACCGCCCCGGCCGCCTCGGCGGCGGCCTGCCAGTCCGACAGCGCGGCGACCCGGGGGCGGACGGTGGCGGCCCGAACGTGGTCCACGGCCACCCGGCGGGCGATGGTGAAGATCCAGGTCCGGGCCGAGGAGCGGCCGGCGAACCCGGGCAGGCTGCGCAGCGCGCGCAGGAATGTCTCCTGGGCGAGGTCGTCGGCCTCGGCCGGGCCGGCGAGGTGGGCGAGGAAGCGCCACACCGGGCCCTGGAGCGCCCGAACGAACGCGGCGGCGGCGAGCTGGTCGCCCCGGCCGGCCTGGTGGGCCCACCGGGTCACCTGCTCGTCGTCGGCGTCCGGGCTCATCCGCGACCCGCCCGCCGCTGCGGCACGATCATGCCGGACGGTACGGACGCCGGCCCCGCTCGGTTCATCTCTGGCGTCCTCTCCGTCACCTCGCCGCCGATCCGGCGATCGGTGACCCCGAGGTTGGTCGGCCGGCGGCCGGGGAAAGTTCCGGCGCTCCGGTCAGTCGCCGACCGTGACGGTCACCGGCCCGACCCGCAGGACGCCGTCGGTGAGCGGCTCGCAGCGTACGCCGGCCCGGCGGCGCATCGCCTTCCACGTGCCGGGCGCGACCACCACGTCCAGCCAGGCGCAGGGCGGCGCGGCCCGGTGCACCCGCAGGCGGACCGGGCCGTCGCCGGAGTCGAGGGTGAGCACCCGGCCGACCAGCTCGTCGACAGCGACGCCGCTGGTCAGCACGTTGCGCCGGAGCTGGGTGAGGTCGACGCCGGCGGGCAGCGACTCCTGCGCGACAAGCGTGACGCTCGCCGTGCGGTGCGCCGGCCGGCCGAAGTAGCGGTCACCGACGACACCGAGGCCGGCCCGCAGGCGCACCTGCTCGACCAGCTCGCCGGGCGGCGCCGGGGCGGGCCCGTCCGCCGGGCGGCCGAGGTAGCGGTGCACCGGCGAGGCCAGCAACTGGACGATCCGCGGCATGGCCCCGAGTCTAGGCACGGCCATAACGCCACCAAAGCGGATGATAGCCACGCTCACGTGTCCGCGCCCGGTGGCCGCCGTTGTACGGGGTGTGACGGCGAGACGACCTGGCCCGACCGAGTCCCATCCGGCGCGACGGCTGGCCTGGGCGCGCCGCGAGAACGAACTCCGCCGCCGGGCGTACGAGACGGCGGCGCGTGACTGGCGCCGCCGGGCGGAGCACCTCGACCGGCTGCGGATCGAGGCGGACGGGTTCCACGGGCGCGCGCTGCCCGGCACGCCGCTCCCGGTGCCGCTGGACGACGGCGAGGTCGTCTACCGCGTCCTGCCCGTCGTCGAGCTGGTGGAGGCGACCGCCCGGCACCTGGCCGGTCTGCCCGCGCCCGCCGGAACCCTTGCCGGCGGTCTCGACCCGGACGACGGCCCGCTGCCGGCCGGCTTGCGTGTGGTCGACACCGGCGCCGCCGTGGTGACCGACCGGCGGGTGGCCTTCGCCGGCCGGGACGTCCACCAGGACTGGCCCCTGCGTGAGCTGCGGGGCGTCGGGCACCACCCCGACCGCCCGGTGACGCTGCTGCACCGGGCCGACGGCGGGCCACCGTCCGGGCTGCGAATCCCGGCGCCCGGCGCCCCGAACGCCCGGTTCTACCTGACCCTCGCCCACGCCGACGCGACCGGGTCGAGAAGCGCGGTCGCACAGGACGTCGAGGCGCTGCGCGCCGCCCACCGGGCCGCCCGGCCACGGCCGCCCCGCCCGCTGGGCCCCGGTGACGCCCCGCCCGACCGGATGCCGCCGGGACGACTGGTGGCGGCCGGCGCCGCGATGGTGGCCGTCCTGCTCGGAGCGACCTCCGCCGGGACGTGGCCGGCCACCGCCGGGCCGAACCAGCCCGCGGCCCGCCCGGTGGCGGCCTCGGCGCCAGGTGACGGTGGAGTCGGCACGGGTCCGGTCACGCCCACCACCACGGCCACCGGAGCCCCGGTCGGTCCCCGGGCCTCCGGCGATCCCGCTGCTCCCCGGTCCCGGCCCCGGCCGGATCGCGCACCCACCCGACAGTCGCCGCCTGGCGGGGCGGGCCGCAACGGTCCGCCGGCCGTCGGGGCGGGCGGGAGCGGCACGCCGGCCGCCGGCCCGACGACGCCGCCGGTCGGCCACGACCGGCCGTCCGCGCCGACACCACCGCCGGCCACGCCCACCGACCCGGTACCGAGTCAGGTTCCGCCCTCACCCGCCGCGCCCACCCCGACCGTCACACCGAGCCCGACCGCCGTCCTGAGCCCACCGGCCGTCCCGAGCCCGACCGCCGTCCGCGGGCCGTCCTGAGCCCACCGGCCGGGTCGGTCAGGACGGCTGCGGGCTGAGCAGGTAGTCGCCGTCGTCGGCGCTCCAGCGCAGCTCCACCGCCCCGTCCGTGGCGGCGGCCTTGCAGAACTGGAGGAAGCTGCGGTAGCCGAGCTTCTTCTCGCTGAAGTCCGGCCGGGCGCGCCGGAGCTGGTCCTTCAGGCCGGACAGCGCCACCGCGCCGCCCTCCCCGGCCAGGTCCACCACCACGGACCGGAGCAGCCCGAACGCGACCTCCCGGTCACCCCGCTCGGGCAGCGACACCTCCGGGTCGCCCTTGGCCGGGCCGGCGGCCAGCTCCACCACGTTGGAGGCGGCCAGGTGCCGCAGCAGCTCGCCGAAGGTACGGAAGCCGTAGTTCGACTCGCTGAACGTCGGGTCCTTGCGGAGCAGGGCCCGCTTCAGGCCGGAGGCGGTCACCTCACCGCCGCCACTGCCCTGCATGCCGGCCACGGTCTGCACGAGCAGGACGGCGAGGGTGTCTACGTCCCGCGACGGCTCCTCCTCGACCGGCGCGGTCTCCACCACCGGCTCCGGCGCCGGTTCCGCCGCCGCCGTCCCGGCCGAGCGGGCCGGCCGAGCCCGGCGGGCCGCGGGCGGGGGCACGTCCACCCCTTCGAGGCGGTCGTAGTAGAGGAACTCGTCGCAGGCCGGCGGCAGCAGCGCCGAGGTCGACTTCTCCACCCCGACGCCGATCACCCGCTTGTTCAGCTCGCGCAGCTTGTGCACCAGCGGGGTGAAGTCGCTGTCGCCGGTGCAGATCACGAACGTCGAGATGTAGCCGCGCTCGAACGCCAGCTCGACCGCGTCCACGGCCATCTTGATGTCGGCCGCGTTCTTGCGGGAGAAGCCCATCCGCTGCGGGATCTCGATCAGCTCGACGTGCGACCGGGTGAGCATCCGCCGGTCCTCGTCGAAGTACGACCAGTCCGCGTACGCTCGGCGCACCACCACCCGGCCCCGTTCGGCCAGGGCGTCGCCGATCGGACGGAAGTCGAACGGCCGACCGCCGTGATGGTCCCGCACACCCAGCGCCAGGTTCTCGTAGTCGAGGAACAGCGCGATCCGGTCTTCCTGATCCACGCCGGTCAGCCTAGCCCGGCCGGGTCGTCGCGCCGGTCACCGCCGCCCGTTCCGGTAGACGGTCTCCCGGCGGGCGACCCGCTGGATCGCGTAGCTGGCCACCAGGAGCAGCAGGGCGAGCACCACCTCGACGCCGGCGACAGTGCCGTTGGCCACGGTGAGACCGAGCAGCAGCAGGATCAGGCCGACCACGGCCAGCAGCAGGCGTTTGCGCCGCCGGGCCGACCGGTCCTCGCCGCCTGTGCCCACCGTGCCCGCCTCTCCCCCGCCACCTCCGTCGAGCCTAGGCGCTGCCCGGTCCGCCGGTGGCGGATCCGGCCGGCATGCCGGCCTGCCGCGGGTGGGGCGCGAGTCGGGCGGAACAGAGCGGCCTGGACTCCGGCCGGCGGTCGGGACGCCGTGGGGCCGGCCGCCGGCGGCGGTCGGCCCCACGGGGACGGGCGTGGATCAGTGGATCGGCACCGGCATCGGGCGCTGCTCCTCGCCCGGCTCGCCGTCGAGCAGGTGCGACGGCTCGCGCCGGCGGGGCAGGAAGGCGGCCGGGATGAAGGTGAGGAGCACCAGACCGAACGCCACCCAGAACGTGGTGGCGAAGGAACTGGCCGCGAAGTCGAGCCCGCGCTCGATCAGCGACGGCGGCACCGGGAACTGCTGGGCCAGCTCGGGCTGCTGCTGCACGGCGATGGCGAGCTGGGCCTCGGTCACCGGGGCGCCGCTGCCCGGATCGGTCACGCCGGGGATCGGGCGCGAGCCGTTCAGCTCGCTGGTGAGGATCACCGACATCACCGCCGCGCCGACCGATCCGCCGATCTGCTGGAGGATGTTGACGAGCGTCGAGCCGCGGGCCACCTCCGCGGCCTGTAACGTCTTCAGCGCCGAGGTCATGATCGGCATCATGGTGCCGCCCATGCCGAGGCCCATCACGAACAGCGAGCCGCAGAGCAGCAGGTAGGACGTGTCGGTGCCGAGCTGGGTGAAGGTGAAGAACCCGGCCGCGATGAGCACCAGCGCGAACGGCACCGTCCGGCCGACCGGCACCCGGTCGGCGAGCATGCCGGCGATCGGCATGGTGAGCATCGCGCCGATGCCCTGCGGCGCCATCAGCAGGCCGGCGGTCAGCGTCGTCTCGCCCCGGACCTGCAGGAAGTAGCTCGGGAACAGCAGGCCCGCGCCCATGAACGCGATGATGAAGACGAACAGGGTCAGCGACGCGAGGGTGAGGTTGCGGTTGCGGAACAGCCGCAGGTCGAGGAGCGGGTGCCGGGGCCGGAACGAGTAGATCACGAAGGCGATCACGAGCGCCGCGCCGACCAGCATGGGCAGCCAGACCTCGGTGTCGGTGACCGTGCCGGCCTCCGGCAGCGAGGAGACGCCGTAGAGGAAGAGCGCCAGGCCCGGCGAGAGCATCAGCATGCCCAGGAAGTCGAACGACTGGGACGGCTCGGGAGCGTCCTTCGGCAGCGCGAGCTGGGCGTAGATCAGCGCGACCACGCCGATCGGCAGGTTGATCAGAAAGATCCAGTGCCAGCTCGCGGTGTCGATCAGCCAGCCGCCGAGGATCGGGCCGCCGATCGGGCCGAGCAGCATCGGAATGCCGAGCACGGCCATCAACCGGCCGATCCGGTTCGGGCCGGCGGCCCGGGTCATGATGGTCATGCCGAGCGGCATGAGCATGCCGCCGCCGAGGCCCTGGACCACCCGCCAGGCGATCAGCTCGCCGATGGAGTCGGCCGTGGCGCACAGCCCGGATCCGATGGTGAACAGCGCCAACGCCACCATGTAGAGCCGCTTGGTGCCGAACCGGTCGGCGGCCCAACCGCTGAGCGGGATGACCGTGGCCAGGGCGAGGGTGTAGCCGGTCATGGTCCAGGCGACCCGCGCGTAGGACGCGTCGAACTCGCTCTGGAACGTCGGGATGGCCACGCTGACGACGGTCACGTCGAGGATCGACATGATCGCGCCGAGCACGACGACGCCGGCCACCTTGAGCACCGCGGCGTCGAGTTTGTTCGATGTCGCGACGGGTTGCTGGGTCACAGACAGTCTCCTGGTTCCGGTCCGGTCCGAGGGGAGGCGGCGCCGCACGCGGGGCGCGCGGTGGGACGAGGTCCGGCGAAAGCCTAGTCACGGACTGCGACATCGCGCGGCCGGTTTTGCCCAGAGGCGAACGCCCCCACCGCCCGGTCCCCGTCCCGCACCGCCGCACGTCGCCGCGCAGACGCCGGCGGGCGAGAGAAAGACCCCGATCCGCCCCGTTTGGCCCCGCACGCCTCCCCGCCCGGCGCCCACCCACCGTGACGAAGGTCATGCCCCGCCCGCTGTCTTCGACCGTGGCGCGGGAGCACGCCGCGAATAGTGCGGTCGGCGCATTCCGGGCGCCACCACTCCCGGGTCGACGAGGTCAGCCTCGCGGCGCGGCGGCCAACTTCGCCATCAGGGCCACCTCGGCGGTGCGGGAGCGGTCGACGCGGGTGGCGAGGTCGCGTACCCGCTCGCTGGTGCCGGCGGCGACCTGGGCGCGGGCCAGGGCGGCGGCGGTGCGCTGGTGCGCGGCGAGCACGTCGAGCAGCACCCGGTCGACGTCGGCGGCCGGGGCCGCCCGCAACCGGGCCAGGCCGGCGGCGGCGTCGCTGTGCCCCGCGTGGTCGTGTCGCGCCGCGACGGCCGCCGCCGAGGGACCGGCCTCGCGCAGCCAGCCGCGCATGGTGGCCGACTCGTCGGTCTCGGTGGCGCGTACGGCGGCGAGCAGGGTACGCACCTCGGGATCGGTGACCCGGTCGAGCCCGACGGCGACGATCTCCAGGGTCTGCTCGGTGTGCGCCACCATCATGGCGAGGAAGAGCGCGTCGATGCCGCTAGTCGTGCCGTCGACGGCCGGCGCCGGCCGGGACGCGGCGGGCGCCGGCGAGCCGCCACCGCAACCGGCGACGCCGGCGGTGAGCAGGACGGCCAGCAGGGCGGCGAGAGGTCGGCGCATGTCGGTCCTCCGATCTGGTCTCGGGCGTTGCGGTCCGGACGGCAGCCCGGACGATTCCGGCGCACCCGCACCCGGGCTGCGGGGCGACGAGCGGCGGGCGACGAACGCCGGCCCGTCGGACGGCCGGGCGGGACCGGCCGACCGCCCGACGGGCCCCGTGCGGCAGTCCCCGCGCGGCGCGCGAATCGTCCGACCCGCCTCGGCGGCACGACCTCGCCCGGGTGACCTGCCCGGCGCCGGGTCAGATCTGCTGCCAGAGCGCCGGCACGTTCGGCGGCTCCCATCCGGCGATCGCGGTGTGCGCCTGGCGGCAGCGGTAGCTGAGGCCGGCGTAGGTCACCGTGTCGCCGACCTGGTACGACCGCCCGGCGGTCCAGGTGCCGCCCGGCGCCGGTGTGCCGGTCGGGGCGGGTGAGCCGGTGGGCGTGGGCGACGGCGTGGCGGTGCGCGTGGGCGACGGGGTCGGCGACGGGGTGGGGGTCGGGTTGCCACCTCCGCCGCCGATCTGCAGGTCGATGCAGGAGTAGAACGCGTTGGCGGTGTCGCTGATGTTCCAGACCGCCAGCACCTTCTGCCGACCGGTGTAGCCGCCCAGGTTGACGGTGTGCGAGACGGTGGCGTCGGGCTGGCGGCCGCCGCCGTCGACGACCGCGACCCGGGTGCCGCCGATCCAGTACTCCCAGTTGGCGGTGGCGTGGCGGGCGGTGTTGACCCAGGTGAACGTCACCGTGCTGCCGACCGACGTGGCCGGCCAGTTGCGGCTGTCGTCGTTGAGCACCGCGAACTGGGCGATGTTGGCGTGGCAGGTCTTCAGGCCCTTGGGTCCCTCGACGCTCTGCGGCTCGTACCTGATCTGGCCGCAGTCGGGCACCCGGTTCTGCGCGCAGAGCGCCTGGCGGCTGGGCGGCCCGGAGACGTAGCCGTGGGCCTGCGCGGGCGCGGCGAGCGCCAGCCCGGCGGCGACCGCACCGGTGGTGAGCAGGGGCAGGGTGATTCTTCGACGCATGGCGGTGACTCCTTCGGGGGGAAACGGAAGGTGTCACGAACATAAATTAAACCTTGTTAACAGTAAAGACTCCTATCTATAAATTAAGCCTTGAGCCCGCCGCGTCACGCATGGAATTCTGGGCAGCACGCGGAGCCGATCGTCGTCCCAGGGCACCCGGGCGCCGGCAGGCATCCGGGCGGACGGCGGGACCGAACCCGGGAACCCCGCCTCTCGAAGGAACCCCCTATGAGGAGATCCCTGCCCCGCGCGCGCCGCTGGACCGCGTACGCGGTGAGCCTGCTGCTCGTCACCACCGCGTTCGCCACCGTCGAACCGCCCGCCGCCGGCGCCGCCGTCGACCCGGTCGCGGTGACCGTGAACGCCCGCGCCGGGCTGGCCACCGTGCCGGACACCGCGCTCGGCGTCAACCACGCCATCTGGGACGCCAAGCTCGGCAGCCCCGAGACGTCCGACCTGCTCAAGGCCGCCGGCGTGCGGATGCTGCGCTACCCCGGCGGCTCCTACGCCGACATCTACCACTGGAAGACGCACACCGCGCCCGGCGGCTACGTCGCGCCGGACACCGACTTCGACACGTTCATGGCCGCCGCCCGCCGGGTCGGCGCGCAGCCGATGATCATCGCGAACTACGGCACCGGCACGCCCGCCGAGGCGGCCGACTGGGTGCGGTACGCCAACGTCACCAAGGGCTACGGCGCGAAGTTCTGGACCGTCGGCAACGAGAACTACGGCAACGGCCTCTACGGGTCGGCGTGGGAGGCCGACGACCACGCCGACAAGAGCGCCACCCAGTACGCCAAGCTGGTGATCGAGTACGCCGACGCGATGAAGGCGGTCGACCCGAGCGTCAGGGTCGGCGCGGTGCTGACCATGCCGGGCAACTGGCCGGACGGGATCACCGCCGGCGGCGACCCGGGACCGTGGAACCGGACCGTGCTCTCGCTCGCCGGTCCGAAGATCGACTTCGTGGACGTGCACTGGTACCCGGGCGGCAGCGCGGCCGAGTCGCTGACCCGCACCGACCAGCTCCCCGACGCCGCCTGGCTGCTGCGGCGGCAGATCTCCCGGTACGCCGGCCCGGACGCCGACCGGATCGGGATCAGCCTCACCGAGCTGAACGTCGACGCCGGCCGCACCACCCAGCCCGGCGCGCTGTTCCTCGCCGACGCCTACAGCGGCCTGCTGGAACAAGGCGTGTTCACGGTGCAGTGGTGGAACGTGCACAACGGCATCGGCACCGTCTCCGAGGTGGCCGGGCAGACCGACTACGGCGACTTCGGGCTGCTCTCCAGCGGCGGCTGCACCAGCGACGGCGAGGTCTGCGAACCGGCGTTCAACACGCCGTTCGCGCCCTACCACGCACTGTCCATGATGAACCTGTTCGCCCGCCCCGGCGACCAGTTCGTCCGTGCCGGCACCGACCAGCCGCTGGTCAGCGCGCACGCGGTGCGTCGACCGGACGGCGGCCTCGCGGTCCAACTGCTGAACAAGGACCCGGACACCGCCTACCCGGTGACCGTCGACTACGCCGGTTTCACCCCGGCGGACGAGGCGCCGACCGTGCACACGCTGACCAACGGCGCGAGCGGGGTGCGCACCGACCGCGCCGGCAGCGCGACCACCCGGACGCTGCCGCCGTACTCGCTCACCACGCTGGTGCTGCGACCGGCCGGCAGCTCCGCCGGGCGGCCGACCGCGCCGGGGCAGCCGACGGCGGGTGCGGTGACCGACCGCGCCGCGACCCTCTCCTGGCCGGCGGCGGCCGCGGGCGCCGCGCCGATCGCCAAGTACGAGGTGTACCGGCAGTTCGGCGCGGTCAGCGAGCAGCTCGGCGAGACCGCCGGCACGTCGTTCACCGTGCGCAACCTCGAACCGGGCACCCGCTACACGGCCAACGTGCTGGCCCGGGACACCGCGGGCCGGGTCTCCTGGTCGTCCCCGCCGCTGACGTTCGCCACCGGCAGCCCGGCCGCGAGCGGCTGCGCGGTGCGCTTCCACGAGGACACCGACTGGGGCAACGGCTACGTGGCGACCGTCGAGGTGGTCAACACCGGCCCGGACGTGGTCGACGGCTGGACGCTGACGTGGACCTGGCCCACCGGCTGGCAGCAGGTGAGCAGCGGCTGGAACGCCACCTGGACGCAGACCGGCACGCAGGTGCGGGTGACCCCGACCGCCGACAACCGCCGGCTCGCCGCCGACGGCGGGAGCACGAGTGTCGGGTTCGTCGGCGCGTACAGCGGGCCGAACGTGCCGCCGGGGGTGTTCCGGCTCAACGGCACGGTCTGCACCGTCCGCTCCTGAGCCACGGCTCAGCCCCGGCCGGGTGGCCGGAGCCGGGCGTCGGCCGCCGTCGGGACCTTCGTGGTCCGGCGGCGGCCGGCCCGGCGCGGGGGCGGCACCACGTGCGGGCGCGGCGGCCCGGCCACCGGCGGGGGCGGCGACGCCACCGGCGCCACGGGTCGGGGCAGCGCGGCCAGGATCACCGCGAGCAGAGCCACCGCGACCACCCCGTCGAGCCAGTAGTGGTTGCCGGTGGCGACCACCACCACGGCGGTGACCAGCGGGTGGGCCAGCCAGAGCCAGCGCCACCGCCCGGCGGTCACCCCCACCAGGGCCAACGCGACCGCGAGCGCCCAGCCCACGTGCAGCGACGGCATCGCCGCGTACTGGTTGCTGAGCTGGTCGGCCTCCGGCGGTCCGTAGACGCTGGGGCCGAAGCGGCTGCCGGTGTCCACCATCCCGGTGAGCGCGGTCAGTCGCGGCGGCGCGAGCGGGACGCAGACGTGCAGCACCAGCGCCGCGGCGGTCAGCACCGCGAGGGCCCGCCGCAGCCGCAGGTAGTGCGCCGGCCTCCGCAGGTAGAGCCAGACCAGGCAGAGCACGGTGGCCGGGAAGTGCACATAGGCGTAGTAGCTGTTGGCCAGCCGCACCGGCAGCTCGTGCGCCAGCAGCGGCGCCTGCACCAGCGCCTCGTCGGGCAGGCGCAGCACCCGTTCCAGCCACCAGATCCGCTCGCCGTTGGCCAGCGCGGTGCCGGCCCGCCCGGTGATCAGTTGCCGGCCCACCTTGTAGGCGAGGAAGAGCACGGCGACCAGCGCCAGTTCGCGGGCCGCGCGGCGCACCGCGCCGGCCCGCGTGGACGTGGTCTCGGTGAGCGGCACGGGCTCCTCCTTCGGTGCCTCTCGGCACGGACCAGGGCCGCCGCCGGGGTCGGCGACGGCCCTGGGGTACGGCCTCAGCGGCGGGCGTGTTCCTCCCGGCCGGCCTGGTCGGCGCTCACCCCGTCGAACGCGGGCGCCCCGTCGACCGCGTCGGCGCCCACCGCCACCGATCGACCGGTGTCCGGAAGATCAAGGCTGGAGCGCAGGGTAACCGGGCGCAGCAACAGCGCCGCCACGACGCCGACCACCGCGATGGCGGCCGAGATGAGGAAGATGTGCCCGGTCGCGTCCCCGTAGGCGGCCCGGACGATCTCCCGCACCGGCCCGGGCAGCGCGTCGAGGTTCAGCGTGCTGCTGCCGCCGCTGCCCGAGGTGGGGATGCCTGCCGCGGCGAGGTCGGTGGTGATCCGGTCGGTGACCCGCCGGGCCAGGACCGCGCCGAGCACCGAGACGCCGATGGTGCCGCCGAGCGAGCGGAAGAAGGCCACGCTGGCGCTGGCCGCGCCGATGTCCTTGAGCGCCACCGTGTTCTGCACCGCGAGCACCAGGTTCTGCATGGTCATGCCGACGCCGACGCCGACGACGAACATGGCCACCCCGACGATGACCAGGGACGTCTCGTGGTCGATGGTGCCGAGCACCGCGAAGCCGGCGACCAGCACGATCGAGCCGAACACGATGTACGGCTTGATCCGGCCGGAGGCGGTGATCATCCGACCGGCCACGATCGAGGAGATCAGCACGCCGGCCATCATCGGGATGGTGAGCAGGCCGGCCTCGGTCGGGCTGTAGCCGCGACCGATCTGGAAGTACTGGCCGAGGAAGACCGCGCCGCCGAACATCGCCATGCCGACCGCGAGGCTGCCCAGGATGGCCAGCGCGGTGGTGCGCTGGCGGACGATCTCCAGCGGGACCACCGGCTCGGCGGCCCGTGACTCGACCCGGACCGCCAGCGCGAGCAGCAGCACCGAGCCGCCGACCATCGCGCCGGTCTGCCAGGAGAGCCAGGCGAAGGAGTCGTCGACGAAGGAGATCCAGATCAGCAGCACGCTGACCCCGGCGGCGATCAGCGCGGCGCCCAAGTAATCGATCTTGACGTTCTGCCGGCGCACGGTGGGCAGGTTCAGCGTGATCTGGAGCAGGAACAGCGCGATGATCGCGACCGGTACGCCGACGAAGAAGCACCAGCGCCAGCCGAGCCAGGAGGTGTCGACGATGAGGCCGCCGAGCAGCGGACCGCCGACCGTGGCGAGCGCCATGACGCCGCCCAGGTAGCCGTTGTAGCGGCCCCGCTCGCGCGGCGGGATCATGGCCGCGATGGCGACCTGGACCAGCGCCTGGAGGCCGCCGACGCCGATGCCCTGGAAGGCCCGGGCGGCGATGAGCTGACCGGCGCTCTGCGAGAAGCCGGCCGCGACGGAGCCGGCCAGGAAGACCACGATGGCGACCTGGATCAACAGCTTCTTGTTGAACAGGTCGGCGAGCTTGCCCCAGATCGGGGTGGTCGCCGTGGCGGTGAGCAGGGTGGCGGTGACCACCCAGGTGTACTGCGTCTGCGAGCCGTTGAGCGCCCCGATGATCTTCGGCAGGGCCGTGGAGACGACGGTGCTGCTCAGCATGGCCACGAAGAGCACCAGCAGCAGCCCGCTCAGTGCCTCCAGCGTCTGCCGCCGGCTCATGGGCGCGGCCTGGGCCGTCGCGGTGGGTGCGCTCATCGCGCGTCCTCCAGGTGTGTCGGATGGGGTGGCCGCTTGGTTGCCTCAAGCAATCATCAACAAATCTTGCCCAGCAGGCAAGTTTGCCCATTGAGAAAAGGATCACGTACGCTGGCCGGCGTGGAGGAGTGCACCGGTCTGCGCGAACGGAAGAAGGCGGCCACCCGCCTGGCGCTGCACGAGGCCGCCCTGCGCCTGGCCGTCGAGCACGGCCCCGACCGGGTCACCGTCGAGGCCATCGCCGACGCCGCCAACGTCTCCCGACGCACCTTCTCCAACTACTTCTCCGGCAAGGAGGAGGCGCTCTTCCACGGCGACACGCTGCGGCTGCGCCGGCTGCTGGCGCTGTTCGCGGCACAGCCCACCGAGCTGCCGCCCTGGGCCGCGCTGACCCGGGCGGCCGTGCTCCAGGCCGACGAGAGCTACGACGACCCGGCCGAGCCCTGGCTCAACCGGCGCCGGCGGTTGCACGGCCACCCGAGCCTGGCCGCCCACCAGGTCGGCGCGTACGCGGCCATCGAGCGGGACCTGGCCGCGGAGATCGCCGGCCGGCTCATCGGTCCCGACGTGCCGGTGCGGTCGCGGGTGCTGGCGGCCACCTTCCTGGCCACGCTCCGCGTCGGCGCCCAGCAGTGGATCGAGCACCCGGACGCGCCGCTGCGCGACGTGCTGCGCGACGTCCTGGCGCACGCCGCCCCGGCCGGCGCCGCCTACGCCGTCTGAGCCGTCACCGGGCCGGCTCCGCCCGGGCCAGCCGCGCGTAGACGATGACGTTGTCCCGGTAGCTGTCCCGCCTGGGGTCGAACTCGCCGCCGCAGGTGATCAGACGCAGCGCCGCGTGGTCGGTCGGGCCGTAGACGTCCTCGGTGGGGAACCGGTCCTTCGGGTGCTGCTCGACCCGGGTGACGACGAACACCGCGGTGCTGCCATCGCGCCGCCGCACCGCCAGCGTGGTGTCCGGGCGCAACCGGGCCAGGTCGAAGAACGAGCCCGCGCGCCCCTTCCAGTTCACGTGCCCGGCCAGCACCGCCGGCCCGAGCGCGCCCGGCGCCGGCGCCCGGGTGAACCAGCCGACGTCGGTCGCGCTGTCCGGCACCTGCATCGCGCCGTCCGGGCGCAGCCCGAGCGGGACGATCGGCGCGTCCACCCGCAGGCTCGGGATGCGGACACGCACCGGCGGGGAGTCGGCCATCAACGGCCCACTGGTCAGGTCGCCGGCCCGCCCGACCGGGCGTGGCGTCGGGGCCTGGCCGGTCGTCGGGGCCCCGCCCGTCACCGCCGGACGCGCCGCCTCCGGCGGGCGGTCGTCGGCCCGGGTGACGGCGTGACCGACGGTGACGACGGCGGCGAGGGCGAGCAGGCCGGCCCCCGCCGCGAGCGCGGCGCGCTGACGGCGGGGGCCGGTGGCCGTACGCTCCTGCGGGTCGTCCACGACCGGCTCAGCCCTGCCGGCCGAGGCGACGCCGCGCCGCGACCAGGCCGAACGCGCCGAGCAACGCCAGGCCCCCGGCGACGTACCCGCCGGTCGGGGTGGTCCCGGTGCTGCCGTCCCCGGTGGCCACGCCGCCGGCCGGCACCGAACCCGCGGCGGCGCCGCTGACCATGCCGCAGGTGGCCGGGTCGGTGGCCTCCTCCGGGATGCCGTTCACGCCCACCGACTTGGCGAACGTGGACTCGCCGAGCGCCGCCATGTCGTACTTCCCGTTGCGGTTGGCGTCGATGCCGTGCTGCACCAGGTGCAGGTCCTTGAGGTGGGCGATGGTGCCGGCCGGCAGGTCGGCGGCCGGGATGACCCGGTCGTAGGTCAGCCTGCCCTGGGCGTCCGCCTTGGGCATCCGGTCCACCGCCAGCCCGCTGGCGCGGGTGGTGTCACCGGTCGTGGTCAACGAGATGAAGATGTCGCCGTACATCTTCAGGCCCTCCTCGGTGCTGACGTAGCCGTCGCCGTCGGCGTCGGCGGACTTGTCCGGGCAGTGGAAGTCCATGCCGTTGACCGCGCCGTGGATGTGCTGCGCGTGCGGGGAGTTCGGCGTCATGCCGGTGGAGGTGATCCGCACCCGCAGGTCACCGCCGTCGGTAGCGGTGAGCGTCGCCGTGCCGGCGGCCCCGGTCTCGTTGAGGTCCAGCAGCGCCACCCGCACGCTCTCGTCGGCGTGCGCCACACCGGGGAAGCTGAGTACGAGCGCCGCCGCCGGCAGCGCCAGCAGGGTTCGGGACAGTCTCACGGCTTTCTCCTCGTCGCCGGCCCCGGCTCGGCGCCGGGACATGTCAGGCATTCGGAGCGGCCCGGCGACCGGATGGGTTCCCGCTCAGCCGGGGCGGCGGAAGCTCGCCAGCACCACCCGGTAGGTCTCCTGCTCCGCCGGCCACCGGCCGTCCGCGGTCACCCAGACCAGCCGGTGCCGGCCGGCGGCCCCGGCGCCGTTGGCGACCAGCCGTCGGGCGTGCAGCCGGCCGTCGGGACCGTCCCAGGTGTACTCCCACTCGGCCGCGCCACCCGGCCGGATCACCGGGCCGATGCTGATCCGCTCGTAGCCGGGCAGCCCGCCCGCCGCGCGCAGCCGCTCCGCCTCGCGGCGCCACAGCCCGCTCGGGTCCGCCGCCCGGGCACCACCGACCTGCACCGCCAGCACCCGCGTCCCGACCGGGTCCCGCAGGCAGACGACCGCGCCGGCGGTGTCGCGGGTCCAGCCGGCCGGCAGGGCGACAGCGAACCCGACCCGGTCCCGGTGCCACACCCACCCCTCCGGCAACCGGCCGCTGCCGGTGGGCGCACGCCCGGCGGCAACCGGCGTCGACCCGGACGGCCGGGTGAGGCAGGGCGCGCCCGCCGCGCCCGCCCCGGCCCCGGTCGGCGTCGGGCTGGCCCCGGTCGGCGTCGGACTCACCGCGGCGGGCGGGCCCTGCGACGCGGAGCCGGCCGCCGCCGGGCCGGTCACGGCGGGCTCGGCCGCCGTCGAGGCCGAGCCAGCCCCGGTGCCGTCGCGCCACTCACCGAGCGCGGTCCGCACGCCGGCGACCGCCACCCCGCCGGCCGCCGCCAGCGCCACCACCACCGTGGCAAGCGTGGCCGCGGACCGCCATCCGGTACGCCGGTCCGGCCCGCCGGTCGACACGCGCAGCGGCAGGACGTCGAGCTGCGGCACGGGCGGCCGGCGGACGTCCCGGCCCCCGCCCGGCAGCACCTGCGTCACGTCGCCGCCCGCCGGAGCCGGCGTCCCGGCCCCGCCCCGCAGGACCTGGGTGACCTCCGACTCCGACGGCAGCGACCGCATGACGTCCGCCGCCGCCATCGCCTGCGTGACGTCCGCGGCCAGGCGCGCCCGGGTGCCCGCCGCGCTCGACGGCAGCGACCGATCGGCCGCCGGCAGCGGCACCGCCTGCGTCACGTCTCCGACCGGCAACGCCTGCGTCACCTCTCCGGCGGGCAGCGACTGCGTCACCTCCGCTGCCGGCAACGCCTGGGTGACATCCTCCGCCGTCGCCGGCCGCGGCTCGCCCGCGTCGCTCTCGGGTGACCGCGACGGCTCGACGCCCGGCGTCCGGTCCGTCCCCTCGACGAGCCGGGACGGCGGGCGCAGCAGGCCGAGTCCGCGGCGCCCGTCGAGGCCGGCGACCCGACGCAGCATCCGGGCCGCCTCGCCGGCGGTCAGCCGCTGCCGCTCGTCGCGGGCGAGCAGGCCGCCGACGACCGGGGCGAGCGGGCCGGCGCGGCGCATCCGGTCCGGCGGCTCGGTCGCCATGGCCAGCAGCGTCGCCATGGTGCCGTCGCGCCGGTACGGCGGTCGCCCCTCGACCGCGGTGTAGAGCGTGGCGCCCAGCGCCCACAGGTCGGTGCCCGGCGAGGACACGCCCTGGCGGACCCGCTCCGGCGCCACGTACTGCGGGGTGGCCGTGATCCCCCACGACCGGCTCAGCGCCGCCGCGCCCTCCACCGCCGCCACGCCGAAGTCACCGAGCAGCGCCCGGCCGTCGGCGGCGACCAGCACGTTGCGCGGGGTCACGTCGCGGTGCAGCACGCCGACGCGGTGGGCCGCGCGCAGCGCCTCCACCAGTTCGACGCCGATGCGGGCGACCACCCGCGGCGGCAGCGGGCCGTCGTCGGTGACGATCCGGTGCAGCGACCGGGACGGCACGTACTGCATGACGATCCAGGGCCGGCCGTCGGCGGTGATGACGTCGTGCACGCGTACCACGTTGGGGTGGTCCAGGCGGGCGGCGGCCCGCGCCTCGCGCAGGGTGCTGTCGTGCAGCTCGGCGGTCTCCTGCGGCGACGCGCCGGCCCGGGGCAGCATCTCCTTGACCGCGACGTCGCGGTCGAGCAACTCGTCGCGGGCCAGCCACACCCGCCCCATGCCGCCCTGCCCGACGCAGCGCACCAGGCGGTAGCGCCCCACACGCTCGAGATGGTCCGTCACACAGGTGATTCGGCGCCGGCACGGCTGCGGATGGGTGGGCTGCCCCCCGATTCCGACCCGGCCCCTGAGCTGGGCTGACACACTCTCCCGGTGGGCGGCGACCGGTGGCGCAAAGGGCTCGGGCCCGCGGCCCGGGTCGCCCCCGCCACCCGGGTGGACAAGTTCGAGATCTTCTTCGACCTCGTCTTCGTGGTGTCCTTCTTCATCATCACCCGGGCCACCGCCGCCAACGTGACCGTGCGGGAGCTGCTGCACGCGCTGCTGGTGCTCGCGGTGCTGTGGTGGTGCTGGGTGGTGCACAGCGCGGTGGCCGCGCGGCTGCGGCTGGGCGAGGGGTTCGTGCCGATCCTCATGGTGGTCGGCATGGTCGCGTTGTTCACGTTCGCCCTGGCGCTGCCGCAGACGTTCGGCGGTCAGGACCAGGGCACCGCCGGCCCGATCCTGGTCGTGGTCAGCTACGTGGTGATCCGGATCGTGCACACGCTGCTCTACTGGTACGCGACCCGCGGCGATCCGCCGGCCCGGCGCAAGGTGTGGCTGTTCCTGCCCGAGGTGCTGCTCTCCACCTGCCTGCTGCTGGTGGCCGCGCTGCTGCCGCCGCACGTCGACCCGGACGCCGGGCCGTGGCTGCGCGACGGGCTGTGGATCGCGGTGGTGGTGATCCAGTACAGCAGCGGCGTGCTGGCCGGCACCGACGGCTGGAAGATCACCTCCGCCGAGCACTGGACCGAACGGTACGACCTGATCCTGATCATCGCGCTCGGCGAGTCGGTCATCTCGGTCGGCGTCGGCGGCAACCTGCTGGGCAAGCCGGTGACCTGGCCGGCCATCCCGGCCGCGGTCTGCGGGATCCTGTTCACCGCCGCGCTGTGGTGGGCGCACTTCGACATGATCGGGCCGGCCGCCCGGATCGCTCTGCACGCCGCCCAGGGCCATCCCCGGGTGGCCATGGCCCGCGACGCGTACGCGTACCTCTACCTGCCGATGATCGCCGGCGTGATCCTGTTCGCGATCGGCGCCGAGGAGTTGGTCCGGATCGTCACCGACCCGGTCGGCGGCGCGGCGGAACGGGGTCACGGGCCGGCGGTGCCGTTGCTCTTCGTCGGCGTGATGCTCTATCTCGCCGCCAACATGGCGTTCCAGTGGCGCACCCTGCGGACGCTGTCCTGGACCCGGGTCGGCGCCGTGGTCGTCCTGGCGGCGGGGCTGCCCGTCGGCCGGCACCTGCCGGCACTCGGCGCGCTCGCCCTGGTCACCGCCATCTGCCTGGCGCTGGTCGCGGTCGAGCTGGTGGTCTTCGCGGACTCCCGCGCCGCGCTGCGCCGGGTGGTGCACCAGGAGCGGGTCAGCGCCGAGGAGAGCGAGGCCGCCTGGCGGGCCCGCTGGCACGACGGCGGGTCGGAGTGATCCGACCACCACGGCCGCCCGGGCGACCCGGGCCTTAGAGTCTCCGGGTGATCGAGATCGCCACCGAGGTCGACCTGTTCCACCCGCCCGCCCGTGTCTGGCAGGCGTTGACCGAGCGGGCGCTCCTGGCCAAGTGGTTCGTCGACAGCTCGTCCGGGGACGACCGGTGGACGCTGGCGACCGCCGGGCTTCCCGGCTACGACGCCGACACCGAGGTCGAGGTGGTCGAGGTGCGCGCACCACGACGGCTGGTGGTGCGGTGCCGGGAGGCCGACCGGGCCACCCGGCTGGCGTGCGATCTCACGCCCACCGCGCACGGCACCCGACTCTCCGTGCGCGAGGTCCTGGAGGAGGGCGACTGGGACGCCGACGCCCGCGCCGAGCAGCACGAGCGGGCGTTGACCGGGCGGCTGCCGGCGATCCTCGACTGGCTCGCCTTCCAGGAGGTGGACCTGCGCCGCGCCGAGGGCGGCCTGACCGCGGAACTGCCGGTGGTCCCCCTGCGCGGGCCGGAACCCGGCCGGTCCCGCCGCCGTCTGCTCCTGCTGGCGGCCGGCACGGTGGCGGTGCTCGCCGCCACCACCGGCGCCGCGCTCTGGACGACCCGGGACGCCCCGCCCGCGCCGGCCGGACCGCCGCCGTCCACGCCACCGCTTGTCGTGCCCTCCACCACCGCCGCCGCGTCGCCGCGGCCCACGACCGCCCGGCCCACGCCGAGTCCCACCCGGCGCAGCGCCTCCCCCTCACCGTCGGCGTCCCGCTCCCCCAGCCGTACGCCGAGTCCGCCGCCGCCTGCGGTGGCACCGCTGACCGCCACCTACGAGACGGTCACCGACCGGGTCTTCGGCTACCGGGGCGAGGTGGTGCTGCGCAATCCCGGCCCGGGGCCCCGCTCGGGGTGGACGGTGACCGTGACGATCGGCGACGGCGCCACGGTGGGTTCGGTGGCCGGGGCCGAGGTGGCGCAGGACGGCACGGTGCTGACGTTCACCGGTGACGCGCTGCCGCCCGACGGGTCGACGACGATTCGCTTCGACGTCCGCGACCCGGATCCCCTGCACGACGCCCCCGAGTCCTGCGCCGCCGACACCATCCCCTGCGCCACCCCCTGACCCACCCCCCGCCCGGGATCGATGTTGGTCTTTGCTTCATTTCTGCGGTTGAGAGCATGGGAGCGCTCCCGTAACATTCCTGTCGCGGCTGTTAACGTTCACAACATGATCAGGGTGATGAATGCGCGGCCGCCACCACCACAGGAGGAAGCATCATGTCCAGATCAAGGGCCGCCAATGTCGGCCTGGTGTCGGCCGGCGTCGCGTTGCTCGCGACGACCGGGGTCGTCGCCGCGCTGCCCGCCGGAGCCGCGGCGGCGGGCTGTTCGGTCAGGTACACCGTGTCGTCGCAGTGGGGCGGCGGGTTCGGCGCCGAGGTCGCCGTCACCAACCTCGGCGACCCGCTGTCGAGTTGGACGCTCACCTGGTCCTACGCCGCCGGACAGACCGTCACCCAGGCATGGAACGCCACCGTCACCCAGAGCGGGGCAGCCGTCACCGCCCGCAACGTCAGCTACAACGGGTCCGTGCCGACCAACGGCACCACCTCGTTCGGTTTCAACGGCGCCTGGACCAGCAGCAACCCCGCCCCGACCAGCTTCGCGCTCAACGGGGTGACCTGCACCGGCGGCACCACCACCCCGACCGGCTCGCCCACGACCGCACCGCCGCCCTCCACCCCACCGCCCTCCACGCCGCCGCCGACCACGCCCCCGCCGGGTGGCACCTGCACCCTGCCGTCGTCGTACCGGTGGTCGTCGACCGGTGCGCTGGCGCAGCCGAAGTCGGGCTGGGCGTCGCTGAAGGACTTCACCGTCGCGCCCTACAACGGCAAGCACCTGGTGTACGCGACCAC
>NZ_JBITEP010000036.1:0-58846 GCF_044455315.1 Micromonospora sp. NPDC051300 | reverse complement strand
GCCCAGTCCTCCACGCTCAGCACCTCCCGATGCTTCAGGAGGTGGTCCCGATTCAGCCGGAACCACGTGGTCAGTTTTCAGGCGGAGCCGACAATGCCAAGCAGTGACGGCGGCCGCGACCGTGACTTGGTCGACAGAGTCGTCCGGGTGCGCGTCAGCGTGCTGGCTAATCACGCGGCGTACGCTTCGCCAACACGCCCGGCACATGCTGACAAGTGGCCTGGCGCGACCGGTCGCTGGGCCGGCCGGCACACGCAATCCGCCGCACCAACGCCGGCTTGGCCATCGGGACCGCACGCCGGGCAGGCGGATGACCGGACTGCAGCGTGGCTGGGTTGCGGGAGATGCGATCAGGCCGGTCGCGACTGGAGTTTTGCCAACCGACGGACCGATGCAGGACATCCGGCGAACGCACACCGAGGGCCACACTGAATGCCAGCCCACCGAGGACGGGAGGGCGGTGCTCCCAATCTGCTCCCAATTTAAGGGGCAACAGCGCGGAAGCCCGTTACCGGCCGAAGCGGTGACGGGCTTCCTACCTGCATACATCCATGGTGGGCGATACTGGGATCGAACCAGTGACCTCTTCGGTGTGAACGAAGCGCTCTCCCGCTGAGCTAATCGCCCTCAGCGCCCATGACTCTACCCGATCGAGAGGCCGGACCAAAAACCGGGTCTCAGTGCGTCGCGAGGTAGTGCAGCGCCCGCGCCACCACGTCGATGCCGAGGCTGTACTTGAGCGACAGCCACACCACCACGCAGACGAAGACCAGCCCGACCAGGCCGAGCACGAAGCGCACCGGCAGCGACCTGCTGGTCACCCAGCGCGTCCAGGCGTTGACGTGGCGGCGGGTGAAGGCGAGCAGCCGGCGGGCCCAGTGGAACTCGACGGCCCAGACGCCGAGGCCGGCGATGACGAGCAGCCAGCCGGGGCCGGGCAGCGGGATGAGCGCGATGCCGACGGTGACCACGAGGGCGCCGAGGATGCCGATGAAGATCTTCAGGGCGACCCGGCCGGTGGGGTTGGCGCGGATGAGGTCGAGCGTGGTGTGCAGCCGAGCCCGCCAGCCCCGTCGTCGCCCTGCGGGAGCGGCTTGCGAGCGCCTGTCGACAGGCACCTCATCCCCCCGATCGGCTGCGGCCCTGGTCGCCGTGGAGGTGCTCCTCGTGACCATTTCCACCCCCAGTGTCGCCCGCGACCGTCACCCCTGCTGACGACTGGACGTTACCGGAGTAAGTCGACGACTGAACCACCCGTTGCCGGGCGGAACGACGGAGTGGGCGGAACCGGAAATTCTACGCGGGATCCCGTGATCCCGAGGGCTTTCCGACCCCCTTCCCACCACTGGGTGAAGTCAGCGTATGGCGGAGCGTAGCCAGGAGCAGCACCTGAGTATGGGAAAAGCGGGACACGCGCGTTCCGCAGCGGTGCCGGGGGGAGAACGTCCATGAGTGTCATCCGACCGACGACCGTAGAGGTCGAGACGTCGCTAAGGCTCGTCGCGCCTGACGCCACCGCCTTG
Organism: Micromonospora sp. NPDC051300; assembly: GCF_044455315.1. NCBI lineage: Bacteria > Bacillati > Actinomycetota > Actinomycetes > Micromonosporales > Micromonosporaceae > Micromonospora > Micromonospora sp. NPDC051300. The sequence continues at coordinate 57,323 of NZ_JBITEP010000036.1, read as the reverse complement.
CCGGTGCGTGCCAGCCTGCGTTACGACCCTGCTGACCCGTATGCGGTCCATGTCCTGTTCCATGCCGAGTCGGCCGGCGGCGAGGCGGTGAGTTGGTCGTTCGCCCGCGAACTGCTGGTCACCGGTCTCGACGAGCCGGCCGGCATCGGCGACGTCCGGGTGTGGCCGTGGGCCACCCCGCGCGGCGACTTCGTCGCGCTCGCGCTGTCGTCCCCGGACGGCAACGCGCTGTTCGAGGTCCCGCGCAGCGTGCTGGTGCGCTTCCTGCGCCGGACCTACGTCGTCGTCCCGCGCGGCCGCGAGGCCGAGCACCTGGACGTCGACACCGCGGTGAACCGGCTGCTCGCCGGTCGCTGAGCACGACCGCACCCGGGGCCGCGCGGATCTGCCGAGTCCGCGCGGCCCCGGGCCGTCTTCACCCATGGGGTACGCGGGTCAGCCGCGCGTGGTGATCCCACCGTCGACGGGGATGACCGCCCCGGTGAGGTACGCGCCGGCGCGCGACGCGAGGTAGATCGCGGTCCCGGCCATGTCCTCGGGGCGGCCGATGCGGCCCAGCGGCACCTGCTGCTCGATGGCCGCCCGCGACTCGGGGTCGTCAAGCGCGAACGCCATCATCTTGCTCTCGAACGGGCCGGGCGCGATCGCGTTGACCGTGATCGCCTCGCCGGCGAGCTGGTGGGCGAGGCCGCGGGTGAGCATGTGCACGGCCGCCTTGGTGGCGGAGTAGGCGTACACCTCCATCCACGGCACCCGGAGTCCGTCGATCGACCCAATGTTGATGACGCGCGCCGGGTCGTCGGCGGCGGCGGCGGCGCGCAGCGCCGGCAGCAGCGCGGTGGTGAGCCGGAAGACGGCCTTGACGTTCACCGCCCAGAGCTTGTCGAACGCGCCCTCCGGGTATTCCTCCAGCGGCGCGCCCCAGGTGGCGCCGGCGTTGTTGACAAGCACGTGCAGCCGGTCGTGGCGCTGCCGCACGGCCTCGGCCAGCGCGAGCGCGCCGGCGTCGCTGCTCAGGTCGGCGGCGATCGCCTCGCAGTGCCCCTCGGCGGAGAGTTCCTTCGCGACCGACTCGCAGACGTCCGCCTTGCGCGAGGAGATGATCACCCGGGCGCCGGCCCGGACGAATCCGCGCGCGATCATCAGCCCGATGCCCCGGGAGCCGCCGGTGACCAGGACCGTCTTGCCGTCGACCGAGAACAGATCCGTCATGCCCATCCCATCGCCGTTCTGCCGGGTCACGGGCGTCCGCCGGCCCGCGCCTTACCGACCGGTAACGTAACCGTCCGTCGTGTGCGCCGACAAGAGCGCCCGAGCGGGGCGAAAGCGCCGAGATGCAACGTGCTGTCCGGCCGGTTACCGTCGGGGAGATGGTCACTACCGGTCAGCCCCCGCCGGCCACCCGCACCGGCCTGTCGGAATCCCGCCTCCACCCCGACGAGATCGTCACCGGCGCGCTCGACGACCTCACCCCCGCGCCCGGCTGGCCCCGGCCGGTGCTCCTCGATCGCGACCTGCTGATCCTGGTCACCCACGGCCACGGCACCGCCGAACTCGACTTCCGGGCGGTGCCCTGCCGACCCGGCACGCTGCTGCGCGCCCGTCCCGGTCAGGTGCTGCGCTGCCTCGGCACGCAGCTCGACGCCACGGTGGTGGGCTGGGGCCACGACGCGCTGCGCGGCCTCGACGTCGACCCGGACGCGGTGCCCACCCACCGCCAGCTCGCCGGCGAGGACGAGGACGCGGTGATCAGCGAGGTCACCCAGTTGGCCGTGGACGCCGACCGGCACGCGCTGGTGCCGGCCGCCGCGGCGCTGCTGCGCCACCAGCTCGCCGTGCTGCTGCTGCGGCTGAGCCTGCTGCCGCACCCCAGGGAGGCGCCGACGCCGCGCGCCGAGGCGGAGACGTTCCGGCGGCTGTGCCGGGAGGTGGAGCGCGGCTACCGGCAGACCCGCCGGGTGGAGGACTACGCCGCGCAGCTCGGCTGCTCGGTGCGTACCCTCACCCGCGCCTGCCTGGCGGTGACCGGCCGCAGCGCCAAGCAGGTCATCGACGAGCGGGTGGCGTTGCAGGCCTGCCGGCTGCTGGCCGCCACCGACGAGCCGATCGCCCGGATCGGCAGGCGGCTCGGTTTCCCCGAGCCGACCAACTTCGGCCGGTTCTTCACCCGGGAGGTCGGGGTGAGCCCGGGAGCGTTCCGGGCGGCCCGGGAACAGCCGCTGCCGGTGCGGCCGGTGCGTCCGCGCCCGCCCGCCGACTCCCCCGTGCCGGCCGGCCGGGCATGATGGCACTGTGCAGATCTCCGCGCGCGGCGACTATGCGGTCCGGGCAGCCCTGAGCCTGGCCACCGCGTACCCCACCCTGCTGTCCACCCAGGCCATCGCGGCGGAGCAGGACATGCCCCGCAAGTTCCTCGAGGCGGTGCTGGCCGACCTGCGCCGGTCCGGGATCGTCCGGGCGCAGCGCGGCGCCGAGGGTGGCTACACGTTGTCCCGGCCGCCGCGCGAGATCAGCATCGGGCAGGTGTTACGCGCCGTCGACGGTCCGCTGGCCGGGGTACGCGGGTTGCGCCCCGAGGAGACGACGTACGAGGGCGCGGCGGAGAACCTGCCCCGGCTCTGGGTGGCGGTGCGCGCCTCGGTGCGGCGGGTGGTCGACGAGGTGAGCCTGGACGAGCTGGTCAGTGGCCGGTTGCCGGCGCACGTGCGCAAGCTGACCGCCCAGCCGGACGCGTGGGAGCCGCGCTGATCAGAGCGTGGTGACCACCTCGTCGTAGGCCAGCCGGGGCAGGCGTTCCCGCCCGGTCTCCGGGGCGGGCCGGCCGATGTTCATCAGCAGCAGCACCCGGTGCCGCCCGTCGGGGAAGAACTCGCGTTCCACCGCGGCGGTGTCGAAGCCGGCCATCGGCCCGGCGGCCAGCCCGGCGGCACGGACGCCGACCACCAGGTAGCCGATCTGCAGCGCCGCGTTGAACCGGGCCTGGGCCTACCGGCCGGCCGGGTCGCCGGTGAACCAGTCCCGCGCGCCGGGGCGGTGCGGGAAGAGTTCCGGCAGTCGGTCGTGCCAGTCCACGTCGGCGGCGAGCACCGCGGTCAGCGGCGCGCCCGCCGTCTTGTCCCGGTTGCCGGCGCTGACGTGCGGCAGCAGCCGGGCCCGGGCCGCCGGCGAGCGCAGCAGCAGCACCCGCAGCGGCTGCGCGTTCATCGCGGTCGGGCCGTTGCGGACCAGGTCGTGCACGGCCCGCAGCTGCGCGTCGTCGACCGGCTCGGCGGTGAACGCGTGGGCCGTGCGGGCCGCCCGGAACAGCAGGTCCTGGGCGGCCCGGTCCAGCGCGAGCAGTTCGTCGGCCGGGGCGGTCACCACGACCCGGGCCAGTCCTCGAGGGTGGTGGTGTAGCGGCCACGGTGGTGCAGCAGCGGGTCGCCGTCCTCGCCGGCGCCGAGCGCCAGCGGCTCGCCCAGCACGATGGTGTGGTCGCCCGCCTCGATCCGCCGGACCACCCGGCACAGCAGCACGGCCAGCGCGTCGCCGATCAGCGGCACCCCGAACGGGCCGGTGCTCCAGCCGGGGTGGGCGGTGAACCGGTCGATGCCGCTGGTGGCGAAGATCTGCGCGATCTCCTGCTGCCCGGAGGCGAGCAGGTGCACGGCCACGTGCTCGGCGTGCGCGACGGTCGGCCAGCTCGACGACGCGCGGCCGAGGCACACCGACACCAGCGGCGGGTCCAGCGAGACCGAGGTGAACGAGGTGGCGGTGAAGCCGGCCGGCGGCAGCGTCGGCAGGAGCCGGTCGCCGCGCAGGCCGGGCGTGGTGACCACGGTGACCGTGGACGCCTGCCGGCGCAGCAGGCCACGGAACGAGTCGACGTCGACCGGGCGCAGTTCGAGCGGGCCGGCGGCCGGCCGGTCCACGGTGGTCACGACGCCACCAGCTCTCGGGCGGCGTGGACGCTCGCCGGCCGGGGCAGGCCGTAGTGCTCGCGCAGGGTGCGCCCGGTGTACGCGGACCGGAACAGTCCGCGCCGGCGCAGCAGGGGTACGACGTGGTCCACGAAGGCCTCCAGTCCGTGGGGTAGCAGCGGTGGCATGACGTTGAAGCCGTCGGCGGCGCCCTGGGTGAACCAGAGCTCGATCTGGTCGGCGATCTGCTCCGGGGTGCCGACCACCACCCGGTGCCCGCGCCCGCCGCCGAGGCGGCCGATGAGCTGCCGCAGGGTGAGCCGGTCGCGCCGGGCCAGGTCGACGACGAGCTGGTAGCGGCTCTGGTGCGACTGCACGGTGGTGGCGTCGGGCAGGTCGGGCAGCGGCCCGTCCAGCGGCAGGCCGGTCAGGTCGAGCCCGGTCATGCCGGAGAGCTGGGCGAGGGCGTGCTCGGGCACGATCAGCGCCTCCAGTTCGTCGGCGAGGGCACGCGCTTCGGCTTCCGTACCCCCGATCACCGGCGCGATGCCGGGCAGCACCTTGACCAGGTCGGGGTCGCGGCCGGCGTCGGCGACGGCCCGCTTGAGCGCGGCGTAGAAGCCCTGGCCGTCGACGAGCGTCTGCTGGGCGGTGAAGACGGCCTCGGCGTAGCGGGCGGCGAACGCGATGCCGTCGGCGGACGAGCCGGCCTGCACGAGCAGTGGCCGGCCCTGCGGCGGGCGGGGCGTGTTGAGCGGGCCGGCCACCCGGAACCGCTCGCCGGTGTGCGCGATCTCGTGCACCCGGTCGGTGTCGGCGAAGACGCCGGCGGCGGTGTCGAGGACCAGCGCGTCGTCCTCCCAGCTGTCCCAGAGCTTGATCGCCACCTCGACGTGCTCGGCGGCCCGGCGGTAACGGTCGGCGTGCGCGGGATGGTCGTCGAGGTTGAAGTTGCGGGCCTCGCGCGCCTGGGCCGAGGTGACGATGTTCCAGCCGGCCCGGCCGCCGCTGAGGTGGTCGAGCGAGGCGAACGCGCGGGCCAGGTTGAACGGTTCGGTGTAGCTGGTCGAGGCGGTGGCGATCAGGCCGATGTGCTCGGTCGCGGTGGCCAGCGCGGCGAGCAGCGTGAGCGGCTCGAAGACGGCCTGGATGTTGTGCCGGACGGCCGGGCCGACGGCCAGCCCGTCGGCGAGGAAGACCGAGTCGAGCGTGCCCCGCTCGGCGATGCGGGCCAGCTCCTGGAAGTGGCGGACGTCGCCGAGGCGGGCGGGGTCGGTGAGCGGGTGCCGCCAGGCGGCCTCGTGGTGACCGACGCCCATCAGGAAGGCGTTGAGGTGCAGGGTCCGGGTCATGGCGGGTCCTCTCAGGCGGTGGTGACGTCGACGCGCCAGGTCGAGAAGCGGCGTTCCCCGGCGACGAGGAGCTGGTTGACCACCAGCCCGATGGCGGAGATGGTGACGATCCCGGCGTACATGTCGGGGATCGCGAAGTTGTACTGCGCGTAGTTCACGAGGTAGCCGAGGCCGGCCTTGGCGCCGACCATCTCGGCGGCGACCAGCACCAGGATCGAGTAGGCCCCGGCGAGCCGGACGCCGGTGAAGATGGTCGGCACGGACGCCGGCAGGATCACCTTCTGGAACAGCCGCAGGTGGTTGAGGCCCATCGAGCGGGCCGAGCGGACAAGCAGCGGGTCGACGCCCTTCACGCCGGCGATGGTGTTCAGCAGGATCGGCCAGGAGCAGGCGTAGAGCACCAGGGCGATCTTGGAGGTCTCGCCGAGCCCGAGGATCAGCACGAAGACCGGCAGCAGCGCCAGCGCGGCGGTGTTGCGGAACACCTCCAGCAGCGGACTGAGCAGGTCGGCGAGGGGCCGGTACCAGCCGATGAGCAGGCCGAGCGGGATGGCGGTGACCACCGCGAGGGCCAGCCCGGTGAGCGAGCGGGTGAGACTGGCGCCGACGTGCTCGGCGAGCTGACCGCTGCGCAGCAGCTCCCACCAGGCGGCGAGGACCTCGGACAGCGGGGGCAGGAAGACCCGGTCGACCAGGCCGGTGCGGGGCACCGTCTCCCAGATCGCGGCCAGCGCCAGCAGCGCGACGCTGCGGTGCAGGGCCCGGCCGCCGAGCGCGAGCAGCCGCCCGGACCGGGCGGGCGTGGCGGCCACCGGGAGCACGGCGGGCCGGGTGGCGGCGGGTCGTGCGGCGACGTCAACCAACGTGGGCCTCCTCGCGGGCGTCGGACTGCGCGGCGCGTACCTCGTCGCGCAGCAGGGTCCAGATCTGGTGCCGGTGGTGACGGAACGCGTCGGTGGAGCGGACGTCCTCTTCCGCCTCCCGGTCGCCGAGTTCGATGTCGATGACCTGCTTGATCCGGCCGGGTCGGGACGTCATCACGGCGACCCGCCGGCCCAGGCGCACGGCCTCGTCGATGCCGTGCGTGATGAACACGATCGTCTTGCCGGTGGCCTGCCAGATCCGCACCAGCTCGTCCTGGAGCGAGTCGCGGGTCTGCGCGTCGAGCGCGGCGAACGGCTCGTCCATGAGCAGCACGTCCGGGTCGTATGCGAGGCTGCGGGCGATGGCGACGCGTTGCTTCATGCCGCCGGACAGCTCGTGCGGGTAGCGGTCGGCGAAGCCGGTCAGGCCGACCAGGTCCAGGTGGTGGGCGACCCGTTCGGCGCGCTCGGCGCGGGGCACGCCCTTGGCCTCCAGGCCGAACGCGACGTTGCCGGCGGCGGTGCGCCAGGGCAGCAGCGCGTACTGCTGGAAGACGATGCCCCGGTCGAGGCCGGGCCCGGTGACCGGGCGACCGTCGACGAGCACCCGCCCGCCGGTCGGGGTGGTCAGCCCGCCGAGCAGGTCGAGCAGGGTGGACTTGCCGCAGCCGCTGGGGCCGACGACGACCAGGAACTCGCCGGGGCGTACGCCGAGGGTGAGGTCGTCGAGCGCGGTGACCGCGCCGCCGCCACGGCGGCCCGGGAAGACCTTGCGCACCCGGTCGAAGAGGATCTTGTCGGTGCTCACGCGCCACCGCCGGGGGTGGCGAACGCGTTGAACCGGTTGGTGTAGAGGTCGGCCGGCTTGGGCCGGGCGCCCTTCAGCTCGCCGGCGTCGGCCAGCCAGTCGATCCAGGTGGCGAACTCCCGGTCGGTGATGACGCCGCCCTTCTCGGCCACGCCGCTGGACTTCCAGTAGTCGACGAGCGTGGCGTCCTCGTTGCGGCCGCGCTTGGCGATGACGGCCCTGAGCCGGGCCACCACCGTCTCGCGCGGTTGGGTGCGCGCCCACTCGATCGCCTTGCCCACACCGGTGACGAACGCGCGGACGGTGTCCGGGTTGCGGGCGATGAAGTCGTCGCGGAAGACGTAGCTGCCGGCGCTGAACGCGCCGAGCAGCTCGTAGTCGGTGAACACGGTGCGGATGCCGCCGCCCGCGACCGCCTTGTCGCGGATCACGCCGCCGAGCACCGCGACGTCGATCTGCTTGGCGCGCAGCGACTGTTCGGTGTTGACCGGCGGCAGCGCGACCAGCTCGACCCGGCCGATCTCGTCGGCGGTCAGGCCGCCCCTGGCGAGCCAGGTGCGCAGCACGGCCTCGGCGTGCGCGCCGAGGGTGTTCATGCCGACCCGCTTGCCGATCAGGTCGCGGGGGCCGCGGATCGGGCTGCCGTCGAGCACGTAGTAGCCCTGGAAGGTCTGCGCGTCGGAACCGTAGTAGCTGACCACGGCCGTGATCGGGGCGTTCGCGGCCTGGAGCTTGACGATCGCGCCGTTGAACGCGCCGCCGAAGTCGCTCTGGCCGGTGGCGGTGGCCTGGATGTCGGCGGGGCCGCCGGTGACGTTGCCGATCCAGTCGAGCTTGACGTCGCCGAGATAGCCGAGGTCGGCGGCGAGTTCGGGGAGGGTCACCTGACCGACCGAACCCTGGTAGCGCAGGGTCGTGGTCTGGGGGCCGCCGGCGGCGGCGTCGGCACCGCATCCGGTGGCGGCGGTGAGGGCGAGCAGGGCGACGGTGGCGGCGAGGGCACGCCGTGGCGATCGGGTCGAGGGCATGGCGGTGTCTCCTGATCTGTCCACGATGCGGTGGAGGGGGCCCACGTGGGGGCGGAGAGCACGCCGCACCGCGCCGGGCCACGATGCGCCGACGGCGGGAACGGACGAGCTGAGGAGGGGGAACGACGAGCGTTCGGCTCAACAGAGCGCGCTCGCGTGCCGGACCAGGTCGACGTGCACGCGAGCGGTGAGGAGAAGCTCGTCCCGCTGCGACATGTCCTCATGCTGCCGACCGTTCTCCACGCCGGTCAACGCTCTTCCACTCAGTGAGACTTTCATCGCTGGCTTTGTTACGACCCGCCTCCACCAGCATTTACCACCCCCTAACACCTACCCGTTGAATAGAGATTGTGCCGGGCGCTACACCCATCGTCCAGAGCGGACCCGATCGGGTTTCACGAATCGTCGATCCGGGCATGTTCGTTCCCGCAGAGGCAGGGAGACGAAGGAGGCACCCCCGATGGGCGTCCAGTTCCGCAAGCGCAAGAAGTACGGGCCGCTGATCCTCCACTTCACCCAGAACGGGTTCTCCTCGTGGAGCATCAAGATCGGCCGCTGGTCCTGGAACTCCAACACCCGCGCCCACCGCGTGGACCTTCCGGGGCCGCTCTCCTGGAAGCAGGACAAGGCCTGACGGTCTGAGACCGTTACGACGAGCGGGGCGCCGGCGGTTCGTCGGCGCCCCCTTCGTCGTCCGGCCGGCTTCGCCGTTCCGCCGACGGCGCCGCCACCACGGCGGACAATCGCGGCATGGTGGACCTGACCCTGCGGCGGATCCGGCGACGCGCCGCGGCGGCCTGCGCGCTGATGCTGGTCGGCTACTTCCTGGCGCCGGTCGAGGCGGACCCGAACGGCCTGCGGCTGGCGCTGCGGTCGGTCGCCACGCTGCTGCTGGTGGCCGTCGTGGCGTTCCTGGTCACCGGCCAGGTCCGCCGGCAGCTCACTCGAAACCAGCCGACCGGCGAGGCGGAGGACCGCGCGCTGACCCGGCTCGCGGTCGCGCTGGTCGCCGGGCTGCTGGTCTTCGCGCTGGCCGACTACGTGGTGGCGAACACCCGGCCCGGTGAGTTCGTCGGGCTGAGCACCCGGATCGACGCGCTCTACTTCGCGCTGGCCACGCTCACCACGATCGGCTACGGCGACGTGCACGCCCAGGGGCAGATCGCCCGGGTGGCGGTCTGCGCCCAGATGGTCTTCAGCATCGGCGTGGTGGCCACCGGCGCGTCGGTGGTGGTCAGGCAGATGACCCAGCGGTCGGGGCGGCGCTGATCAGCACGTCGCCGCCGAGCCGGCCGGGCTCCGGGTCGCGGGTGACCGCGCCGCCGTCGAGCAGCGAGGCGAGCGCGCGGTTGGCGTCGGCGGCCCGGTAGACCGTGGCGGTGGCGGCGAACCGGCGCAGCTCGGTGACCGTGAGCGGGCCGGAGCGGGCCAGCTCGGCGAGCAGTTCGCGGCGCAGCGGCCCGGGTTCCGGGGCGAGGCTGATGTCGAGCAGCCGGCCCGCCGGGTCGGCCGGGTCGCGGTAGCGCACCCCGGCGAACTCGTCGACCGCCCAGAGCGCCTCCTTCAACGCCTCCAGGCCCCGGTCCGAGCCGGTGCCGTAGCCGAGCAGCCGGGCCGGCCCGTCCTCGGGCACCAGCTCGACCTCGGTGACCAGCGGGAATCCGGCGCCGGTCAGCGCCGGGCGCAGCGACCGCCCGGCGTCGGTGACCAGCAGCAACTCGGCCGGGCGACCGGACGCGACGGCGTGAAGCAGCGCCGGGTCGGGCTCGCCGCCGTCGACCACGGCGAGCAGCGGCGCGCCGGCCGCGCCGGCCGCCTTGAGCGCCACGGGCAGCCGGTCGGGGCGCCCGGGGACCACGTGCACGGCGACGTCAGCCGGCAGGCCCGCCTCGGCGGCGCCGAGCCGCGTCGGCAGCGCCGCGTCGCCGTCGGCGAGCACCAGCACGGTCAGCCGCCGCCCGCGCAGCCGGTCGGCGAACTCCCCCACTACGCCCAGCGCGGCCTCCGCGCCGGCGGCGGCGTCACCGGCGTACGCGAGCGCGAGCGTGGCCCGCCGCGCCCGGTGCAGCGCCGCGGGGAGCCAGTGGTCGAGCTGGCGGACGAGCAGCTCGCGCAGGACGGCGTCGGTCGGCATGGTGCCGTTTCTACCGCACCATGCTAGCGGCCCGCCCGGTAACCCCGCTCAGGCCGACACGGAGACGCCCACGCCGCCGCGCGTCTGCCCGCCGTAGCGCTGCCGTTCCCGGTCGAGGTCGAGCCGGCCGATCCGCTTGCGGGCGGCGAGCGCGGCGTCGTCCAGCAGGTTCGCCGGGACGATCCAGACGATCTCGAACTCCAGCCCGTCGGGGTCGCGGCCGTAGAGGCTCTTGGTGGTGCCGTGGTCCGACGCGCCGCCCAGGGCGCCGGCGGCGGCCAGCCGCTCGGCGGTGGCGGCCAGCTCGTCGAGCGTGTCCAGCTCCCAGGCGAGGTGGTAGAGGCCGACGGTGCCGCGACCGGCGGTGGACGCCCCGGCCGCCGCGCCGATCTCGAACAGCCCGAGGTCGTGGTCGTTGGTGGAGTCGGGCGCCTGGAGGAAGGCGGCGCCGCGGAAGCCGTCGGGCGTCATCTCCACCCGGCGGAAGCCCAGCACGTCGCGATAGAAGGCGACGCTGCGCTCCAGGTCACTGACGTAGAGGACGGCGTGGTTGAGCCGGTGGATTCCCATGACACCGACGGTAGCGCGGTTTTGTTGAGCGTTCAACCACTGGCGCTATGATGGGCGTCATGACCCGGTGGCTGGACCCCGACGAGCAGCGGACCTGGCGCGCCTTCCTCGCCGCCTCCCGCACGCTGATGGAGACGCTCGACCGCGAGCTGCAACGCGACGCCGGGATGCCGCACGCCTACTACGAGATCCTGGTCCGGCTCTCCGAGGCGCCCGGCCGGCGGCTGCGGATGAGCGACCTCGCCGACGCCACCGGCTCGTCGCGCAGCCGGCTCTCGCACGCCGCCACCCGGCTGGAGGCCGCCGGGTGGATCCGCCGGGAGGACTGCCCCACCGACCGGCGCGGCCAGCTCGCCGTGCTCACCGACGACGGTTTCGCCACCCTGGCCGCCGCCGCGCCCGGCCACGTCGAGGGGGTACGCCGGCACCTGTTCGACGCGCTCAGCCCGGCCCAGGTCGACCAGCTCCGCCGGATCAGCGAGACGCTCGCCGATCACCTGACCGGATCGGAACCAAACTGATCCACTCCGGGGGTTGTACTTACCGTCGCCGGATGAGCACGATGGGGCGTGTCCTCCGGTTTCGCTGACCTGACCGTCCAGGCGCACCAGTTGGTGTCCGAAGGCGACCTCACCGGCGCCCAGCAACTGCTCGCCGACGCGCTCAGCGACGCCGACCCCCGCCCCGGCAACGCCTCCCCCGAGCTGGCCGAGGCGGCCGGCCTCCAGGCGCGCCTGCTCGTCGCGCTCGGCGAGCCGCACTCCGCGCGGGGCTGGGCCGCGTTCGCGTACGCGGCGGCCACCCGTCTGTTCGGGCGCTCCGACGAACGCACCGTCACCGCCGCCGCCACGCTCGCCGCGGTGCTGCACCGGGTCGGCAGCGACGCCCGCGCCGCCCGGCTCTACTCCGACGTCATCATCGAGCTGACCGCCCGCGACGGGCCGGAGTCGCAGCGGGTGCTCGCCGCGCACGCCGACCTGGCCACGGTGGAATACGCGCGCGGCCAGTGCGAGGTGGCCCGCGACCGGCTCACCGACGCCTGGGAGCTGCACCGCGAGGTCTACGGCGACGGCCACCCCAGCGGCATCAAGATGCTGGCCAAGCTCGGCGCGATGGAACGCGACTGCGGCCGGTACGCCGACGCGCACGAGCACCTGGCGCTCGCCGAGGACCTGTGCCGCGAGCACCTGGCCGTGGACGACCCGCTCGCCGTCCAGGTGGCCGGCCTGGCCCGGGCCGCCGCCGACCCGGACCACGTCTGCCCCGCGCCCGAGCCGCCCGCGCGCCCGACGCCCGTGGTGCCCGCCGCCCGGGTCCCCCCGACCGCCGAAGGGCCGCCCGACCTGCCGCCCTACACCCCGCCCGCGCTCGACGACCCGGTCGAGACGCCGCTCTACCACCCGCCCGGCCGGGTCACCGACCCCGCGCACGTGCCCACGCCCCGCACCCCGCCGGAGGCCGACGGCGACGTGTACGACGACTACCCGTGGCCGCCGGACGAGCCGGCGGAACAGCCCTGGCGGCCGGGCGAGGACGCGCTGCCGCCGACCGTGGTCGGGCTCGCCGACGACGACCCGGCCGGCGTACGCCGGGTGTCGCCGCCCCCGGAGCCGCCGTCGCGCTACCTGCCGGTGCACGTGCCCCGGCCGCCCGTCGCGCCCCGACGCGAACGGCCCTGGCTGCCGCTGGCGGTGCTCGGCGTGGTGGTGGCCCTGTTGCTCGGCACCATCGCGGTCATCGCCGGGGTGTCCGGCTTCGACGGCGACGATCCGACCGCGCCGTCGGGCGCCGCGTCGAGCCGGCCGCCCGCCTCCCCCCGCCCGTCCGCGAGCGCGCAGCCGGCTGCCTCCCCGGGCACCCCGCCGGGGCGGTTCACGCTCACCGACCGGCGCGACAGCATTGTGCTGAGCTGGACCTACCCGCCCGGCGCGGAGGGCCCGGTGGTGGTCGCCGGCGGCCGGGCCGGTCAGCCGCAACGCACGTTCGAGACGCTGCCCGCCGGCTCGGCCGACTACATCGCCTACGGGCTCGACCGCACCACCGACTACTGCTTCACCGTGGCGCTGGTCTGGTCCACCGACACGGTCGCCCGCACCGGCCCGACCTGCACCAAACGGCGGCGCTGACCGGTCAGTCCGGGTCCGGCTCGGTCAGCGCCGGCAGCCGTACCGTCGCCCGCAGGCCCGGCGCGGCGGCGCCCGGTGTCGCGTCGGCCAGCTCCACCGTGCCGCCGGCCCGGCGCACCAGCTCGCGCACGATGGCCAGGCCCAGCCCGGCGCCGCCCGCGTCGCGGGCCCGCGCGTCGTCCAGCCTGGTGAACCGGGCGAACACCCGCTCCCGGTCCGCCTCCGGGACGCCCGGCCCGTCGTCGGTCACCGTCACCAGGTGGTACGCCCCGACCGGGCCGCTCACGGCCAGCTCCACCACGGCGTCGGCGTGCCGCAGCGCGTTGTCCACCAGGTTGACCAGCACCCGGCGCGACTCCCCCGGATCCCCCTCGACCCACCACGCCCCGGCCGGCGCCACCAGCCGCACGGGCGGCGACGGGTAACGCCCGGCCACCCCGCGCAGCAGCTCACCCAGCTCCACCGGGCCCACCGCCGCCGGGCGCCCGTCGTCGGCCACGCGTCGGCGATCCGCCGGCGCCTGCTCGTCCAGGCGGGCCAGCAGCAGCAGGTCGTCGACCAGGCGGCTCAGCCGCTCGGTGTCGGCGAGCAGGTCGTCGGCGACCGCCGGCCAGTCGGTGTCGTCGCCGAGCCGCCGCGCCACCTCCAACTCGGTGCGCATGTTCGTCAACGGGCTGCGCAGCTCGTGCGCGGCGTCCGCGACGAACGCCCGCTGCCGGTCCCGCGACGCCGCCAGCCGGTCCAGCATGTCGTTGAGCGTCACCGCGAGCCGGTGGATCTCGTCCCGCCCGGCCGGCACCGGCAGCCGCTCCGCCCCGGCCCGCCCGGTGATCTCGGCGGCGCCGCTGCGCAACTGCTCCACCGGGCGCAGCGTCGCGCCCACCACCCGCCAGGCCACCACCGCCAGCCCGGCCACCAGCAGCGGGAAGCCGACGAGCAGCAGGTTGCGCACCACGTGCAGGCTGTGCCGCACGTCCGACAGCGACTTGGCCACCAGCACCGTGCGCGGCTCCGCCGGCGTGCCGGCCGGCACCGTCACCACCCGTACCGGCCCGGACATGCCGACCCGCTGCCCGTCCACCACCAGCCGTTGCCGCTGCCCGGGTCGCAGCTCGTCCGGGCCGAGCATCGGCACCAGGCGGTCCGCGTCGATGGAGGCGGCCCGGATCCGCCCCTGCGCGTCCACCACCTGCACCCGAAGCTGCCCGCCGGCCACCGGCAGCGGATCCGGCAACGCGTCCTCGGCGGTCAGCAGCGCCACCGCGTCCGCGGTCCGCAACGCCTCCGCGTCCACCGAGCGCTGCAACGTCCAGCCGAGCGCGCCGAGCAGCAACGCGCCGCCGAGCGCGAATCCGAGCGCCAGGCCGAGCACGCCCAGCGCGAGCAGCCGCGCCCGCAGGCCGGCCCGCGACCACGGGCGGCTCACGTGGCCAGCCGGTAGCCGGCGCCGCGGACCGTCTCCAACCGCTCCCGGCCGATCTTGCGGCGCAGGTAGCCGACGTAGACCTCCACCGCGTTCGGGGCGGTGTCCACCGAGGCGTCCCAGACGTGGTCCAGCAGCTCGGTCTTCGACACCACCTCGCCGGGGCGGCGCATCAGGTAGTCCAGCAACGCGTACTCGCGGCTGGTCAGCACCACCTCGGCGTCGGCCCGGGTGACCCGTCGCCGGGCCGGGTCCAGGCACAGGTCACCGACCGTGAGCACGGCCGGCCGGCGGGGCGCGCCGCGCCGCAGCAACGCGCGCAGCCGGGCCAGCAGCACCACGTACGAGAAGGGCTTCGTCAGGTAGTCGTCGGCGCCGCAGTCCAGGCCGTCGGCCTGGTCGTACTCGCCGTCCTTGGCGGAGAGCATCAGCACCGGCAGCCAGCGCTGCTCGGCGCGCAGCCGGCGCACCACCTCGTAACCGGAGAGGCCGGGCAGCATCACGTCGAGGATCATCGCGTCGTAGTCGCCGTGCCGGGCGGCGTCCAGCCCGGCCGGGCCGGTGGCCGCTACGTCCACCACGAAACCCTCCGCCGACAGGCCCCGGCGCAACGCGCCGGCCAGCCGCGTCTCGTCCTCCACCACCAGCAACCGCACCGGTCCAGGGTGCCACCACCGGGTCACCCGTAGGGGATCTCCTCAGCGTCGTCACAGCGACGATCCCGCAGCATGGAGCGCAGGAGGTGCACACTATGTCCGTGATGAAGAACCGCGCCGTGCTGCGCTGGCTGGTCCCGGTGACCGCGGGGGTCGCCGTGATCGGAGGCGGCGCCGCCGTCGGCACGTTCGCCGCCGGCGCCGACCCGGCCCTGCCGCCGCGCAGCGCCGCCCAACTGCTCGACGACCTGCGGACGTCCCGCCTCGACGGGCTCTCCGGCACCGTCGTGCAGCGCGCCGACCTCGGCCTGCCGCCGATCGCGGCGCTCGCCGGCCAGGTGGGCGGCAACCAGCTCGCCGGCCTGGTCAGCGGCACGCACACGCTGCGCGTCTGGTACGGCGGGGAGGACCGGCAGCGGCTCGCCCTGGTCGACACGCTCGGCGAGCAGGACGTGCTGCGCAACGGGCGCGACGTCTGGACCTGGAGCAGCCGGGAGAACACCGCGGTCCACCGGAAGCTGCCGGCCGACGGCAAGGACCTGCCGTCCGCGCCGGCCACCCCGGCCGACGCCGCGCAGCAGGCGCTGGCCGCGATCGACCCGACCACCGCGGTCACCGTCGGCCGCTCGGCCACCGTGGCCGGGCGGGACGCGTACGAGCTGGTCCTCACGCCGCGTGACCAGGCGTCGCTGGTGCACCAGGTGCGGATCGCGCTGGACGCGAAGGAGCACGTGCCGCTGCGCTTCGAGGTGCTGGCCGACGGGCAGGACGAGCCGGCGTTCGAGGTGGCGTTCACCCAGGTCGACTTCCGCACCCCGGACGCCGACCAGTTCCGGTTCAACCCGCCGCCCGGCGTGAAGGTCACCGAGGAGACGACCGACGCGCGTCCCGGCCCGGCCGGCCGGGCGCTCGGCAAGGACGGCGGGGCGCCGGGCAAGGCCGACGGGCAGCGGCCGGACGTGCGTACCGTCGGCACCGGCTGGACCACCGTGGTGGTCGCCAAGCTCGACGGCGTGGCCGGGGCCGGTGGCGCGAAGGCGGGCGGCGCGACGGCCGGCGCGGACGCGCCGGACGCCGAGATGCTGGCGAAGGTGCTGGGCGACCTGCCGAAGGTCAGCGGCGACTGGGGCAGCGGCCGGCTGCTCAGCGGCAAGCTGTTCAGCGTGCTGCTGACCGACGACGGCCGGGTGGTGGCCGGTCTGGTCACGCCGGAGCGGCTCTACCAGGCCGCGAAGGGCTGATCGATCATCGGGCTCGGGGCCCGGTCGGCGTCCGCCGGCCGGGCCCCGAGCCGTGTCCGGGCTTGGTGCGACGGCGGGCGACGCGGTATCTTTCACAGTTCAGACACACAAAAGGAATGGCATTGAATGCCATTCCTGCTGCAATTCTAGTCAATGAGGAGCCGGCTTGTCAACGCACTCCGACGTGTCGGGTGACCTGCGCCAGGACGACGAGATCGGTCGCGAGCAGGAGTACGTCTCGATGCTCTACGACCGGCTGGACGGCATGCGGGAACAGGCCGCCCGCCGGCTCGACGAGGAGTTGCGCCACACCGGCGGCACCCAGCAGGCGCGCTCGCAGCGCGACGCCACCGTCGCCATGTACGCCGACCAGGTCGAGCAGTTCTCCGCGGTCGAGTCGGGCCTCTGCTTCGGCCGCCTCGACGGCGACGACGCCGTCGCCCGCTACATCGGCCGGATCGGCATCTTCGACACCTCGGGCGACTACGACCCGCTGCTGATGGACTGGCGCGCCCCGGCCGCCCGCCCGTTCTACCTGGCCACCGCCGCCAACCCGCAGGGCGTCCGCCGGCGGCGGCACCTGCGTACCCGCGAGCGCAAGGTGACCGGGCTCAACGACGAGGTGCTGGACATCACCGCCGCCTCCCCCACCGCGCACGAGGAGGTCACCGGCGAGGCGTCGCTGCTGGCCGCGCTCAACGCCGGGCGCACCGGCCGGATGCGCGACATCGTGGAGACGATCCAGGTCGAGCAGGACCGGATCATCCGCGCCGACCTGCCCGGCGTGATGGTGGTGCAGGGCGGTCCGGGCACCGGCAAGACCGCGGTGGCGCTGCACCGGGCGGCCTACCTGCTCTACACGCACCGCCAGCAGCTCTCCACCCGGGGCGTGCTGCTGGTCGGCCCGAACGCCACGTTCCTGCGCTACATCTCCCAGGTGCTGCCGGCGCTGGCCGAGACCGGCGTGCTGTTGCGTACCCAGGCCGACCTGTTCCCCGGCGTGCACGCCCGGCGCGACGAGCCGGCCACCACGGCGGCGCTCAAGGGCCGTGCCGTGCTGACCGAGGTGCTCGCCGCGGCGGTGCGCGACAGGCAGTGGGTGCCGGCCGAGCCGATCGAAATCGAGCTGCCCCAGCGGGAGGTGCTCACGCTCGACCCGGAGACGGTGCGCCAGGCCCGCGACCGGGTCCGCCGCACCGGCCGGCCGCACAACCTGGCCCGGGCCCAGTTCGACATCGAGGTGGTGCACGCGCTCGCCGACCAGGTGGCCGAGCGGATCGGCGCCGACCCGCTCGGCGGGGACAACCTGCTCTCCGAGGCCGACCGGGCGGAGATCCGCCGCGAGCTGCGCGAGGAGCCGGAGATCACGGCCGCCCTGGACGAGCTGTGGCCGGTGCTCACCCCGCAGCGCCTGCTCGCCGACCTGTTCGCCTCGCCGGAGCGGATCGCCACCGCCGCGCCGATGCTCACCGACGACGAGCGGGCCGCCCTGCACCGGGAGCCCGGCGGCTGGACGCCTGCCGACGTGCCGCTGCTGGACGAGGCCGCCGAGCTGCTCGGCGAGGACGAGCGGGCCGCCGCCGCCCGCCGCGAGCGGATCCGCGCAATGGAACGCGAGTACGCCGAGGGCGTGCTGGAGATCTGGCGCGGCTCCCGCTCGATCGACGTGGAGGACGAGGCGGACGGCGGTGAGATCCTCGGCGTGACCGACCTGATCGACGCCGCCCGGCTCTCCGAGCGGCAGGAGGAGTCCGACCGGCTCACCACCGCCCAGCGCGCCGCCGCGGACCGCACCTGGGCGTTCGGGCACGTGATCATCGACGAGGCGCAGGAGCTGTCGCCGATGGCGTGGCGGCTGCTGATGCGGCGCTGCCCGAGCCGGTCGATGACGATCGTCGGGGACGTGGCGCAGACCGGCGCGCTGGCCGGCACGCCGTCGTGGGGCGAGGCGCTCGCGCCGTACGTGGCGGACCGGTGGCGGCTGGAGGAGCTGACCGTCAGCTACCGCACCCCGGCCGAGATCATGGCGGTCGCCGCGGACGTGCTCGCCGAGATCGACCCGGCGCTGCGCCCACCCCGCTCGGTACGTGCCACGGGCGTACCCCCGTGGGACCGGACCGTGCCGGCGGACCGGCTCGTCGCGGAGCTGGTCGAGGCGAGCGGTCGCGAGGCGGCCGGGCTGGCCGACGGCCGGCTCGGGGTGATCGTGCCGACCGGCCGGGTGGCGGATCTGGGCGCGGCGGTCGTCGCGGCGCTGCCCGAGGCGGCGGTGGGCGAGCAGCCGGAGCTGGCGAACCGGGTGGTGGTGCTCACCACCGAGCAGGCCAAGGGGCTGGAGTTCGACTCGGTGCTGGTGGTCGAGCCGGACCGGATCGTCGCCGAGTCGCCGCGCGGGCACAGCGACCTGTACGTCGCGCTCACCCGCGCCACCCAGCGCCTCGGCATCCTCCGGAGGTAAGGAAGGGCCCCCTCTTAACGCCTGCGGTAGAGAGGGGGCCCCTTCTCACCGAACGCTCACCCGGGGTTGGCGCCCTCGTCGGTGACGTTGGCGACCTGGGCGCCCGGGGCCGAGGCGTCGCTCGTGGAGCCGCCGGCGGGGGTGCTCATGCCGCCGGTGGTGGCGTCCCCGGTGGTGGTCGGCGCCACCTTGCCCGGGTGCCGTTCCGGCTGCCGGGCCACCCGGCGCACGCTTGCCGGGCCGGCCGTGCCGCCGGTCGTGGTCACCGCGCCCTGACCCCGGGTCGGGCCGCCGTCACGCAGCACCGTCGGATCCACCGGCACGTGCGCCGGGTCGTCCGGGTCCGACTCCTGGATCACCCGCTGCTCGTCGGTCTGCGGCACCGTGACCTCGTCGAGCGCGCCCTCTCCGTACACCCCGCCGGCGACCCGCTGCTCGGCCTGCCGGGCGGCGTCCTGCCGCATGTCGTCCTCACGCACGTGAACCACCTCGCCGCTCGGGAAATGGGTACGGGTGTGGCGTGCCCGAGGGTCGGGGGCTGAAACCGACGGTGTTTGCGGCGGAAAGCGCCGAGTGTCCGGAACCGGATGGGGGCCGGATCCCGCCGCGCATCCGGCGGTTACCTTGTCTCGGGGGCCGGGTAGACGGAGGGTGCCCCCGCCACAGAGTGCGAACCGTGCCGTGGCCGAACTGCGGTAGCGGGGCGAGGGTGTGCAGATACCGACTCATCAAATCCTGAGGAGGACCAGATGAGCACGCAGGCTGCATCCACCAGGCCGATGAACCGGCCGATGTCCGACGTCCAGAACCGGTCGAGCATGCAGGACATGTCGACCCGGCAGATGCCGTCGATGCACGACGGCCACCGGGAGCAGATGCCCAGCCCGGGCACCGAGACGAAGCAGGCGTTCCTGACCACCGAGTTCTGGGTGTACGCCGCGGCCGCCGCGGTCGTCGTGATCGCCGCGTTCTGGAAGGGCACCACCGCCAACGGCCTGAACATCAACAACCCGAACCAGGCCTGGTGGTACCTGACCGCGCTGACCGGCGCGTACCTGGTCAGCCGGGGCCTGTCCAAGGCGGGCAGCGCGCGCCGCTCCGGCAAGGAGCGTCGAGGCCGGCACTGACCCACGCCGACGGCGACGCCCCCGGGATCCGTCCCGGGGGCGTCGTCGCGTCACGTCACTCCTCGCCGAAGTCGCCGAAGTCCCCGCCGTCGTCGTCGCCGCCGAACGCGTCGTCGATCATCTCGCCGGCGACCAGACCGCCTGCCACGCCCAGCGCGGCGCCCGCCACCACGCCGCCCATGCCCGGGCCCCGACGGCCGTGGTGGCCCGGCGCGCCGTAGTGGCCGGGGGCGCCGTAGTGGCCGGGCGCGCCGTAGTGGCCCTGCCCGCCGAAGCCCTGGGCGCGCAGGCCGCCGTAGCGCGAGGTGGTCTCCCGCAGCCAGCCGTCGACGACCGGCGTCCAGTCGGTGCGGGCGGCGTCGCTGTGCGGCACGGAGTATCGCCCGAAGACGTCCTGCCCGCCGGTGAAGAAGCCGCCGCGCTTGTCGCACTCCAGGATCACCTCGACGCCCTGCTGGCTGGTCACGAACGTCAGCTCGACCTCGGTGACGGTCTGCGCGTACTGCGGCGCGGCGAAGAACTCGATCTCCTGGTAGAACGGCAGCGTCTGCGGCACACCGTAGATGTGGCCGCGCTCCAGGTCGGCGTGCTTGAACCGGAAGCCCAACGCCTGGAACGCGTCGAGGATGCGTTCGTGGATCGGCAGCGGGTGCACCGACACCTGGTCCAGGTCGGACTTGTCCACGGCACGGGCCACCGCCACCTCGGTGCGCAGGCCCATCGTCATGCCGTGCAGCCGCTGGCCGTAGACGTTGGTCACCGGCGTCTCCCACGGCACCGGAAGCTGGAACGGGATGGCGAGCTGCTGCTTGGGGGCCAGCTCGAACGCGCCGCTGACCGGCCTCCGGTGGAACTCCATGACGCCCGCGTACTCGGTGTCGCCGCCCTCGATCTCGACCCGGGTGACCAGGCCGACACTGATCTGCTCGATCCGCGCCGGTGCGTCGCCGCCGACCAGGTTGACGTGCCCGTCCAGGGCCAGCCCGGGCCGGGTGTTCGGGTTGGCGAGCACCGTGTCGACGCTGGGGCCGCCCACACCGAACGCGCTCAACATCTTCTTGAAGACCATCGGTCACTCCCGCGGGGACGGCGTTCCGACATGGACCGTCGGACGCTTGGTGAGGGGACCCTAACCGCTGTCGCTGGGAAGTGCCTGAGAAGCGCGGGCGCGTCGGCGTCAGGACGTGGGGTCGACCACGATCAGCTCGCCGACCTGCTCGCCGAGTTCCCGGCGGGCGTCGGCGGACAGGCCGGCGTCGGTGACCAGCACGTCGGCCTCGCCCAGCGGGGCGATGGTGGCGATGCCGATGGTCTCCCACTTGGTGTGGTCGGCGAGCACGACCAGGCGGCGGGCCGCGCCGATGAGCCGGCGGTTCACCGCCGCCTCCAGCAGGTTCGGGGTGGTGAAGCCGGTACGCCGGCTCATCCCGTGCACGCCGAGGAAGAGCAGGTCGACGTTGAGCGCGGCGATGGCCGCCTCGGCGACCGGGCCGGTCAGCGCGTCCGACGGAGTGCGGATGCCGCCGGTCAGCACCACGGTCTGGTCGGGGCGGGGGTTCTGGTAGAGCGCGTCGGCGACCGGGATCGAGTTGGTGACCACGGTCAGCCCGCGTACCTCGGCCAGCCGGGCGGCCAGCGCGGCGGTGGTGGTGCCGGCGGAGAGCGCGACGGCCATGCCGGGCTCGACCAGGTCGGCGGCCCGGTCCACGATGGCCTGCTTCTCGGTCCGCTGCCGCACCGACTTGGCGGCGAAGCCGGGTTCCTCGGTGGAGCCGGGGCCGGCGAGCGTCGCGCCGCCGTGCACCTTATCGATCAGGCCGCGTTCGGCGAGCACCTCCAGGTCCCGCCGGATGGTCATGTCCGACACGCCGAAGCGGCTCACCAGGTGGCTGACCCGCACGCCACCGCGCTGGCGGATCAGTTCCAGGATGGCGCTCTGCCGTTGCTGGGCGAGCATGGGGACCTCCTCGGCACGCGAGCGGCAGGGTACCGGTCAGGTGGTCGCGGGCTCGGACACGAGGTCCTCGCGGACCACCGCCACCTCGCCGGGCGGCACCGTCAGCTCGCCGTCGCACCGCGCGCCGCCGAGCAGCTCGACGCCGGTGACCGGCAGGCGGGCCGGCTCGCCGGTGTGGTTGACCACGAACAACCAGCTCCGCTCCGCCGAGCGGCGGCGGACCACCTCCACCCCGACCGGCGCGGTCGCCGCCGGGCGCACGCCGGCCTCGGCGAGCAGCCGGGCCACCAGCCCGTCGGTCGCCGCGTCGTCGAGCCGGGTGCCGACGTACCAGGCGGCGCCCGCGCCGACCGCGTGGCGGGTCAGCGCGGGCACGCCCGGCAGGGGCCCGTCGGCGTACGCGGCCAGCACGTCCGCGCCCTCGGCGTGCAGCCACTCGGTCCACACGTCGGCGTGCGAGCCGTCGTCGAGGCGTACCGTCTCGCCGTCGCGCAGCGGGAAGAACTCCTCGGTGCGGACGCCGAGCAGGTCCCGGAACGCGCCGGGGTAGCCGCCGAGCCGGATGTGGTCGTGCTCGTCGACGACGCCGCTGAAGTAGGTGACGAGCGCGGTGCCGCCGGCCTCGACGAACGCGCGCAGCGCGGCGGCGTCCACGTCGCGGGTCAGGTAGAGCGTGGGCACCAGCACCAGCCGGTAGCCGGACAGGTCGGCGGTCGGGTGCACCACGTCGGCGGTGACGCCGGCGCGCCAGAGCGCGCCGTGCAGCGCGGTCACCCGGTCGGTGTAGGTGACGTCGACGCTGGGGTGGGAGTCGAGTTCGACGCCCCACCACGCCTCGTAGTCGAAGAGCACGGCGACGTCGGCGTCGACGCGGCTGCCGCGTACCTCGGCCAGCGCCCGCAGGTCGGCGCCGAGCCGGCAGACCTCGCGGAACACCTTGGTCTCCGGCCCGGCGTGCGGCACCAGCGCGGAGTGGAACTTCTCCGCGCCGGCGCGGGAGGCGCGCCACTGGAAGAAGAGCACCCCGTCGGCGCCGCGCGCCACGTGCGCAAGGCTGTTGCGGCGCATCTGCCCGGGCGTCTTGGCCACGTTGCGGGGCTGCCAGTTGACCGCGCTCGTCGAGTGCTCCATGAGCAGCCAGGGCGCGCCGCGGGCCACGCCGCGGGTGTGGTCGGCGGCGAACGCGAGGTCGACCTCGGGACGCGGGTCGGCGGCGTTCAGGTAGTGGTCGTTGGCGACCACGTCGACGTCGTCGGCCCAGGAGTGGTAGTCCATGTGCCTGATGCCGGTGCCGACCATGAAGTTGGTGGTGATCGGCTGCGGCACGAGCCGGTCCAGCATCTCCCGTTCGGCGCGGAGCTGGGCGCGCTGCTCGTCGGAGGAGAAGCGCAGGAAGTCGAGCTGCTGGGTCGGGTTGGCGAAGGTCGGCGCGGCGCGCGGCGGGTTCACCTCGGCCCAGTCGTGGTAGCGCTGGCTCCAGAACGCGGTGCCCCAGGCGGCGTTGAGCGCGTCCAGGTCGCGGTAGCGCTCGCGCAGCCAGCGCCGGAACGCCTCGGCGCTGACGTCGCAGTAGCAGTGCACGTTGTGGCAGCCCAGCTCGTTGGAGACGTGCCAGAGCACCACCGCCGGGTGGTCGGCGTACCGCCGCGCGACCGCCTCGACAAGCGCGAGGGAGCGTTCCCGGAAGACCGGCGAGCTGGGACAGTACGCCTGCCGGCCGCCGGGCCACAGCACGGTGCCGTCGGCGCGGCGGGGCAGCGTCTCCGGGTGCCGGTGGGCCAGCCACGGCGGCGGGCTGGCGGTGGCGGTGGCCAGGTCGACGTCGATCCCGCCGTCGTGCAGCAGGTCGAGTGCCCGGTCCAGCCAGCCGAACTCGTACGTGCCGGGGGCCGGCTCCAGCAGGGCCCAGGAGAAGATGCCGACGGAGACCAGGTTGACCCCGGCGCGACGCATCAGCTCGATGTCCTCGGCCCAGACGGTCTCGGGCCACTGCTCCGGGTTGTAGTCCGCGCCGTAGAAGATTCCGTCGCCCTGCCAGTTCCGCATGAGAGCAGAGGGTGCCCCGGTCGGGGAGCCAAGTCAACACTTTCCAACATCGACACGGATTACAACGTTTACCGGCTCTTTCCCCTGCCACCGCCCAATTATCACCGTCCTTTTGCCCTCTTGACACCGCCGTACCAAGGGGTAGCTTCAACCGCCACCGGCTATTTCTGTTCGGACGTGTGGATTCTCGGTGGATCTCGTAGCACACCTCTCCACGCAGGAGGCGCAATGTCCCGTCCCCGCTCCCAGGCCGAGTACCTCGCCCGGCTCGTACCCCCGTCCGTCGCCGGCCTGAACCGGCGCTCGCTGCTGGCCGGCGCGGCCGGCGCGGGCGCGCTGCTCGGCACCGGCGCGCTCGCCGGCTGCGGCGACTCCGACTCCGACTCCGGCGGCGACGCCAAGAGCGTCTCGCTCGGCTCGAACCAGTCGGACCCGAAGCCCAAGGACGTCGTCGCCAAGGTGATGGACGGCTTCAAGACGTCCTCCGGGGTGACCGTCAACATCAACACGGTCGACCACAACACGTTCCAGGAGAACATCAACAACTATCTCCAGGGCAAGCCGGACGACGTGTTCACCTGGTTCGCCGGCTACCGGATGCGGTTCTTCGCGGCCAAGGGCCTGGCCGGCGACCTCAGCGACGTCTGGGGCAAGCTCGACGGCTACACCGACGCGTTCAAGAAGGCGTCCACGGGCGACGACGGCAAGCAGTACTTCGTGCCGGCGTCGTACTACCCGTGGGCGGTCTTCTACCGCAAGTCGGTCTGGCAACAGCGCGGCTACCAGGTGCCCAAGACGCTCGACGACCTCAACACGCTCGGCGCGCAGATGAAGAAGGACGGGCTGAACCCGATCGCGTTCGCCGACAAGGACGGCTGGCCGGCGATGGGCACGTTCGACATCCTCAACCTGCGGATCAACGGCTACCAGTTCCACGTCGACCTGATGGCCGGCAAGGAGGCCTGGACCTCCGACAAGGTCAAGAAGGTCTTCGACACCTGGGCCGGCCTGCTCCCCCTGCACCAGCCCGACTCGCTGGGCCGCACCTGGCAGGAGGCCGCCCAGTCGTTGCAGCAGAAGAAGAGCGGCATGTACCTGCTCGGCCTCTTCGTCGGCCAGCAGTTCAGCGGCGCCGACCTGGAGGACCTGGACTTCTTCACGTTCCCCGAGGTCGACTCCACGATCGGGGCGAAGGCCCTGGACGCGCCGATCGACGGCTACATGATGGCCCGCAAGCCGAAGTCCAAGGACGCCGCCACCAAGCTGCTGACCTACCTCGGCTCGAAGGACGCCGCGAACATCACGGTGAAGAACGACCCGAGCACGCTGGTGGCGAACAGCGGCGCGGACACCGCCGGCTACACCGCGCTGCAGAAGAAGGCCGCCGAACTGGTCGGCTCGGCCACCGAGATCGCACAGTTCCTCGACCGGGACACCCGGCCGGACTTCGCCTCCACCGTGATCATCCCGGCGCTCCAGCAGTTCATCAAGAACCCGAAGGACATCGGCGGGATGCTCACCAGCGTCGAGAACCAGAAGAAGTCGATCTTCACCAGCTGACGGCGGAAGGGGGAAGGACACCATGTCCGACCTGCCCCTGATCCAAGCGGATCGCGCCGTGCCGCCACCGGCCGCGACCACCACCACGGGTGGTGGCCGCGGCCGCCGGCTACGGCTTCTCTCCCGCACCGACCGCGTGGTGATCACGCTGATGGTGCTGGTGCCCCTGCTGCTCGTCCTCGGCCTGGTCTGGCTGCCGGCGGCGGCCACCGTGCTGCTCTCCGGCACGAACTGGGACGGCATCGGCCCGCTCGGCGAGATCGACTGGGTCGGGCTGAAGAACTACGACGACGTGGTCAACAACTACCCGCCGTTCGTCCCCGCGGTGCAGAACAACCTGCTCTGGCTGGCCGCGCTCTTCGTGGTGGCCACCCCGTTCGGCATGTTCCTCGCCGTGCTGCTGGACAAGGAGCTGCGCGGCAGCCGGTTCTACCAGACCGCGCTCTACCTGCCGGTGGTGCTCTCGCTGGCGCTCGTCGGCTTCATCTGGCAGCTCATCTACAGCCGCGACCAGGGACTGCTCAACGGCGTGTTCGGCGGCGACACCGACTGGTACGGCGACCCTAACGTCAACATCTGGGCGGTGCTGGTGGCCGCCGGCTGGCGGCACGTCGGCTACATCATGCTGCTCTACCTGGCCGGCCTGAAGGGCGTCGACCCGTCGCTGCGGGAGGCCGCCGCGGTCGACGGCTCCTCGGAGACCAGCACGTTCTTCCGGGTCGTCTTCCCGGTGATGCGCCCCATCAACATCATCGTGCTGGTGGTGACCGTGATCGAGTCGCTGCGCGCGTTCGACCTGGTCTGGGTCATCAACAAGGGCCGCAACGGGTTGGAACTGATCTCGGCGCTGGTCACCCAGAACGTGGTGGGCGAGGCGAGCCGCATCGGCTTCGGCTCCGCGCTGGCCACCATCATGCTGGCCGTCTCCCTGGTCTTCATCACCGTCTACCTCTGGACCGTCATGCGGGAGGGCAAGCGATGACCACCGCCGTCTCCCCCCGGCGCCGCCGGCCGGTGCGGCCCGCCCGGGTCGTCCTGCACGTCTTCCTGGGTACGGTCGCCGTCGGCTGGCTGTTCCCGCTGTTCTGGGCGGTGCTCACCTCGTTCCGCTCCTACCAGTACACCGCCGTGCACGGCTACGTGTCGTTCGGCGGCTGGACCATCGACAACTACGTCACCGCCTGGGAGACCGCCGAGTTCGGTAAGCACTTCCTCAACTCGGTCTACATCACCGTCCCCGCGGTGCTGCTCACGCTCTTCCTCGCCTCGTGCGTGGCGTTCGTGATCGCCCGGTTCAGCTGGAAGCTCAACATCGCGCTGCTCGGTCTCTTCACCGCGGCGAACCTGCTTCCGCAGCAGTCCCTGCTGATCCCGCTGTTCCGGATGTTCACCGAGATCCCGCTGCCGGCCTGGATGAGCGACTCGGAGCTGCTCTACGACAGCTACTGGGGGCTGATCCTGGTCAACGTCGCGTTCCAGTGCGGCTTCTGCGTCTTCGTGCTCAGCAACTACATGAAGGCGCTGCCGCACGAGCTGTACGAGGCGGCGATGGTCGACGGGGCGAGCGTGTGGCGGCAGTACTGGCAGGTGACCATGCCGCTGTGCCGGCCGGCCCTGGCCGCGCTGGCCACGCTGGAGGTGACCTGGATCTACAACGAGTTCTTCTGGGCCACCGTGCTGATGCGCAGCGGCGACAAGTTCCCGGTGACCAGCTCGCTGAACAACCTGCGCGGCCAGTTCTTCACCGACAACAACCTCGTCTCGGCCGGTTCGGTGCTGGTCGCGATCCCCACCCTGGTGATCTTCTTCCTGTTGCAGAAGCAGTTCGTCCGGGGCCTGACGCTGGGAGCCTCCAAGGGATGACGATCGTCCACCTGCGCCGCGCGCGGACCAGCCTGGTGCTCGACGCGCGCGGTCCGGGGCTGCCCCGGGTCGTGCACTGGGGTGCCGACCTCGGACCGCTGTCCCCGGACGACCTGCCCGGACTGGTCGACGCCACCGTCCCGCCGGTGGTGCCGAGCAGCTTCGACGAGCCCACCGTGTTGTCGCTGCTGCCCGAGGCGAGCGCGGGCTGGAGCGGCCGGCCCGGGCTGGCCGGCCACCGCGACGGCCGGGACTGGTCCACCGCGTTCCGCCTGGTCGACGTCGACGTGCACGACGTTCCCCCACCGCCTCCACAGCCGGACGGCACCGCAGGCGGGCACGAGGTGTTAAAAGGGGCCCCTTTACCCGCACCAGGCGTTAATAGGGGGCCCCTCCTTGCGACTGTGCGGGCGGTGGACGAGGGCGCGGGGTTGAGCCTGACCGTCGAGATCGCGCTGGACGCGGCGGGGTTGCTGACGGTGCGGCACCGGCTGCGCAACGACGGCGACGGCCGCTACGAGCTGCGCGAGCTGACGCCGGTGCTGCCGGTGCCGGCGGTCGCCACCGAACTGCTCGACCTGACCGGGCGCTGGTGCCGGGAACGCGCGCCGCAGCGGCACCCGTGGCCGATGGGCGCTTGGGTCCGCGAGGGGCGACACGGCCGCACCGGGCACGACGCCACGCTGCTGCTGGTCGCCGGCACGCCCGGCTTCGGCTTCGGGCACGGCGAGGTGTGGGCGGTGCACACCGCGTGGAGCGGCGACCACGTCACGGCGGCCGAGCGACGCCCGACCGGCGACGCCACGCTCGGCGGCGGCGAGCTGCTCGCCCCCGGCGAGATCGTGCTGGAGCCGGGCGAGGAGTACGCCACCCCGCTGCTTCACGCGGCGCACTCCGCCGACGGGCTGGACGGGCTCAGCGACGTGCTGCACACCAGCCTGCGCGCCCGGCCGGGTCATCCGCGCACGCCCCGGCCGGTGACGCTCAACGTCTGGGAGGCGGTCTACTTCGACCACGAGCTGGACCGGCTGCGGGGGCTCGCCGACCGGGCCGCCGAGGTGGGCGTGGAGCGCTTCGTGCTGGACGACGGCTGGTTCCGCGGCCGGCGCCACGACCTCGCCGGGCTCGGCGACTGGTGGGTCGACGAGCAGGTCTGGCCGGGCGGGCTGCAACCGCTCATCGACCACGTACGCGGGCACGGCATGCAGTTCGGGCTCTGGGTCGAGCCGGAGATGGTCAATCCCGACTCCGACCTGTTCCGCGCCCACCCCGACTGGGTGCTCCAGGCGCCCGGCCGGCTACCCCCGGCGTGGCGGCACCAGCAGGTGCTCGACCTGGCCCATCCGGACGCGTACGCGTACCTGCTCGGCCGGCTCGACGCGGTGCTGGGCGAGCACGACGGCATCGACTACCTGAAGTGGGACCACAACCGGGACCTGACCGAGGCCGGGCACGGCGGTCGGCCCGGCGTGCACACGCAGACCCTGGCGGTCTACCGGCTGCTGGACGAGCTGCGCGCCCGGCATCCGGGCCTGGAGATCGAGAGCTGCTCGTCCGGCGGCGCCCGGGTCGACCTGGAGATCCTGCGCCGCACCGACCGGGTCTGGGCCAGCGACTGCAACGACGCGCTGGAACGCCTGGCCGTCCAACGCTGGACCGGCCTGCTGCTCCCGCCGGAGCTGATCGGCACGCACATCGGCCCGGACCGCTCGCACACCACCCACCGGGTGCACGACCTCGGCTTCCGGGCGGTCACCGCGCTCTTCGGCCACCACGGCATCGAGTGGGACATCAGCGCGATCGACGCGTCCACGCGGGCCGAACTCGCCGCCTGGGTGGCGCTGCACAAGCGGCTGCGCCCGCTGCTGCACGGCGGCCGGGTGGTCCGGGTCGACCACCCGGACGATGCCGTGCAGGCCCACGGCGTCGTCGCCCACGACCGCTCCGAAGCGGTGTACGCGGTCAGCCGGGTCGCCACCTCCGTCGCGCAGGTCCCCGGCGCGGTGCGACTGCCGGGGCTGGACCCGGCCCGGCGCTACCGGGTGCGCCCGCCGGCCGGGGTGCCGGAGCCGGCCCTGCTGGAACTGACGCCGCCGGGCTGGCTGGCGTCCGACGCCGGGGTGACGCTGCCCGGGTCGGTGCTGGCCACGGTCGGCCTGCACCTGCCCGCGCTGCACCCGGAGCAGGCGCTGCTGCTGGAGGTCACCGCGGTCTGAGCGTCAGTCCACCGCGGCGTCGAACGCGCGCCGGGCCTGCTCGATCCGCGGTAGCTGCGCGTCGGCCCAGTCGAGGAGCGCGTCGATCGGCGCGCGCAACGTCTTGCCCAGCGGGGTGATCCGATACTCCACCGCGACCGGCCGGGTCGCCACGACGTGGCGTTCGACGATGCCGTTGCGTTCGAGGCGCCGCAGCGTCGCGGTGAGCGACTTCTGCGTCACCGCCGGGATCGCGCGACGCAGCTCGTTGAAGCGGCACGGGCGCTCGCACAGCTCGTTGAGGACGCTGAGTGACCACTTGTCGAGCACCTGGTCGAGCAGCTCGCGGTGGGGTGCGTCGATCCGCAGCTCGTCGGCGCGGGGGGTGGCGGTATCGCGCATGAAACCAGATCTCCTTGAAGTGTCCTCCGTCAACTAGGTATCAATAGTAAACCGCTACACCGCATTCGGAGGAGACCTGATGTCCGTAACCCTGCTCAGCCCCGACGATCTTCAGCCGCACACGCCCTACCACCACGTCGCGGTGGCCACCGGGTCACGCCACATCCACGTCAGCGGCCAGATCGCCCGGCTCGGCGACGGCACGCCCGTCGCGCCCGGCGACCTCACCGGGCAGGTCGCGCAGGTGCTGCGCAACACCGGCCGCGCCCTCGCCGGCGTCGACGCCTCGTTCCACGACGTGGTCCGGCTGACCTTCTACGTCACCGGATGGACGCCCGAGCAGATCGGGCCGTTCATGGCCGGGATCGAGTCGGTCGCCGAGGAACTGGACCTGCCCCGTCCGCTGCCGCCGGCGTCGCTGATCGGCGTGGCTCACCTCTTCGAACCCGACGTGCTCGTCGAGCTGGAGGCGACCGCGGTCGCGGCGTGACCACCATTCTCGGATTCTTCGCCCGCCGATGTAGAGAACCGGGGTGGCGGCTTCTACCCGTGGGTGGAAGCACCGACAATCGGTGCTCGGGCGTGAGGAGCGAGTCGTGAAGTACATGCTGCTGATGCAGTTCAGTGCCGCCGGGGCCGAGTTCCCGTCGGTGGACACCTGGACCCCGGCGGAGTTCCGGGCGCACATCGACTTCATGGGCGAGGTCAACGCCAAACTCGTGGCGGACGGCGAGTTCGTGCAGGGCGAGGGGCTGGGCGGGCCGCCGCAGGCCCGCATCGTCCGGGCCGGCGAGAACGGCGCGCCGGTGGTCACCGAGGGACCGTTCGCGGAGACCAAGGAGTTCCTGGCCGGCTTCTGGATCGTCGACTGCGAGACCCCGCAGCGGGCGGTCGAGATCGCCGCGTTCATCTCCACCGCGCCCGGTCCCGGCGGCCGGCCGCTGAACATGCCGATCGAGGTGCACCCGGTGATGTCCGGCCCGCCGCAGGAGATGTGACCCTGGTCGACCACGCCGTCGAGGACCTGCTGCGCGAGCTGGCGCCGCAGGTCCTCGGCGTGCTCGCCCGCCGCTTCGGGGACTTCGCCACCGCCGAGGACGCGGTGCAGGAGGCGCTGCTGGCGGCCACCCGGCAGTGGCCCGCCGACGGGCTGCCGGAGCATCCGCGCGGCTGGCTCACCCAGGTCGCGTACCGGCGGATGATCGAACTGGTGCGGGCCGAGACGGCCCGGCGGGACCGGGAGGAACGCGCGGCTAGGCGCTCCGGCGACGACCGGCGGACCGCGCCGGCCGCCGACGAGCCGCTGACCGGCGACCGGGACGACACGCTGGTGCTCCTCTTCCTCTGCTGCCACCCGACGCTGACCACCCCGTCGGCCATCGCGCTGACGCTGCGCGCGGTGGGCGGCCTGAGCACCGCCGAGATCGCCCGCGCGTTCCTGGTGCCCGAGGCCACCATGGCGCAGCGGATCAGCCGGGCCAAGCAGCGGATCAAGGACTCCGGCCTGCCGTTCCGGCTCCCCGAGCCGACCGACCGGCAGGCCCGGCTCGCCGCCGTGCTGCACGTGCTCTACCTGATCTTCACCGAGGGACACACCGCCACCCTCGGCGACGACCTGCGGCGCGTCGACCTGTGCGAGGAGGCGATCCGGCTGGCCCGGGAGATGCACCGCCTGCTGCCCACCGACAGCGAGGTGGCCGGGCTGCTCGCGCTGATGCTGCTCACCGAGGCGCGCGCCGCCGCCCGCACCGGCCCGTCCGGCGAGCTGATCCCGCTGGCCGAGCAGGACCGGTCCCGCTGGGACACCGCCGCCGTCGCCGAGGGCACGACACTGGTCACCGATGCGATGCGCCGGGGGCCGGTCGGGCCGTACCAGCTCCAGGCCGCGGTGGCGGCGCTGCACGACGAGGCGCCGGACGCGGCGGCGACCGACTGGCCGCAGATCCTCGCGCTCTACCGGGTGCTGGAACGCCTCACCGGCAGCCCGGTGGTGGCGTTGAACCGGGCCGTCGCCACCGCCATGGTGCACGGCCCGGCCGCCGGGCTGGACGCGCTCGCCGGTCCGGCGGCGGACCCCCGGCTGGCCGGCTCGCACCGGCTCGACGCGGCCCGCGCCCACCTGCACGAGATGGCCGGTGACCGGGACGCGGCGGTGACCCACTACCGGGCCGCCGCCGCGAGGACGACCAGCGGCCCCGAACAGGAATACCTGCTGACCCGCGCCGCCCGCCTGGCCTCCGCCTGACCGGGTCTCCACGTCCCGCCCCGCCCGGCCGCCACCGTCCACCACCCTCCCGCTTGGGACGGGTGGGGTCAGCCAGCGCGGCGGGTGGTGTCGCGGAGTGCCAACGCGACGGTGGCGAAGAGCGCCGCGCCGCAGCCGACGCCCGAGACCAGGCCGACCGCCGCCGCGTCACCACCGAGGGCGTAGGTGAGGAAGCCGGCCAGGCCGAGTGCGGTCATCACGGCGCCCAGCCAGTGGTAGCGGGGCATCCGCCACACGGCGGCGAGGCCGAAGAAGTGCACGCCGACGACCACCGCGACCCAGGCCACCGACACCTCGGGCCGGTCGAACACATTGTTGATCACGGCGAGGCCGCCGAAGAGCGCGACCGCCTCCAGCGCCACCACGATCCAGTAGCGGCGGTCCATGAAGCCCGCCGCCTCCGGTCCCTGCGCGGCCGGCGGCGCCTGCCGGGCGACCCGGAACAGGCCGACCAGGAGCAGCGCGGCGACCAGCAGGCCGGCGATCCGCACCACGAGCGGCCACGGCGCGGGCAGGCCACCGCTGTTGACCATGATGAAGACGGTCCCGAACGAGATGGCCACGAGCGACCCGATCACCAGCCCCGACGGCCGTCCCCTGGTCCCCGGCTCACTCATCGTGTCCCCTCCCGACTGTCGCACCGGACCGGTCGGCCCGACGCGCGCCAGATCGTACGGCAGCCCGGCCGGTACGCCCGCACCTCGCCCCGGTGGTCAAGGGATACGGGAACTCCGACGATGCCCCGCCCCGGAGACACCCATACCGTCCCACCCACGCCCCAGCCGGCGAGCGGGTGGAACGTCATGGGTGTGTCAGAGTGCCGGAGACACCCGTACCGTTCCACCCACGCCCCGCCGGGGCGGCGAGTGGAACGGTACGGGTGTCGGCGCGGCGGCATCGAGGCTGCGGCGGCGGAGGGCTGAGTCGTCGCTGCCCTCAGCTCGACAGGTGCCGACGGGAGGCTGGCCGGTGGGCCGCCGACGACCCGACCGCGCCGACTGGCCGGTGGGCCAGCGACGATCCGACCGCGCCGAGCTGAGGGCGTACCGGCAGGACGGTGGCCGGGTCCGTGCGGACCCGGCCACCCCATGCGCGGTCGGTCAGCTCGCGGCGCAGGTCACCGCGGGCGTCGCGTTCGTGCCGTTCCAGCTCGCGATGAAGCCGAACGTGGTGCTGGCGCCCGCGCCGAGCCGGCCGTTGTAGTCGACGTTGCGGGCGGTGTAGGTCGATCCGCTGCCGCTGAGCGTGGCGTTCCAGGACTGGCTGACGGTCTGGCCGTTGGCGAACGTCCACGTCGCGGTCCAGCCGTTGATCGCGGCGGAGCCGGCGGTCACCTTGATGTCGCCCTGGAAACCGCCCTGCCACGAGTTGACCACGCTGTAGCTGGCGGTGCAGCCACCGGCCGGCGGGGGCGTGGTGGTCGGCGGCGTGGTCGGGCTCGGGCTGGTGGTCGGGCTCGGGCTCGTCGTCGGGCTCGGGCTCGTCGTCGGACTCGGGCTCGTCGTCGGGCTGGGCGAGCTGCCGGCGTAGACCGACGCCTCGCGGGAGGTGGCGGTGATGCCGTTGGCCCCGGCGAAGATGCGCTGGCCCCAGCTGGTGAGCTGGTTCGGGTTGAAGCCGGTCGTCATGTCCAGGTATTCCACGCCGCCGCCGTTGCCGCTCCACGACCAGCCGAGGTAGCCGATCCGGTTGGCCTGGGCGTAGGACATGATGGTGTCCTCGTCGGGGTTGCCGTCGGAGTGGTTGAAGCCGAACTCGCCGACCACGACGGGCAGCCCGGCGTTGCGGAACCGGCCCAGGTAGTCGGTGATCTCCGCGGCGGTGTCGAAGACGCCGTACATGTGGATGGAGAAGACGGTGTTGCGCTGCGGGTCGGCGTTGAACACGGTGCCGGCGTTGTCGCGCATGGTGAACGACCAGTCCTGGCCCCAGTTCGGGCCGTCCACCATGATCGTGTGGGTGAGGCCGCCGGCCCGCAGCCGCTTGATGGCGTTCGAGGTGTCCGTGGTCCAGGCGCCGTAGCCCTGGTTGCCGAACGGCTCGTTGCCGATGTTGACGATGACGTACTTCTCCTGGCCCTTGAGCACGTCGGCGATGCTCAGCCAGTAGTCGGTGGCCTTGGCCAGCGTGGTGGCCGCGCCGTCCTCGCCGTAGCCGGTGGTGTCGTGCGCCTCCAGCACGCAGATGAGGCGGTTGGCCTTGCACAGCGAGATCACGTTGGCCACGTCGGCGGCGCTGTTCTTGGTCCAGCGGTCGCCGGTGGCCAGCACCACCCGGACGGTGTTCGCGCCGAGCGCCTTGATGTTGGCGAACGAGCTGGTCTGCTGCGGGTACCAGGTGTGCGCGTGGTTGACGCCGCGCATCACGAACTCGGTGCCGTTGGCGTCGTAGAGCCGGCCGTTGGAGACGGAGAAGCCGGTCGCGGCTTGCGCCGGCTGCCCGAAGGCGAACACGGCGGTGAGTGCCGTCAGCAGGGCGGCGCCCGCGACGGAAAGCATCTTCTTCATGGCTGTCCTCAAGAGGTGGCGACATCCCGGACGCCGCCATCAGCGTAGGCCGATGAACCCTCGAAGGCAACCGGTTAAGTCCTGCGGCGGCCCGCCTTGCACGGGCCGCCGCAGGGGCGGTCATCCCCACCACAGGATGGTGCGCCTCCCGGCCTGAACCGGTTAAGGCGGACTGTAGGCAGCATCAAACCGCCCGTCAAGGTTGACTCTCGCCCGGCGGGGTATCCCGGGACGATCCACCCGGAAGGAGAGGCGCCATGGTGAACGTCGGCTACACCCTGATGTGCGAGCAGGCCGGCCCGAAGGACCTGGTCGACCACGCCGTACGCGCCGAGGCGGCCGGCTTCGACCACCTGGTCATGTCCGACCACTACTACCCGTGGCTGGAGTCGCAGGGCCACTCCTCGTACGCCTGGTCGGTGCTCGGCGCGGTCGCCCACGCCACCACCCGGCCCGAGCTGCTGTCGTTCGTCACCTGCCCGATCCGGCGCTACCACCCGGCGGTGGTGGCGCAGAAGGCCAGCACCATCGGCGTGCTCTCGGACGGGCGGTTCACGCTCGGCCTCGGCGCCGGGGAGAACCTGAACGAGCACGTGGTCGGCGGGTGGCCGCACGTGCAGCAGCGGCACGAGATGTTCGAGGAGGCGTTGCAGATCATCCGGCCGCTGCTCAACGGCGAGACGCTGACGTTCTCCGGCAACCACTTCGACGTGCCCGACGCGTACGTGTGGGACCGGCCCGAGCACCCGGTGCCGATGGCGGTGGCCGCGTCCGGCCGGCAGTCGGCCACCCTCGCCGCCGAGTACGCCGACGCCATGATCGCCACCGACCCGCTGTCGCACCTGGTCGACATGTACGAGGAGGCCGGCGGCGCGGGCCGCCCCCGCTACGGCCAGGTGGCGATCTGCTACGGCCCGGACGAGGACGAGTGCCGCAAGATCGTGCACGACCAGTTCCGCTGGTTCGGGATGGGCTGGAAGGTCAACGCCGACCTGCCGAACCCGGACGCGTTCGCGGCGGCCACCCAGTTCGTCCGCGAGGAGGACGTGGCCGAGGGCATCTCCTGCGGCCCGGACACCGAACGGCACGTCGAGGCGTTCAAGAAGTTCGTCGACGCCGGCTTCACCCACGTGGCGCTGGTGCAGGTGGGCGGCGACAGCCAGCCGATGTTCCTCGACTGGGCCCAGGAGGAGCTGCTGCCCCGGCTGCGCGAGCTGTGACGGGAAGGTCGACGACATGCGTATCGGGAACACCGAGATCCGGCCCGCCGGTGGCGGGTTCGGCTGCCTCCTGATGATCCTCTTCTCGATCGTGGCGTCGGTGGTGCTGACCGTGCTGCTCAACCTGATCCTCTAGAACCGGCCGCCCGGCCGCCCCGGCGGCAACACAATGAGCGCATGAACCTGCTGACCGTGCTGCCGCTGACGCTGGTGATGATCGCCGGGCCGCAGCTCATCAGCGCGGTCTTCCTGGCCGCCAGCCGCGACCCGCGGCGCAGCTCGGTGGCCTATCTCGCGGGCGCGGCGCTGGGCACGCTGATCCCGCTGACCGTCTGGTACGCGGTGTTCCGCGTGGTGCGCCACGCCGCAGGCAACGGCACGAAGGACAGCGGCAGCCGGCACCTGATCGACTGGATCGTGCTGGCGCTGCTGCTGGTGCTCATGGTGATCACGTTCGTCAGGCGCGGGCGGAACCAGCCGCCGGGCTGGATGCGCAAGCTGGAGGACCCGCGGCCCGCGTTCGCGTTCGGTCTCGGCGTGCTGCTCTTCCTCGCCATGCCCAGCGACGAGGTCACCATGGCGTCGGTCGCCGGCAGTCTGGCCGGGCACGACAGGCCGTGGTGGCACCTGCTGCCGTTCCTGGTCCTCACCGTGCTGCTGCTGGCGCTCCCGCTGCTCGCGCTGGTGCTGCTGGGCGGTCGCGCCGAGCGGCTGCTGCCGAGGATCCGGGACTGGTCCAACGCGCACTCCTGGATCATCAGCGAGCTGGTAATCCTGATCTTCGTGGCGATCGTGGTGTCCGACCTGGCCTAGGCGTCGACGTCCAGCTCGGCCAGGACCGGATAGTGGTCGGAGGCGGTGTCCGCGTCGCCGCCGCGGATCACCCGCACCGCGCGTACCCGGTCGGCCAGCGCCGGCGTGGCGAGCAGGTAATCCAGCCGCATCCCGGCGAACTCCGCGCCGCCGTACCGGGTCGGCACGGTCAGCCCGCCGGGTCCGTCGCCGCCCGTGCGCGGCCAGAGGTCGACCAGACCGCCGTCGAGCAGCCGGGCCACCGCGCGGGTGTCCACGGTGAGCCCATCGCGACGCAGGTGCCGGCGCCGGTACGCGGCGGCCAGCCCGGCCAGCCGCTCGGCGTGGTCGACGGCCGGCTCCAGGGTGTTCAGGTCCCCGACGAGCAGCGCCAGGTCTCCCCCGCCGCGCCGCATCGCGGCCGCCAGCCAGCCCGCCTCGATCCGCCGCCGCCAACCCGAGTACGGGTTCAGGTGGGTGCTCACCACGGTCAGCGGTCCGGCCGGCGTGGCGATCCGCACCCGGGCGGCGGCGTGGTGGAACGGTCTGCGTACCGACCCGGCGGCCAGCACCCGAAGCGGCGGGCGGACCAGCACCGCCACCGACTGGCCGAACCAGGACCGGCCCAGATAGGGCGTCAGCCCGGCCCGCCGCGCCAGCGCGCCCAGCGTGCGGTCCAGCCCGCGCAACTCCTGCAGGGCCAGCACGTCCGGGCGCTGCGCGGTGACGACCGAGAGGATCCGGTCCCGGCGGTCGGTGCCGTCTCGGTCCCGACCGCCGGTGCGGATGTTCCAGGTCATCACCCGCAGCATCGGGTCATTCCGGCCGGCCGGCCTTGGCCAGCTCGTCGTCCAGCTCGTCGACCTGCTCGGACTCGATCTCCGGCTGGTTGCCCTGCGCCACGTCGGCGTTCGGCCGGACCACCCACCAGAGCAGCGACAGCCAGAGCGTGCCGAGGATGATCGCGCCCATGAAGTCGGTCGGGTGGTGCATGCCCCGGTACATCCGGGAGGTGGCCACGCCGACCGGCATGATCACCGCCATCGCCACGAACAGCCACCGCCACCACCTGTCGGTGCGCGGGAACACGATGATCGCCATGGCCACCCAGAGGCAGATGGTCGCCGCGATGTGCCCGGACGGGAACGACGAGGTGGGCATCTGCCCGTCCAGGTTCTCCACCGGCGGGCGGGGCCGCTCCACGACCCGCGCGCTGGCCAGGAAGAGGCTCAGCTCGCCGAACATGGCCAGCACCACGAACAGCACCGGCCGCCAGCGCCGCCACACGGCCAGCACGATCGGGCAGAACACCAGCGAGACCAGCAGGATGGCGTGGGTGTCGCCGAACTTGCTCCACCACCAGCTCAGGTCGGTGAGCGTGTCGGTGTGCCGGGCGGCGAACCAGCGCGGCACCTCGGTGTCGAGCCAGTCGAAGACCGTGCCCTTGGCGTGGTAGCTGACGTACATGCCGAACGCGTACAGCGCGCCGAAGACGATCACCCAGCCGACCAGCAGCTCGGCCACCGACGAGCGGGGGTGCTCCAGCACCTTCTCCTCGTCCGGGGCCAGGGCGATCTCCTCGCCCGCCTCAGGCTCCAGGCCCTCGGTCAGCGGCGGGACCGGCCGGCCGCGCTCGCGCCGCCACAGCCGGAAGGCGTACGCGGTGACGCCCAGCCAGGCCGCGCCGAGCAGCCAGCCGCCCAGCACGTCGGAGACGAAGTGCACGCCCAGCGCGATCCGGGTCAGCCCGACCAGGAAGATCAGCACGGCGGCGATGGCGATGGCCGGCTTGCGCCAGCGCGGCGCCATGGCGGGCAGGAACACCAGCAGCAGCGCGCCGTACGCGACGAACGAGCCGAGCGCGTGGCCGCTGGGGAAGCTGTTGCCGGGCGCGCTGGCGATCGGCACGTCCACCACCGGGCGCAGCCGCCCGACCAGCGCCTTGAGCGACGGGTCGAGGATCAGCCCGCCCACACCGGTGGCGATCAGGTAGACCGCCAGCCGGGACTGGCGGCGGATCAGCAGGCCCACCACCGCGATGGTGATCAGCCAGATCAGCACCGGCCGGCCGCCCAGGTCGGTGATCGCCTGGAGCACGGTGACCAGCGGACCGTGCGGGGCCACGAGGTTGTTGAACCACTCGGCCGCCTCGTGGTCGGCGTGTTGCAGCGGGCTCCAGCGGAACCGGACGAGCATCAGCAGCACGCCGAACGCGACGCCCGCGCCGGCCACCGCGAGCAGCCCGACCAGGCTCCGCTCGGCGAAGTGGCCGAGCGGCCGGCGCCCGGATTCCTTGACCGCGGTCACACCGCACCTCCCTTTTCTTCTGCGAGGCGCGCTGTACCCGATCGGCGTGGCTCTCACACGCCGCGTCGGCGCGGCGTCAGAGAGCGGTCATCTCGCCGGTGTCCAGCAGCTCCTGGCGCTGCGCCTCCGGCTCCCACAGGTCCGGCTGGGCCGGCTCCTCCACGCCGATCCGCATCGCCTCCAACTGGGCGGCGAAGGCCAGCCCGCCGAAGAGCGCCATCCCGGTGAGGTTGGCCCAGAGCAGCAGCGCCATCATGCCGGTGAGCGCGCCGTAGGTCTGGCCGAACCCGCCGCTGTACTTGACGTACGCGGCGAGCAGCAGGCTGGCCACCCACCAGATGGCGATGGCGATGCCGGCACCGAAGAAGAGCCAGGACAGACCGGGCTGCTTGCGGCGCGGCGCGTGCCGGAACAGCGCCGCGACGGCGAGCACGGTCAGGCCGAGGCTCAGCGGCCAGCGGATCACGTCCCACACCACCGTCGCGAGGTCGCCCCACTCGTAGTGTGCGCGCACCGAGTCACCCATCGCGCCGCCGCCGACCAGGATCAGGAACCCGGTCAGCGCGGGCACGCCGGCGACAAGCGCGAGGACGGCGGCGCGCACGTACTTGGGGAACGCCGGGCGGTCCCGCTCGACCCCGTAGATCCGGTTGGCGCCCCGCTCGATCTGGGCCATCGTGGTGGTCAACGCGACCAGCCCGGTGATGAGGCCGAGCGTCAGCGCCAGCTCGCCGGCGTCCTCCGAGCGGTCGGAGTCGGTAAGCAGCTCCTGCACCACCGTCTCGCTCTGGCCCGGCGTGATCGCCAGCACCGTGTCGGCGACGACCTTGCCGCCCTCGTCCGCGCCGAGATCGGTGATCAGGCCGGTGAGCGCGATCAGGAACGGCACCACGGCCAGGCAGAGCTGCAACGCCAGGGCCCGGGAGTGACTGAAGCCGTCGCCGTAGCGGAACCGGATGAAGGCGTCCCGCAGCAGGCACCAGCCGCCGTGCCGGCGCAGGGTGTGCCAGGCGTCGTCGGCGGACAGCTCGTTCTGGGTCATCAGCCGCGTCTCGGGGACGAGCTTGGTGCTACTCACGGCGCACCTCCTCGACCAGTTGCTCACCGCGCTCGGCGGCGGCCTTGGCGTCCTCGGCGAGGTCGGGGTGGTCCTCCGGCTGCGGCACGCAGAGCCAGAGCGACTCGGGCCGGATGGTGGCGGTGAGTGAGCGCCCCGGCTCGATGAGGTCGCCGTCGAGCTGGCGGGGCTGGGCCCGGTTGCTGGCGATCTCGACGGTGCGGGCCCGGAACACCTCCATCCGGGGCACGCTGCCGGTGCGGCGGACCAGCGCCCAGCCCATGGCGAGCCAGTGGCCGATCGTGCGCGGGGTCAGCACCGCCACGTCGAGCCAGCCGTCGTCGGGCTCGGCGTCGGTGAGCAGGCGCACCCCGCCCTGGAGGCGACCGACGTTGGCGATCAGCACCGAGCGGGCGCGGCGGCGCAGCGGCGGCCGGCCGTCGATGCGCACCGAGACGCGCATCGGCCGGTCCCGCAGGTGGCGGGCGGCGCCGACCAGGTAGGCCGGCCAGCCGATCCGCTTCTTGGTGGTCTCGGAGGTGGAGTCGAGCATCTGGGCGTCGAAGCCCATCCCGGCCATCACCGCGAAGCACTGGTCGTCGACCACGCCGACGTCGAGCCGGCGCATCCCGCGCTCGACCGCGACCTCCAGCCCGGCGGCGAGGTCGTTGCTGAGGCCGAGGTTGGCGGCGAGCAGGTTGCCGGTGCCCTGCGGCAGCACGGCGAGCGCCACGTCGGTGCCGGCCAACGCGGTGACGCAGGCCATCACGGTGCCGTCGCCGCCGCAGGCGAAGACCACCTCGGCCCCGGCCTTGACCGCCTCCTCGGCCTGGCCGCGCCCCGGGTCCTCGACCGTGGTCTCGTGCCAGGTCGGGGCGGGCCAGCCGGCCGCGTCGAGCGCGCCGTCCACGATCCGCCGGAACTCGTCCAGGTCGGCCACCTTCACCGGGTTGACCACCACGGCGGAGCGCGGGGTCCGGTTCTCGGCGGTCACCGGGCGCTTGTCGTCTGCACCGTCCACGGCGTCAGTGTGCAGCACGTCGAGCCTGGCGGCGACCCGGCGGGCGGGGTGGTTGCGTGGACCGCAAACAGGTTTGAATCCGCGACCCCGTGTCAGGCCGCCTCGCGCAGCGCCGCCTCGACCCGCCGGCGCAGGTCGTCGAGGTCCGCGCCGGCCTCGGCGAGCACCTGCGCGCCCAGGCCGCCGCCCTCGCGGAGCAGGCCGAGCAGGATGTGCTCGGTGCCGATGTGCCGGTGGCCCAGTCGCAGCGCCTCGCGCAGCGACAGCTCCAGCACCTTCTTGGCCCGGGGCGAGAGCCGGCCGGTGCCGTGCCGGCGGCGCCACCAACGGCGCGGGCGCGGCGTCGCCTCGCGCAACGCGTCGGGGCCGAAGGACTCCTCGATGCGTGCCACGATCGCGGCGAGGTCGATGCCGATCTCACGCAGCGCGGCGGCGTCCGCCGCGCCGAGCCCGTCGACGCCCTGCGCGGTGTGCCGGGAAACCGCCGCGCGCAGGGCGTCGGCGTCGATCCCGTCGGCGGCGAGCAGCCGGACCGCCAGGTTGTCGCGGTCGGCGAGCACGCCGAGCAGCAGATGCTCCGTGCCGACCGGACGCCGGCCCTCGGCCTGGGCCTCGACCAGCGCGTGGCGTACCACGGTTCGGGCCCGGTCGGTGAATCGTTCGAACATCACGCCTCCCAGCTCTGGGGCACCGCCGGTCGCCCGGCGTGCTTCTTGTGGACCGCCTGCCGGCTGACCTCGAGCGCGTCGGCGATCTCCTGCCAGGACCAGCCCTGCCGCCGGGCGTTGTCCACCTGGACCACCTCGAGCCGTTCGAGCAGCCGGCGCAGGGCGAGCACCGCGCGCAGGCCGACCTTGGGGTCGGTGCTGCCGGCCGCCGCCGCGAGTTCCGTCGCATGACTCATGCTGTCAATGTAGGTTGACAAGACCAGATTCGTCAACCCTGGTTGACAGACGACACGTCGCCGCCTGCCCACCGGCAGATCACGCCGGTGTTACTTTCCGTAGGTGTTCCGTCGCCGTCCGCTGG
Organism: Micromonospora sp. NPDC051300; assembly: GCF_044455315.1. Taxonomy (NCBI): domain Bacteria; kingdom Bacillati; phylum Actinomycetota; class Actinomycetes; order Micromonosporales; family Micromonosporaceae; genus Micromonospora; species Micromonospora sp. NPDC051300. The sequence continues at coordinate 15,416 of NZ_JBITEP010000036.1, read as the reverse complement.
ACCGGCAGGTCGAGGCCGCCCGCCGACCGACCGCCGGGCGACACACCCTGGAGATCGCCGGGGGCAGCGTGGTCGGGCACCGCTACCCGGAGAACTACGACGTGCTGCACGTCGACGAGACGCTGCCGCTGGCCGTGGTCTGCGACGGCATGGGCGAGGGCGAGGGCAGCCGGGCGGCCGGCACGACCGCGGCGCGCACCTTCGTCGACCAGGTCCGCGCCGCCTGGCCGGTCGTCGACGCCGCCGGCCTGCGCGCCGCCACGACCGAGGCGCACCGACGGGTACGCCGGGCCGGCGCGGGCCTGGCCGGGCTGACCGGCTGCACGCTCACCGCACTGGTGGTCGAGCCGACCGACGGCCAGGGCTGGTTGGTGCAGATCGGTGACTCGCGGGCGTACCGGCTGCGCGAGGGACTGCTGGAACTGGTCACGGTCGACCACACGATGGCCTGGCTCGGCCTGCTGCACGGCTGGTGGGCGGCCGGTTCGCCGGAGGCGTCCCGGGCCCGCTACCAGTTGCTGCGCTACGTGGGCCACCCGGACGGGCCGGAACCGGACCTGCTCTGCGTCCCGATGCGGCGCGGCGACACCTGGCTGCTCTGCACCGACGGGGTCAGCGACCAACTCGGCTACCACCGGTTGCGGGACCTGCTGGCCGCCCGGCGCGACCCGGCGCGCACCGTCCGGGCCCTGCTGGACGCCAGCCTCGCCGCCGGCGGGGAGGACAACGCCACCGCCGTGGTGCTGCGCGTGCACCCGGCGCTCCCCGCGCCACGCTGACCGCCGCGCCCCGGCGGAGTGACCGGAGCCACGTGCGACGTCCTGACATTCTGTGCAAGAATCGTCAGCATGTCAGAGGCCCGGTTGGAGACGATCCTGACCGCCGCGTACGCCTGCTTCACCCGGCACGGCATGCGCCGCACGACGATGGACGACATCGCGGCCGCCGCCGGGATGTCCCGGCCGGCGGTCTACCAGTACGTGCGCAACAAGGACGACGCCTACCGGCGGCTGGCCGAGCGGCTCTTCGCCGACTCGCTCGACCGGGCCCGCCACGCCGCCACCACCGCCGACGGCGACCTGGCCGCCAGGCTGCACGACGTGCTCGCCGCCAAGCTGGAACTCACCCTCACGCTGCACCGGGACAGCCCGCACGCCACCGAGCTGCTGGACGCCAGCGGAAAGCTCACCGGCGACCTCGTCGAGGCGTACACCGCCGAGATGACCGACCTGCTGGCCGACACGCTGGCGGACGCCGCCGGGCCGCGGGCCCGCGTGGTGGCCGACGTGCTCGTCGCGCTCACCCGCGGCCTGGAGGCCGACCTCACCGACCCCGACCTGCCCCGGCAGCGGCTGCGCGACGGCGTCGCGCTGCTCGTCGCCGGCCTACCCCACCAGGGAGACCCCGCATGACCGCCGTCCTGATCACCGGCACCTCCTCCGGCATCGGCCGGGCCACCGTCGCGCGCCTCGCCCGCCGGCCCGACCTCACCGTGTACGCGACCGCGCGCAAGGTCGACGCGATCGCCGACCTGGCCGACACCGGCGCCGAACTGCTCCCCCTCGACGTCACCGACGAGGCGTCCATGCGCGCCGCCGTGCAGGCCGTGGAAGCCGCCCACGGCCAGGTCGACGTGCTGATCAACAACGCCGGCTACGGCGAGTACGGCCCGATCGAGGAGACCCCGATCGAGCGGGTACGCGCCCAGTTCGAGACGAACGTCTTCGGGCTGGCCCGGCTCACCCAGCTCGTGCTGCCCGGCATGCGTCGCGCCGGCCGGGGCCGGATCGTCAACGTCAGCTCGATGGGCGGCCGGCTGGTCTTCCCCGGCGGCGGCTACTACCACGCCAGCAAGTACGCGGTGGAGGCCGTCTCCGACGCGCTGCGCCAGGAGACCCGCCCGTTCGGCATCGACGTGGCGGTGATCGAGCCGGGCCTGATCCGCACCGGCTTCGGCGCGGTCGCCGCGTCCACGCTCGGCGCGACAGCCGACCCGGCCGGGCCGTACCACCGGATGGTCGCCGCGGTGGACGCGTCGATGGCGAAGTCCTACCGCAACCCGATGCTCGCCGCCCCGGCGGACGCGGTGGCCCGGGTGATCGAGCGGGCCGTCGTCGCCCGCCGCCCGCGCACCCGCTACCTGGTCACCGCCGCCGCGTGGGCGATGGTGCACACCCGCCGGCTGTTCGGCGCCCGGCTCTTCGACGCGGTCAACCGCCTCCAGTTCCGCTGACCCGCTCCGGCCGACCGACCGCCCGACTACCGTGGGTGAGGAGCGCGGTCGGGAGGTGAGCCGGCATGGCCGCACCCAGCCACGGCGCGGTGGTGGTCGGCGTCGGCCGGACCGCGCAGGCCCTGTCGGTGGTCCGCACGGCCGCCGCCGAGGCCGCCGCGCACCGCCGGCCGCTGCACCTGGTGCACGCGTTCAACTGGGCGGCCACCTCCGGGCCCGCCCCGGCCGGCGGCACCCGCATCGACGCCGAGAGCGTGCTGGAACGCGCCGGCACGATCGTCGCCGACGCCGCGCCGGAGGTGCCGGTCAGCGGCGAGATCGTGGAGGGCTCACCCGTCGAGGCGCTGCTGCGGGCCGCCGACACCGCGTTCCTGGTCGCGCTCGGTGACGGCGGCATGGCCACCTGCCCGGCCTGCGTACCGGCCGACGCGCCGGCGGTCGAACTGGCCGCCCGCGCCGGCTGTCCGGTCCTCGTCGGCCGGTCCGAGCCGGCGCCGCCCGGGCCGCTGCTGGTCGGCTGGGACGACTCGCCCGGTTCCCGCGCCACCCTCGGGTACGCCTTCGACTGCGCCGAACGCCGGGGCGCCCGGCTGCTCGCCGTCCGGGTGGTCGAGCCGGAGCGCCGCGACGGCGACGACGGCGTGCTGGAGGAGGCGGTCAACCGGCACGCCGCCCGGCACCCCCGGGTCGCCGCCGACTGCCGGACCGTACGCGGCGACCCCCGCGACGTCCTGCTCGACCGGTCCCGCTCGGCGCAGCTCGCCGTGGTCGGGGCGCGCGGCGACGGCCCGGTGCAGTCCAGCCTGGGCGCGGTCAGCCAGGCGCTGCTCTACCACTCGCCGGCCCCGCTGATCGTCGTCCGGGGGCTCGACCCGGGCGCCGGGGACGGGTCATGACGCCCGCGCGACCCGGGACCTACGGCCCTGACCGCCGCCCCCGCGCGGCGGCGAGAGTGGACGCGCCGGGGACGGTGGTTTCCTCCCCGAGTGGCAGACGACCCCGAGCCACGAGAGGCTAACGCAGCATGGACACCGCGCTGGACCTGCACAGCCCCCTGACCGACGACGAGCTGCGCCGGCTGGACGCCTACTGGCGGGCGGCGAACTACCTGACCGTCGGGCAGATCTACCTGCTCGACAACCCGCTGCTCCGCGAGCCGCTCAAGCCTGAGCACGTCAAGCCGCGCCTGCTGGGGCACTGGGGCACCAGCCCCGGCCTCAACCTGCTCTACGCCCACCTCAACCGGGTCATCGTCGAGAAGGACCTGTCCGCCATCTTCGTCACCGGCCCCGGTCACGGCGGTCCCGCGCTTGTCGCCAACACCTGGCTGGAGGGCACCTACAGCGAGCTGTACCACCACATCCCGCGCGACGAGGCCGGCATGCAGCGGCTGTTCCGGCAGTTCTCCTTCCCCGGCGGCATCCCCAGCCACGTGGCGCCGGAGGTGCCGGGCTCGATCCACGAGGGCGGCGAGCTGGGATACGCGCTGAGCCACGCGTACGGGGCCGCGTTCGACAACCCGGACCTGCTGGTCGCCTGCGTGATCGGCGACGGCGAGGCGGAGACCGGCCCGCTGGCCGGGAGCTGGCTGTCGAACGTGTTTCTCAACCCGGCGCGCGACGGCGCGGTGCTGCCGATCCTGCACCTCAACGGCTACAAGATCGCCAACCCGACCGTGCTGGACCGCATCCCCACCGACGACCTGCTCGACCTGATGCGCGGCTACGGCTACCAGCCGTACGTGGTCGAGGGCGACGACCCTGCCGCCGTGCACCAGATCCTCGCCGCCACGCTCGACCGGGTGGTCGACGAGATCGCCGAGATCCAGCGCCGGGCCCGCTCCGGCGGCGAGGTCGAGCGCCCCCGCTGGCCGATGATCGTCCTGCGCACGCCGAAGGGCTGGACCGGGCCGGCGGACGTCGACGGCAAGCCTGTCGAGGGCACGTTCCGCGCCCACCAGGTGCCGATCGCCGAGGTGCGCGACAACCCGGCGCACCTGGCCGAGCTGGAGCGCTGGCTGCGCAGCTACCGGCCGGAGGAGCTGTTCGACGCCACCGGCGGCCCGGTCGCCGAGCTGGCCGCGCTGCCGCCCACCGGCGACCGGCGGATGAGCGCCAACCCGGTCGCCAACGGCGGCAAGCTGCTCCGTGACCTGGACCTGCCCGACTTCCGCGACTACGGCGTCGAGGTCGACGAGCCGGGCGCCACGGTGGCCGGCGCGACCGGCACGCTCGGCCCGTGGGTCCGCGACGTGATCACCCGCAATCCGCAGACGTTCCGCCTGTTCGGCCCGGACGAGGTCGCCTCCAACCGGTTGGGCGCCGCGTTCGAGGTCACCGACCGCGCGTTCGTCGGCCGCCGGGAGCCCGGCGACGACCACCTCTCGCCGGACGGCCGGGTGATGGAGGTGCTCTCCGAGCACCTCTGCGAGGGCTGGCTGGAGGGCTACCTGCTGACCGGCCGGCACGGCATCTTCACCAGCTACGAGGCGTTCATCCACATCGTCGACTCGATGGTCAACCAGCACGCCAAGTGGCTCAAGGTGACCCGGCACATCCCCTGGCGGGAGCCGATCGCCTCGCTGAACTACCTGCTCTCCAGCCACGTCTGGCGGCAGGACCACAACGGCTTCTCGCACCAGGACCCGGGCTTCATCGACCACGTGGTGAACAAGAAGGCCGAGGTGGTCCGGGTCTACCTGCCGCCGGACGCCAACACGCTGCTCTCCACCATGGACCACTGCCTGCGCAGCCGGCACTACATCAACGTGGTGGTGGCCGGGAAGCAGCCGGCGCCCAACTGGTTGACCATGGCCGAGGCGGTCCAGCACTGCCGCCGCGGCCTGGGCATCTGGGACTGGGCCAGCACCGACGACGGCGCCGAGCCGGACGTGGTGCTCGCCTGCGCCGGCGACGTGCCGACGCTGGAGACGCTCGCCGCGGCCGACCTGCTGCGCCGGCACCTGCCCGACCTGAGGGTGCGGGTGGTCAACGTGGTCGACCTGATGCGCCTGCAACCGCCCTCGGAGCACCCGCACGGCCTGCCGGACAACGAGTTCGACACCATCTTCACCCGCGACAAGCCGGTCATCTTCGCCTACCACGGCTACCCGTGGCTGATCCACCGGCTCACCTACCGCCGGGCCAACCACGAGAACCTGCACGTGCGCGGCTACAAGGAGGAGGGCACCACCACCACGCCGTTCGACATGGTGATGCTCAACGACCTGGACCGCTTCCACCTGGTCATCGACACCATCGACCGGGTGCCGGGGCTGCGCTCGCGCGCCGCGCACCTGCGTCAGGAGATGGTGGACACCCGGCAGGCCTGCCGCGACTACACCCGCGAGCACGGCGAGGACGACCCCCGGGTCGCCGAGTGGCGGTGGATCCGCGAGACCGACCCGGCCCTGAAGGGTGACGCATGAGCGACGACGAGATCCTGGTGGGCTACGACGGGTCCACCGACGCGTCGGTGGCGCTGGACTGGGCGCTCGACGAGGCGGGCCGCTCCGGCCGGCCGGTACGGCTCGCGTACGTCTTCGAGTGGCTGACCGTCGCGGGCTGGATCGGCCCCGGCGTGGCGCCCGGGATCTGGCCGGACGAGAACGCCCGGCGGCAGGTCGAGGAGCTGGTCCGCCGGGCGGCGGCGGACGCCGCCGCGGACCGGCCCGGCGTCAGCGTGCACGGCGAGGTGTTCGACGGCCCACCGGCGTTGGTGCTCCAGGAACGCTCCGCCGAGGCGGGCATGCTGGTGCTCGGCAGCCGGGGCCACGGCGGGTTCGGCGGGCTGCTCGCCGGCTCCACCGCGGTCTCGGTCACCGCGCACGCGCACTGCCCGGTGGTGGTGGTCCGCGACGGCCAGGCCGCCACGTCCGGGCCGGTGGTGGTCGGCTCGGACGGCTCCGACTCGGCGGGGCGGGCGCTCGGCTTCGCCGTCGAGCGGGCCGCCCAGCGGGACGTGCCGCTGCGGGTGCTGCGGGCCTGGTCGCCGCCGGGCGACAGGTGGTCGCCGCCGGACTTCGACCCGGAGGACATCGCCGCGAGCGAGCGGACCGCCGTCGAGGCGGAGCTGACCGAGTGGCGGGAGGCCTTCCCCGACGTGCCGATCGAGATCTCGGCGGTGCCGGGCAGCGCGGCGTCGCTGCTGGTGGAGGCGAGCCGGCCGGCGCAGCTCGTGGTGGTCGGCAGCCGGGGCCGGGGCGGCCTGCGCGGCATGCTGCTCGGCTCGGTCAGCCAGCAGCTCATCCAGCACGCCCACTGCCCCGTCGCGGTGGTCCGCGAGTGAAAGGCGGGGCCCCCTGTTAACGCATTCGGCATAACAGGGGGCCCCTCCTAACGCTCCGACGGACCGTCGGCGGGATTGAGAGAGAAGTAGTCCTCCTCCTCCTGAGCCAGGTGCAGGCGCAGCACGGCGTCCAGGCCGTAGAGCGCGGACAGCAGGTCGGGCGCCTCGTCGGCGGGCACCCGGCCGTCCAGGGTCGCCAGGTGCCCGCCGATCCGCTCCACCAGCCGGACGATCTCCACGTGCGCCCGGCTCATCGTCGAGGTCGCCTCGTCACTGCCCAGCGGACCGGCCAGCGCCGGATAGAGCTGCCGCTCCTCGGCCCGCTCGTGCGGCAGCACCTCCTCGGTCAGCCGCCGGTGCACGTCGCGCAGCGCCGGACCGCACGCCGGGTCGTCCGGGCGGGTCGCCACCAGGTCGGCGGTGTCCCGCAGCCGGGCCAGCACGTCGCGTACCCCGCCGTGCTCGCGCTGATAGCGGTCGAGCAGCTCCCGGGTGTGCGGGGGAACCTCCCGCCGCCGCAGGCCGCCGCCGAGGGCGCGCAACGCGTTGAGGATCACCAGCACGTCGATGCCCTCCTGGAGGAACGCGCCGGCGACCGGGGGCAGCCGGCCGGCGGCGGCCACCAGCATGGCCAGCACCGCCAACCCCATCCCGACGGTGGCGCTCTGCACCGCGATCCGCCGGGCGTACCGGGCGATCTCGACGGCGTCGGCGAGCCGGTCCAGCCGGTCCACGGTGAGCACCGCGTCGGCCACGTCGGCGGAGGCGGTCGCCCCGGTCCGGCCCATCGCCACGCCGACGTGCGCCTCCGCCAGCGCCGGGGCGTCGTTGACCCCGTCGCCGACCATCACGGTCACCGCCCGCGCCGACTCGGCGCGTACCCGATCGGCCTTCTCCCCCGGCGAGCAGCGCGCGATCACGTCGTCCACGCCCACCACCTGCGCCACCTGGCGGGCCGTGCGCGGCCGGTCGCCGGTCACCATGACCAGCCGGGTCAGCCCCGCCTCGCGCAGCCGCCGCACGGTCCGCCGCGCGTCCGGGCGCACCGGGTCCTCCAGCAGGATCGCGCCGAGCGGCCCGCGCTCGTCGCTGACCCAGACCGTGGAGCGGCCGGACAGCTCGGCGCGCTCGCGCACCCGGTCCGCCCACGGCGGCGGCTCGCCGTCGAGCTGGCCGACCCGGACCGCGCGGCCGTCGACCCGCCCGGCCACCCCGCGCCCCGGCTCCTCGGTCACCCCGGTCGGCTCGACCAGCCGCAGCCCCCGCTCGCGGGCCTGCCGGACCAGCGCGGCGGCCAGCACGTGCGGCGAGAGCTGCTCGACGGAGGCGGCCAGCCGCAACACCTCGTCCCGGTCGCCGCCCGGCGCCACCACGGTCTCCGCCGCCCGGGGCCGCCCGGCGGTGAGCGTGCCGGTCTTGTCCAGCAGCAGGGTACGGGCGCGGCCGAGCTGCTCCAGCGAGCCGCCGTCGCGGACCAGCACGCCCCGGCGGGCGACCCGGGACAGCCCGGACACCACCGCGATCGGGGTGGCCAGCAGCAGCGGGCACGGGGTGGCCACCACCAGCACCGCCACCGCCCGCACGAACTCGCCGGACAGCAGCCACGCCAGGCCGGCGAGCAGCAACGTGAACGGCACGAACGCGGCCGCGTACCGGTCGGCGAGCCGCACCATCGGGGCCTTGCGGGCGGTGGCCTCGCCGGCCATCCGGACGATGCCGGCGTACGTGCTCTGCGCCGCCTCGCGGCTGGCCCGCAGCCCGAACGCGGCGCCGGCGTTGACCACGCCGCTGGCCACCTGCTCCCCGGCGGCGCGGCCGACCAGGCGGGACTCGCCGGTCACCACCGACTCGTCGAGCGTGGCCGCCTCCTCGACCGTCCCGTCCACCGGCACCACGTCACCGGGGCCGACCAGCAGCCGGTCACCGGCCGTCACCCGGTCCAGCTCGACCACCTCGATTCCGCCGTCCGGGGTGCGCCGCCGGGCCTGCCGGGGCGCGCGTTCCAGCAGCGCCCGCAGGTCCCGGGTGGCCCGGCGGCGGGCGTACTCCTCCAGCGCCCGCCCGGTGGCGACCATCAGCGCGATCACGGCCCCGGCCAGGTACTCCCGCACCAGCAGCGCGCCGAGCAGCGCCAGCACGGCGATCACGTCCACGCCGAACTGCCGGCGCCACAACTGGCGCAGCACGGCCCAGGCGGCCGGCGCCAACGCGACCACGGTGACCGCGGCCCAGACCAGGTCGGCCGCACCCCGCGCCCCCGCGCCCCGGAGCGCCGCGCCGCCCAGCACCGCCGCCGTGAGCAGCGCCAGCGGCGCCCACTCGGCGGTCACCGCCCGCCGGGCGCGGGCCGGCCGTTCGGGTACGCATTCGCGCGGTTCCGTCCCCACGTGCGGATCGTCTCAGTGCGGAAGCGGCGCAGGTAGGGCGATTGCGGGTAATCCGGAAGGTCGAACGACCCGTGCGAGGCGTCCGGGCATGGCCGAGGATGGAGCGGCAACCCCACCCGAGCGCCCCGCACGTGGGGCACGATGGGAGAAACAGGAAAGGTCGTGACGATGAGCCACGAGACGCCGGCGACCGATCGCCCGCTGACCACCGCGCTCGCGGAGGCCGCCGGAACGGCCGGCCACGCCCCGTCGGTGCACAACACCCAGCCGTGGCACTGGACGGTCCGGCCCGACGCGCTGGAACTGCGCGTGGTCAAGGAACGGCACCTCAGCGCCATGGACCCGGAGGGCCGGCTGCTGGTGGTGAGCTGCGGCGCCGCGCTGCACCACGCCCGGCTGGCGCTGGCCGCCGAGGGCTGGACCCCGGTGGTGGAACGCCTGCCCGACCCGCACCAGCCCGACCTGATGGCCCGGCTCACCGGGCTGCGCCACACCGGCGCCGACCCGGACGCCATGCGCCTGGTGCAGTGCATGCAGGTGCGGCACACCGACCGGCGGCCGGTCAGCGACGAGCCGATCCCCGCCGCCGTGCTCGGCGACATCGACCGGGCCGCCACCGGTGAGGGCGTGAACCTGCAACTCCTCGACGACATGCAGAAGATCGAGCTGGCCAGCGCCGCGCAGCAGGCCGCCGCCGTCGAGGCGGACAGCCCGGAGCTGCGCGAGGAACTGGCCTACTGGATCAACCGGGCCGGCACCGGCACCGGCCTGCCGCCGGAGGTGCTGCCCGACCAGCCGGCGCAGACCACCGTGCCGGGCCGCGACTTCGGCCACCCCGGCTCGCTGCCGATCGGCCCCGGCCACGACAAGGCCGCCGTCTACGCCATCCTCTGGGGCTCCGAGGACGAGTCGGAGAGCTGGCTGCGCGCCGGCGAGGCGCTCTCCGCCGCCTGGCTCGAAGCCACCCGGCACGGGGTCTCCCTGGTGCCGCTCTCGGGCGTGGTGGAGGTCGACGGCACCCGCGAGGTGCTCCGGCAGATGCTGGCCGGTCTCGGCCACCCCTACCTGAGCATGCGCCTCGGCGTGGCCGACCCGGAGCACGCCGGCCCGCCGCACACCCCCCGGCTGGACGCCGCGCAGACCGTCGACACCTCGGCGGTCCGCGACCACCCGGCCTGACGGGTCTCGTCGCGGTGCGCCACCGGGCGATAGCATCGCCCGGTGGCCGCCGCACCGAACCCCCGGCACGAGCACGTCACGCCGTCGCTCGGCCTGAGCCCGCTGTCGCGGGTCCGCCTCGACGAGCTGCTCCAGGAGATGCTCGACCGGGTCGGCGAGGTGGTCACCAGCCGGGAACGGCTGCGCGCGCTGCTCGACGCGGTGGTCGGCATCGGCTCCGACCTCGACCTGCGCAGCACGCTGCAACGGATCGTGCAGTCGGCGTGCGAGCTGGCCGGCGCCCGCTACGGCGCGCTCGGCGTGATCGGCCCCGACCGGATGCTGCACGACTTCATCGTCCACGGCATCGACGCCGAGCTGCACGCCCGCATCGGTGAGCTGCCGCACGGGCGGGGCGTGCTCGGCATGCTCATCGACGAGCCGAAGCCGCTGCGCATGCCGGACATCACCCGCCACCCCCGGTCCTACGGCTTCCCGCCGCACCACCCGCCGATGCACAGCTTCCTCGGCGTGCCGGTGCGCATCCGCGACCACGTCTGGGGCAACCTCTACCTGGCCGAGAAGCAGGGCGCCGCCGAGTTCACCGAGGACGACGAGGAGATCGTGACCGCGCTCGCCGCCGCGGCCGGCGTGGCGATCGAGAACGCCCGCCTCTACGCGCTGGCGCACCGGCGGGAACGCTGGCTGGCCGCCGCCGCCGAGATCACCTCGGTGCTGCTGGGTGAGGTGCGCCGCACCGACGCGCTGTCGCTGGTGGCCCGCCGCGCCCGCGAGGTCGCCGAGGCGGAGCTGGCGCTGGTCCTGCTCTACGACGAGGACGAGGCGCAGTTCACCGTCGAGGTGGTCGACGGCGCCGACCCGATCGCCCGGGAGCTGGTCGGCGCGGTCCTGCCGGCCGCCGAGACCAGCTTCGCCGGATCGGCCACCGAACGCCGCCACGAGCAGGTCGACGACCTGGCCGCGGCGGCGCCCTGGCCCCGCCCGGTGGTCGCCGGCCCGGCCGTGGTCTCGCCGCTCGCCGCCGGTGACACGCTGCACGGCGTACTGGTGATCGCGCACCGGCCCGACCACGGCCCGGCCGCCGACGACGACCTCGCGCTGCTCGCCAGCTTCGCCGGCCAGGCCGCGCTGGCCATGGAACGCGCCCGTGGGCAGGAGGAACGGGAGCTGCTGGTGGTCCTGGAGGACCGCGAGCGGATCGCCCGCGACCTGCACGACGTGGTGATCCAGCGACTGTTCGCCACCGGCCTGCAACTGCAGAGCGGGGCGATGAACGCCCGGCCCGAGACGGCCAAGCGGATCAACCAGGCGGTCGACGACCTGGACGCCACCATCCGCGACATCCGCCGCACCATCTTCGAGCTGCGCACGCCGATGAGCGCGGCGCTGCGCACCGAGATCCGCGAGGCGGTAGAGGTGGCCGCCGAGTCGCTGGGCCACCGGCCCGACCTGGAGCTGGTCGGCCCGATCGACAGCGCCGTGCCGGACGACCTGCGCCCCGAGCTGGTCGCCGTGCTGCGCGAGGCGCTCTCCAACGCGGTCCGGCACGCCCACGCCGACCGGGTGGCGGTCCGGGTGGCGGTCGACGCCGGCCGGGTCGACGTCACGGTCACCGACGACGGGGTCGGCTGCGACCCGGAGTCGGCCCGCAGCGGCCTGGTCAACCTGCGCGAGCGGGCGGAACGGCTCGGCGGCGGGTTCACGCTGCGCCGGGTCGAGCCGCACGGCACCGAGCTGCGCTGGACCGTCCCGCTCGACTGAGGTCAGTGCTTGCCGAGCAACCGGGTGGCCAGCACCGCGGCCTGGGTGCGCCGCTCCAGGCCGAGCTTGGCCAGCACGCTGGAGACGTAGTTCTTCACCGTCTTCTCGGCCAGGAACATCTTCCCGGCGATCTCGCGGTTGGTGAGCCCCTCCGCGACGTACTCCAGGATCCGCCGCTCCTGCTCGGTGAGCGACTTCAGCTCCCGCGGCTGCTCCACGCCGCTGCGGATGCGCTCCAACACCCGGGTGGTGATCGCCGGGTCGAGCAGCGACTGCCCGGCCGCCACCCGGCGGACCGCGTCCACCAGGTCGGTGCCGCGGATCTGCTTGAGCACGTAGCCGGCCGCGCCGGCCATGATCGCCGCGAACAACGCCTCGTCGTCCTCGTACGACGTGAGGATCAGCCCCTTGATCGACGAGTCCACCGCGCGGACGTCGCGGCAGACGTCGATGCCGTTGCCGTCGGGCAGCCGGGCGTCGAGGATCGCCACGTCCGGGCGGAGCGCCGGAATCCGTCGCGTCGCCTCCTGGGCCAGGCCGGACTCGCCGACCACCTCGATGTCGCCGCTGCTGGTCAGCAGATCGGCCAGGCCACGACGGACGACCTCGTGGTCGTCGAGCAGGAACACCCGGATCATCAGTCCTTTCTACCCGCCGCGCCGGCACCCCGCACGGGCCGAAGGTCCCGTCCGTCGCGCGCCGGTCCGGGACGGACGGACCCGCCCAGGTGGGGACCTCCGGCCCTGATCGCGTCCCGTCCCGGTGGCGCACCGTGGGGGTGGACCGACCGGAGGGGCGCCGCACGGAGGGAGCACGACCATGACCACCGGATACACCGTCGGGCAGCTGCGGGCCGCGGTCGCCGACGCGGTACGCGCGCCGTCGCTGCACAACACCCAACCGTGGCGGTTCCGGCTGCGCGACGGTGGCATCGAGGTCGCCGTCGACCCGCTGCGCGGACTGCCGGCCACCGATCCGACCGGCTGGGGCGCCCGGATCGCCTGCGGGGCGGCGCTGTTCAACCTGCGGCTGGCGCTCGCCGTGGCGGGCACCCCGGCAACCGTGCGGCTGCGCCCGTACCCGACCGACCCGGACGTGGTGGCCCGGCTGCTGCCCGACGTGCCGCGCCGGCCCACCCCGACCGAGCAGAGCCTGTACGGGGCGATCGCCCACCGGTTCAGCAACCGCGCGCCGTTCTGGCCGGACCCGGTGCCGGCCGAGGCCCGCTGGCGTCTCGGCGAGGCGGCCCGCGCCGAGCAGTGCTGGCTGGAGCTGGTCATCGGCGCCAGCCCGGTCAACGCGCTCGCCGAGGTCGCCCGCAGCGCGCACCGGGTGCTGGAACGCGACCCGGCGTACGTGGCCGAGCGGGTCGAGTGGATCCGCTCCGAGCCGGCCCCGGACGGGGTGCCCGCCGCCGCCGGCGGGCCGCAGAGCGAGCCGCAGGACCTGCTGCCGCAGCGCGGCTTCGGCGGTCGCAACCGCGCCCCCGGCCGCGACTTCGAGCCGGAGCCGCTGGTGGCGGTGCTGGGCACGCCCGGCAACACCGGCGCCGACCAGGTCGTCGCCGGGCAGGCGCTGCAACGGGTGCTGCTCACCGCCACCGACGCCGGGCTCGGCGTGTCGATGCTCTCCCAGCCGATCGAGGTGCCGGCGGCGCGGGAGGCGCTGCGGCTGTCGCTGGGCCGGTTCGGCACCCCGCAGATGGTGATGCGGATCGGGTACGGCCAGCCGGGACGCGCTACCCCGCGCCGGCCGGTCGACGAGGTGCTCGACCTGCCGGTCGTGCCGGCCTGACCTCGTTCCCGCCGCCTGCTCAGGCGGGCAGGCCGGCCAGCAACGCCGCCTCCCGCTCCGGGGCCAGGCCCACCGGGGCCCGCGCCGGCCTTCCGGCCCGCGCCGGCACCCGCCCCACCTCGCGCAGCCACCGCCACGTGTCGGCCACCGTCTCGGCCACCGGTCGGCAGACCAGCCCCGCCGCGTACGCCCGCTCGACGTCCCGCTCCTGCAACCAGCGGTACTCGTGCCCACGCGGGATCCAGATCGGCAGGTCGTTCCACGGCTCCACCCCGGCGGCGAGGATCGTCGCCGGTTCCGTCCAGCGCAGCGTCGCCGTCGACCCGGTCGTCGCCACCACCGCGTCGAGCAGCTCACCCATCGTCGTGTGCCCGCTGCGACTGACCACGTTGTACGCCCCGCCGACGCCCTCGACGCCCCGGTCCAGCAGCCAGTTCGTCAGGTCGCGGACGTCGACGTACTGCACCGGCAGGTCACGCGGGCCGGGAGCCACCATGTCACCGCCACGCTCCGCCCGCCGCAGCCACCACGGCAACCGTCCGATGTCCTCCCCGGGCCCGAGGATCAGACCGGCCCTCACCAGGAGCGCCCGGTCGCCGTACACCTCCACCGCCGCCCGCTCCCCGCCGGCCTTGTTGCTCGCGTAGTCGCCGAAGTCCGCGTCCGGCTCCGCCACGACGGTCGGTGCCTCCTCCCCGGTGCCCAGGCCGACCGGCGGCGCGTACACCGAACCGCTGGAGACGTAGACGTAGTGCGGCACCGCGCCGACCACCGCGCGGGCCGCGTCCCGGACCGCCCGGGGCGCGCCGTCCCAGGTGTCCACCACCAGATCCCACTCGCCACCGGCGAGCGCGGCCAACCCGCCGGGCGCGTCCCGGTCCCCCCGCAACAGGTGTACGCCGCCCGGCGCGGCCCCGCTCACCCCCCGGTTGAAGACGGTCACCGCCCAGCCACGGCGGACCGCCTCCGCCACCACCGCCCCGCCCACGAACCCCGTACCACCCAGCATCAACAGTCGCATGCGCCCCACCCTCCCCCACGGAACCCACCCCGTCCCGCCCTGTTCACGGTGAGCGGATCTGCCCACGGCAGAACCCACCCCTCCCGCCCCTCCCCACCCCGTCGATCTTGCACTTTCGGCCCCCGAGATGCCGGTTCCGCCCTGATATGAACGGGCAACAACTGCAAGATCTGTGAAGGTGTTTGTCAAGCGGCTTCGAGGGAGTGTGTCGATTTCCGTGTTTGGGCCTGTGGTGTGATCGAGATTGTTAGATGGCGATCCGGTCGCCGTAGGCGAGGATAAGGGCGTTGAGGGCCTTGGCCCAACCGTAGACCCGGCCGGTGATGCTCCCGCCGCCCTTGCGTTTCTGCTGGACGACGAGGTAGAGGACCTTCATCGCGGCCTGCTCGGTCGGGAAATGCCCCCGCCGGCGGGCGGCCTGCCGGAACCGTGCGTTGAGGGACTCGATGATGTTGGTGGTGTAGAGGACCTTGCGGACCTCGTGGTCGTAGTCCAGGAACGGCACGAACTGCGGCCAGGAGGTGCGCCAGAGCCGGATCACGGCGGGGTATTGGTCGCCGAACTCGGCGGCGAACGCCTCGAACCGGGCCTCTGCCGCGGTGACGGTCGGAGCCGTGTAGATGTCCCGCAGAGCGGGGGTGATCTTCTGCCAGTCCTTCCGGTTCGTATAGCGCAGGCTGGCCCGCACGAGGTGCACGACGCACTGCTGATGCACCGCCTGCGGCCAGACCTGCTCGATCGCGTCGGTCATGCC
>NZ_JBITEP010000035.1:0-61504 GCF_044455315.1 Micromonospora sp. NPDC051300 | reverse complement strand
GGCCGACAAATCCCGTTGAAGACCCGAAGTCAGTCAGTCGGTGGGTCAGACCTCGGCGGGAGGTGCTCACAAACATCATCTCTGTCAGTCGGTGGTGGACGCCGGCCGCCGGCGACGCCGCGGCTGACCGCCGGACGTGCTCGCGATGCCGAGCCTGCGCTCGGTGATCCGGCGGCGGACCGCTCCGGCGGACCGTTCCACCTCGTCGGTCAGCACGCCGTACCGGAAACGGCTGTACCGGTACCGCAGGACCAGCAGGGCCACGGCGAGCGACGCGATCACCAGCGTGGCCCCGCCGAGCACGGCCCACGCGCCAGGCCGCCCGGCGCCCAGGCGGGGGACCGCCACGGCCGCCACGGCGGTCAGCGTCGCCGCCGCCCAGCCGAGCACGACTGCCGTGCCCGTCCGGTGCTCCCCGAGCCACCGGCGTGGGCTGCGGTCCCGGCGGACCCGCAGCGCGGGCAGGACATCGTCCAGCAGGAGTCGCAGGGCCCGGTCCAGCGCGGCCGGGTCGGCCGGCGCCGGCCCGGCGCCCTCCCGCACCACCCGGCGCAGGGTGCCCCGGACCCGGACCGGGTCGTCGGCGGGCACCTCGTCCGGCGGCCACTGCTCGTCGAACCGGCGTCGCCGCACGCTGCGGACGGTGGCCCAGGTGACCATGGCGACCGGGACCGGCATGCCGAGCAGCCACCCCAGGTAGCCCGGCCACCCGGCGCCCTGCGTCGCCACGTTGATCCCGTAGCCGCCCACCGCGCCGACCAGGACGCCGGCCACCGGCTGCTGCACGCTCGTGACGTACTCGTGCTCACGGAGGCCCTGGATCGCGGCGTTGGCCCGGTCGAGCCGATGCCGCAGCAGATAGGACAGGAACGTGGCGAGGACGACCGAGGCCATCACCAGCGTGGACCACACGGCGACGGTCAGCAGCGCCGGCGGGTCCTCGGCGGGCTGCGCGGTCACCGACGCCAACCAGGTCACGCACGTCGATGCTAGGCGACCGGTCCAACAGGCGTCGGTCAGACCTTGCGGTAGCGCGCCTCGGTCACCGCGAAGAGCCCGTACGCCGCGAAGCCGGCCGCGACCACGAGCAGCAGCGCGGTGCCGTAGGTCTCGCCCGCCAGCGTCCGCAGCGCGGCGTCGAGCCCGCGCGCCTTGTCCGGGTCGTAGCGCCACGCCGCCACCACGAACAGCACCCCGGCGATGCCGTACGCCAGGCCCTTGGCCAGGTAGCCGGCCACGCCGAGCCGGCGCACGAGCCGCCGGGTCGCCGCCGCCATCTCGCTCACCCGCAGGTGCTTCTCGAAACGCCCGGTGAGGCCGACGAACGCCAGCCACCCGCCGAGCCCGGCCAGGAACAGACCGACCGCCATCACGGCGACCCGTCCTCCGCTCGACGCGAGCAGACCCTCGGCGGTGTCCTGCTGGGTGTCGGCGCTGGACGACTTCTTGCCGCGCAGCACCTTCACCCCGCTGAACGCGAGGTAGAGGTAGAACGCGGCCCGCCCGGCCGACGCGACCCGTTCGCCGAGGCGGCGCTCCCGGAGCGCCTCCAGCACCTGCCAGAGCGCCATCGCCACCAGCCCGACGACGATCGCCACGATGAGTGCCAGCCCGAACGGCTCGTCGGCGATCTCCTGCATGGCGCCCGACTGGTCGCCGTCGGCGGTCGGGCCGCCCGAGGCGACCCGGACCACCACCCAGGCGAAGAGCAGGTGCAGGATCCCGTAGCCGACGAAGCCGGCTCGGGTGAGACGCTCCAGACCAGGGTTGTCGGCGGCGCGGGAGACGGCGCCGCGGGCCCGCGAGGACAGCGATGACATGCGCCGACATTCACCCGCGGCGGCTCCGGCCAAACCTGCCGGCCGGCGTGACGCGGACGGGCGACGCCGAAGCCGGCGTCGGGACCGCACGGCGAGGCGGAGGTCGCCGGCGACGTGGTGGTGGTTGACGCAGTGCCTCGCCGTGCGAGGTGCCGCGGCGGCCTGACGCCGCGGCACCTCGGAGGGTCAGGCGGGGCTGCCGGTGACCGAGGTGCCGGCCTTGGTGATGCGATAGGTGATCTTCGTGCCGCTCCAGAAGTGGAAGGTGAGGGTGACCGTGCCGTCGTTCACCTCGGCGAAGAACTCCGGTTTCAGGATGATCGTGCCGGCCGTGTAGTCGGGTTGGAAGTGTCCCCAGAACTCCTTGTACGGGGTCCAGTTGGCCGGGCCGGCGGGGCTGCCGTCGGCGTAGGTGGCCTCCATGGTGGCGAGCTGGTCGCCGCGAAACTGGGTGGGGACGGCGAAGCTGCTGGTCGTGCCCGTGGCGGCCGACTGGGTGGGCGGGTCGGAGCTGATGACGTCGATCCGCCAGGGCACGCCCTGGGAGAAGCGGGCCTCGACGGTGGAGTTGACGCCGTACGCCCGGTTGCCCGCCAGCCGGGTCACCGCCGCCGCGGTGAGCGTGAGGGTGGTGCCGGAGACCGTGTAGTCGCTGCCGCTGGTCAGCGGCGTGTCGCCCTGCCAGAGACCGCGGAACGTCAGCCCGTTGAGGTTGAGCGTGAGGGCCTTCGCGGTGATCGTGCCGGTGCGCGGCACGTACACCTGGTCGGTGGAGGCGGTGCCGGAGCGGGTGGTCCAGCTCGCCTTGAGCATGTCGTACACGCCCTGGTCGCGCCAGCGCAGCTCGGTGCGGTTCAGGAACTGCCCGGCGTCCCAGAGCATGGTGGTGAGGTTGCGGGTGCGGGCGTGGTAGCCGACCGCCTCGAGGTATTTCAGGAACTCGCCGCGTTCGATGATGCCCGGCCGGGTGTGGTCCCAGGAGAGCAGCGCCCACTCGCCGATGACGACCGGGATGCCGCGGGCGACGAACGTGTCGTGGACCCGGTCGAACGTGTCCACCAGGTCCTTCTCCACGTTGGCGTCGTAGCGGGTGCCGCCGGCGATGTTCACGCTGAACGGCCACCACCCGTAGAAGTGCACGGTGGCGGCGAGGTTGGGGTCGCCCAGCGCGTCGATGCCGGCGGCCAGCGCGTCCAGTCGGGCCTGCTCGCCGCTGGTGTGGAGAGTGGGCAGGACCAGCAGGCGGGTGGCGTTGTTGCCGCCGGTGGCGCGCACGAGGCGGACGAACTCGGCGTTGAGTTCCCGCGTCGCGGTGTCGCCCTGCGCGTCGGTGGTGTCGGCGAACTGCGGCTCGTTGATGCTCTCGAAGACCACCTTCGGCGAGTGGCCGCGGAACGTGGTGGCGATCTGCGTCCACAGCGCCCGGTACCGGTTCGTCACGGTGGTCCGGTCGGCGGGGTAGGTGTTGAGCCACTGCCAGGAGTCGTGGTGGAGGTTGATCATCACGTAGAGGTCCTCGGCGAGCGCCCAGTCGACGATCTGCCGTACCCGGTTCAGCCACGCCGCGTCGATGGTGTAGTCGGGCGCCGGGCCGTGGTGGTTGCTCCACGTGATCGGTAGCCGGACGCTGCGGTAGCCCTGCGACCGGACGTGGCGCAGCAGGGCCTGGGTGGTGAGCGGGTTGCCCCAGGCGGTCTCGTCCGGGATGGCGTCGAGCGTGTTGCCGAGGTTCCAGCCGGGTTGCATCGCGGCCACCGTGGCCGTCGGGTCGCCGGCCGGCGGTGGGGTGGTCGGTGGCGTCGACGGCGACGTCGTGGGTGTCGCGGTGGGCGAGGGGGTCGACGACGGGCTCGTGGTCGGCGACGGTGTGCCGCCGGGGCCGCCGGTGCAGGCCACACCGTTGAGGGTGAAGCCGGTCGGCGCGGTGTTGGCGCCCGACCACGATCCGTTGAACCCGAACGACACGGTGGCGTCGGTGCCGACGGTGGCGTTCCAGGCGGCGTTCGTCGCGGTGACCTGGCTGCCCGACGAGGTGACCGTGGCGTTCCACGCCTGGGTCACCCGCTGGCCGGACGGGAACGTCCAGGCCAGTCGCCAGCCGTCGACCGGGTTGCCGAGGTTGGTCACCTCCACCGACGCGGTGAACCCGCCCGGCCACTGTGACGGCACCGTGTACGCCACGCGGCAGCCGGCGGCGGCCTGGGCGCCCACGGCCACCGTCATCGACGCCACCAGCAGCGCCGCCACGCCGCCGGCGAGCAGGCCGATGCGGAGGCGTGCTCTTCGTATGCTCTGCGGACTCATCGCACTCTTTCTCCTGCCGTTGCGGATCGATCCGTGGATGGCGGCCGGCGCCCGCCGGGGCGGTCGTGCCCCGGTGGCGCGGCTCGACGTCGGCCGATGTGCCGAACGGGTCGAGATCGGCGCCGCCGCCGTCGGGCGCGCGAAGGAGGGCCGGAGGCCCGGACGGGCGCTCCGGTGCTCGCACGCGGAGTGGTCTCTCGCGGACGCTGCCCTCGGCGTCCGCCCGGTGTCGCTCGGCTTCCGCAGCCGGAGAAACTTTCGATTTCATGTGGAAAGTTTCGCGCTGGACGCTACCCGCCCCGTTGATGAGCGTCGATGCAATGGAGGTGTCGCCCGGCCCCCACCGGCCACTGTCGCCCCGCCGGGCGGTCCGTCGCGGGCGGAAAGATTTCCGCGTGGAAGCGACGACGAACGTCGATGCGGATATCCTTGCCGCGCAGGCAGTCGGACCGGCGTGGGAGGAGCCAGGTTTGTCGCACGCCGAGCCGGACGAGGCGGTCGCCGAGCCGGACGACGCGCCCGGTGATCCGGGCCGACCGGTGACGATCTCCTACATCGCCCGGACCGCCGGTGTGTCGATCCCGACCGTCTCGAAGGTCATCAACGGTCGCTCCGGAGTGGCGTCGGAGACCCGGGCCCGGGTCGAGGCGCTGATCAGCCGGCTCGGCTACCGCAGGTCGGCGCCGTCCACCCGCAGCAACCTCGTGGAACTCGTCTTCGGGCAACTGGAGCACATGTGGGGGATCGAGGTCATCCGCGGCGTGGAGCAGGTCGCCCGTGCGCATCGGGTGGGCGTCGTGCTGACCGAGTTCGGCCCGGAACGCGGCGGGGTCCGCTACTGGATCGACGACACGCTCGCCCGCCGTCCGGACTGCGTGATCTCGGTGGCGCAGTTGTCGAGTGCGGAACGGGAGCAGCTACGTGCCCGGGGCATTCCGTTCGTCGTCTTCGATCCCAGCGTGGAACTGCCCGACGGCGTGCCCTTCGTCGGGGCGACGAACTGGGCGGGCGGGCGGTCCGCCACCCGGCACCTCATCGAGTTGGGTCACCACCGGATCGCGGCGATCGTCGGCCGGGACCGGATCCTGTGCTGTCGTGCGCGGCTCGACGGCTACCGTTCCGCGATGGAGGCCGCCGACCTGCCGGTCGGCGGTGACCTGGTGGAGCGGGCCGACCTGACGGTCGAGGGCGGGCGGGCCGCCGCCCGACGCCTGCTCGGCCGCGCCGACCGCCCCACCGCCGTCTTCGCCACCAACGACCTGCAGGCGATCGGGGTCTACCGGGCCGCGCGGGAACTCGGGCTGCGCATCCCGGCCGAGCTGAGCGTGGTGGGTTTCGACGACCTGCCCGTCGCCGCGCTTGTCGAACCGCCACTGACCACCGTCCACCAGCCGCTGGCCCAGATGGCGGTGGCCGCGACCGAGCTGGCGCTCGCTCTCGGGCGCGGCGACCGGACGTCGACTACAGGTGTGGAGTTGGCGACCACGCTCGCGCTGCGGGCCAGCACCGCCCCGCCGCCACGCTGAGCAGGGTTCCGACCGTCGGCGCCCCGCGGGTCAGGCCGTTGGGCCGGGGTCGTTGTACTCGTCGGCGACCTCCTGGCCGGACAGCTTCTGGATCGCGGTCATGATCTCGTCGGTGACCGCCCGCCGGGCCTGCCCGGCGCTGCCGGCGGTCTGTCGGGCGAAGTGCAGCGGCGTGCCGAACCGCACGGTGACCCGCCCGGGTCGGGGCAGCCGGGCGCCGACGGGTTGGATCCGGTCGGTGCCGAGCACGGCGACCGGGACCACCGGGGCGCCGGAGGCCAGCGCGAGCCAGGCGACCCCGGTGCGGCCGCGGTAGAGCCGACCGTCGCGCGAGCGGCTGCCCTCCGGGTGGATGCCGAACGCGCGCCCGGCGGCCAGGACCTCCCGCGCCAGCTCCAGCGACGCCTGGGCCGACCGGTGCCCCCCGCGACGCACCGGGATGGCGTCGATCGCGGTGAGGCAGGTGCGGGTGAGCCAGCCCTTGGCACCCGGCTGCCGGAAGTATTCGTCCTTGGCCAGGAAGGCCACCGGTCGCGGTGCCAGCAGCGGGATCACCACGCTGTCGAGGAAGGAGATGTGGTTGGCGGCGAGGATCACCGGCCCGTGTCGCGGGACGTTGTCCCGCCCGTCGACCACCGCCCGGAAGGCGAGCCGGCCCAGCGGGGCCAGCACCAGTCGGGTACCGGTCTGCAACAGCACGTGATCCTCCGGGGGTCAGCGGGTGGCGGGTGTCGCGGCGTGCCCGAGATGGGCCTCCAGCGCGGCGCGCAGCAACGGTTCGACGTCGTCGTCGCGCACCACGAGCTGGAGGCTGCCCCACCGCCAGAGCGCGGCGATGCCGTGCAGGTTGGCCCAGAGCGCGCCGGCGACGACAGGTGGCGCGGGCGTGCCGGCCAGGTCGGGCCGGGCCCGCGCGACCAGGTCGACCAGGACGCCGAAGAGCTGGCCGCTGGCGTCCCGCAGCCCGACGCCGTTGCCGCGCAGCAGGTCGTGCCGGAACATCAGCTCGAACATGCCGTGGTGGGTGCGTGCGAAGCGCAGGTAGAGCCGGCCCAGCGCGAGGAGTTGGTGGTGCGGGTCCGCCTCGGCGTCGTCGATCGTCTCGGCGACCTCCCGACCGAGCTGCTGGTAGCCCTCACGCGCGATGGCGGCCAGCAGCGCGAGGTGGGTCGGGAAGTGGCGGCGCGGCGCGCCGTGGGACACGCCGGCCCGACGGGCGATCGCCCGCAGCGTCAGCGCCCCGACGCCCTCACGTTCCAGCAGGTCGACGCCGACGTGGACGAGTCGGGCCCGGAGGGTGCTGTCCGGCTGCGGCATGGACCGTGTCTACCAGGCCGAGTAGACACTGTCTACTCGGTGAGCCGGGTCACCTCTCGCCCGCACGGGAATCAGGCCGGCGGGGCGGGGCCTGAACCACTGTGTGACTGTCACGCTGAAATCCACCTCGACGCCGGGTGACCTGATGACCCGCGGCCAGCGGCTGCGGCTCGTCCTGGTCCTCGGTTCGCTGATCGCGGTGGGCCCCCTGACCATCGACATGTACCTGCCCGCGCTGCCCGCGATCGTCGCGGACTTCGCGACCACCTCGGCGGCGGTCCAGCTCACCCTCACCGGCACGCTCGCCGGGCTCGCCGTCGGCCAACTGCTGATCGGGCCGCTGTCTGACGCGGTCGGGCGGCGTCGCCCGCTGATCGCCGGGCTCGCGTTGCACGTCGTGGCGTCGTCGCTCTGCGTCGTCGCGCCGAACGTGGGCGCGCTCGGCGCGCTGCGGGTGGTCCAGGGCCTCGGCGTCGCCGCCACCGCGGTGGTCGCCATGGCCGTGGTCCGTGACCTGTTCAGCGGCGCGGCGTTCGCCACCCTGCTCTCCCGGCTGCTGCTGGTGATGGGCGCGGCGCCGATCCTCGCCCCGACCCTGGGCGGCGGCGTGCTGCGCTGGACGGACTGGCGGGGCGTGTTCGTCGCCCTCGCCGTCATCGGCGCGCTGCTCGTCGTGGTCGCCTCGATCGGGCTGCCGGAGACCCTCCCGCCGCAGCGTCGCCGGCGGGGTGGTGTCGTCGCGACGATCGCGCTCTACGGGTCGCTGCTGCGCGACCGGGTGTTCGTCGGACTGGTCCTGGTCGCCGGCCTGGCCATGGCGGCGCTGTTCGCGTACGTGGCCGGCTCGTCGTTCGTCCTGCAGCAGAGCTACGGGCTCGACGAGCAGCAGTTCGCGCTGGCGTTCGGGGCCGGCGCGGTGGGCCTGATCGGGGCGACGCAGTACAACGTGCGACTGCTGCGCCGCTACCCGCCGCAGCGGATCCTCGTCGTCGCGCTGGGCGTGGGCACGCTCGCCGGGCTGGCCCTGGTGGGGTTCGCCGCGACGAACGTCGGCGGCCTGCCCGCCCTGCTGGTGTCGCTGTGGGTGGTGCTGGCGGCGGCCGGCCTGGCGATGCCGAACGCCCCGGCGCTGGCGTTGTCCCGCCACGGCGAGGCCGCGGGCACCGCCTCGGCGCTGCTGGGCGCCGTGCAGTTCGGCGTGGGCGCGGTGGCCGCGCCGCTGGTCGGCGTGCTGGGCACCGGGGCGGTGGCGATGGCCCTGGTGGTGGCCGGTGGCCTGGTGGCGGCGTTGGCCGTGCTGCTGGTCGTGGTGCGACCGGCCCGGCTCGCCGACCTGGAACCGGCGCCGGCGGTCGTGGCCGTGCACTGACGACGCGGGGAACGGGGGCCCGGCCGCCGGCCGGGCCCCCGTCGCGTCCCCCGGGGCCGGTCAGCCCCGGCGCCACCGCTGGTTGGGGGTGCCCGAGCAGTCCCAGAGCTGCAGCCGGGCGCCGTCGGCGGTGTTGCGGTCCTTGATGTCGACGCACCTATTGGCCTGGGGATTGACCAGGTCGCCGGCCGCGGTCAGGGTGAACCGCTGGGCCCCGGTGCCGTTGCAGGCGTAGAGCTGGACGGTCGTGCCGTTGGCCGTCGAGCCGCCGTCGACGTCCATGCACTTGCCGTTCTGGCTGCGCAGCGCCGAACCGTCGAACGTCCACCGCTGCGCGGCGGTGTTGTTGCAGGTCCACATCTGCAACGGGGCCCGGTCGACGAAGTTCGAGCTGGGCACGTCCACGCACTTGCCGTTGAGGGCGCTGACGATCGCCGAGGAGGTGCTGGTGGTGCCGCCGCTGAACGGGCTCAGGACGAGCCCGGCGGTGCGGGGATCGCCGTCGTGCACCAGCGACTCGAACGCGCCGACGTCGTCGAAGGCGAACGCGTACGCCTTGCCGTCGGCCATGTTGGCGTGGATCAGCCGGGCGTACTGGTTGGTGGGGGAGTTGCGGTAGAACGCGGCGGCGTCGGCGCTGGGCTGGGTGTCGATCGTGCCCAGCGTGCCCCGGTTCAGCGCGGCGCAGAGCGTCCGCGAGATCGGGCCGACCACCTGGTCGTTCGGCGCGGGCAGGTCGCCGTCGCAGCCCCAGACGCTCGCCGACGAGGGCCGGCGGAACGTGGCGACCACCTGGCCGCTGCCGTTGGTGAAGGTCATCGTGTCGCCGGCGGTACGGCCGAAGTAGCGGACGCCCGGCTGGTCGGTGAAGGGCGCCACGGTCAGCGTCTTCGTGGTGTAGGCGTTCCAGGCGGCGGCGATGTACGAGTCGAGGTAGGTGGCACTGAGCAGCCCGGCGCCCGCCGCCTTGCCCGGGGCGAGCACCCGCAGCACGGTGCCGTCTGACCGGGTCTGGACGGTGCCGGCCCAGCCGGGTTGGGCGCGGATCCCGTCGATCACCGCGGCGCGTCCGTTCGGCACCGGGTCGCCGGTGCGCCGGGTGACGCCGTTCGCGCCGGTCACGGTCACCGCGTGCGGCACGGCGAACATGTCGACCTGCGAGCTGTTGAGCCAGAGGCCCGCGTCGTTGTAGGTGAACTCGCTCCAGTCGAAGAGGACGTCGCGGTTCGCGTCGCCGGCCGCCCACGGGGCGGGCTGCACCAGGCCGTCCGGGGTGAGCAGGAACGTCAGCTTCTGCCCGAGCGCGAAGTAGACCCGGCCGGAGAATCCCCGGGGGAACTGGACGGTGGTGCTGCCGCCGTTGCCGGGACCGGGGATGGAGGCGTCGGGCGCGGGGGCCGGCGGGATCTGGCCGCCGGTCCAGGGCACGAAGGAGCCGGCGGCGGTCACGTAGCCGAGCCGGCCGGTGGCGAGCTGGGTGCCGATGACGTAGAGGTGCACGGCGTCGGCGCGGCCGGTGGTGTTGGTGACGGTGACGGGCAGCAGGGCGGGGCCGATCGCGTGTGCGGGAGCGGCGAGGGGTGGGCCGCTGCCGAGCGCGACGAGCACTGTCGACGCGGCGGCGAGCAGCCGTTTCCGGAGACGCATGGGACACCTCGGGGTGGTGGAGAGCGGAGAGAGCGCTCTCACAGCGTCTGTTCGGAAACAATGTTTGTCAATATGTGGGGGCCGGCGGATTGTCCGGCCGGTGCCTGGCGAACGCGTCCAGGCGACCCCAGCGCCCGGGCACGTCCAACAGGGCGATGCGGTCGAACGCCGCCGGCAGCGCCGGGATCGCGGCCAGGTGGTCCTCGTGCGGATCGAGGCCGAGCAGGGTACGCAGGAACAGCAGCGACGCGCCGCTGGACCAGGCCTGCGGGCTGCCGGCGGTCGGGTAGCGCACCGGGTAGCGGGTGGTCCGCCGGTCGAAGCCGCCGAACGCCTCGGGCAGGCGCCCCTCGAAGTAGGCGGCGGCGGAGATGATGCCCTCGGCGATCCGGCCGGCCTCGTCGGTCAGGCCGTAACGCCGCAGCCCCCAGGCGATGAACGAGTTGTCGAACGGCCACACGGTCCCGGTGTGGTAGCCCAGCGGGTTGTACCGGCTCTGCCCCTCGGCCATCGTGCGCACGCCCCAGCCGGAGAACAACGCCGGACTCATCAGGTGCTCGGCCACCCGGACGGCCCGCTCCGGCGGCACGATCCCGCTCCACAGCAGGTGCCCGATGTTCGAGGTGAGACTGTCCACCGGGGTGCCGTCCGAGTCGAGCGCCACCGCGTACCAGCCGCGGTCCTCCAGCCAGAAGTCGCGGTTGAAGCGCTCGAACAACTCCGCCGCCTCCCGTTCGAGCCGGTCGGCGAAGGCCCCGTCGTGCCAGACCGTGCGCGCCAGCCGGGCCGCGCGGATCTTGGCGTCGTACGCGTACCCCTGGGTCTCGCAGGTCGAGCGGGGGAAGCCCGGCAACCGGCCGTCGGCGTAGGAGATGCTGTCCCAGGAGTCCTTCCAGCACTGGTTGTCCAGGCCGGTGTCGAGGTTGCGCCGCTGGTACGACACGTAACCGGCGCCGGTCAGGTCGGCGTGCCGGTCCATCCAGCCCAGCGCCGCGCGGGCCTCCTGTTCGAGTTCCCGGACCAGCGCGGTGTCACCGCTCCACCGTTCGTACTCGTCGAGCAGCACCACGAACAGCGGGGTGGCGTCGACGGTGCCGTAGTAGGGCGAGTGCGGTTGTTCCTCGAACGCCGCGGACTCGCCGTAACGCAGCTCGTGCAGGATCCGCCCGGGGTCCTCCTCCAGCACGTCGTCGGTCCGCGCGCCCTGCAACGAGGCCAGGATGCGCAACGTCGGCGGCGTCAACGACGGCGTGAACGGCAGGGTCTGCAGGCAGGTGAGCAGGCTGTCCCGGCCGAACAGCGTCATGAACCAGGGCAGACCGGCCGCCGGCACGGTGGCGCCGCCGAGCGAGAGCGGCGCGAAGCGCAGCGCCGCCAGGTCGACCAGGCTGCGCTCGTACACCTGCCGCAGGGTGGCGCTGTCGGTATCCAGGGTCGGCGCGGCGGCCACCCAGTCCCGCACGCTGTCGGGCAGGACGGACGGGTCCGTGCGCAGGGCGCGGGGCCCGTCCCGCAGGTCGACGCCGTCGGGCCGCCACGCGCGCATCTCCGCGCGCAGCTCGACCGACCAGTCGGCGCCGGGCGCCAGCCGGACCGCGAAGCGGACGTCGTCGGGGCCGAAGGTCGCCGGCCGGTCGGCGCTCAGGGCGACCTCGCGGTGGAAGGTGCCGCGCCGGTAACCCAGCCGCAGGCCGTCCGGCGTGACCTCGGTGTACGTCTCACCGGCCTTGGCGCCGACATTGAACTTGATCTCGAAGATGTCGGCGAAGTCGGCCGCCACCTCCAGCCGGACCTCCACCTCGCGCGGCTGGTCGCCGTAGTTGAACACGGTGATCGACTCGGTCAGGTCGGCGTCGATGCGCCGTCGCCTGATGGCCGACACGTCGGCCTGCACGTAGTCCATCTGACCGCCGGGGACCAGGAAGAACGCGGCCTCGAAATACCGGCTGTCGTCCACCGACAGGGCCGTCATCCGCTCGCCGTCGACGGTGAGCACCCACCGCGACAGGTAGCGGGTGTCGGCGGCGAACAGGCCGACCGGGGCGGCCGGCGAGGACTCGATGTCGCCACAGCTGTCCGACACGACGAACGTGCTGCCGTCGATGCAGGAGACCGTGCCCGGCACGTCCTTCATCCGGTGTTCCCGTCCGCCTCCGCCCGGCTCGGGAACAGCCGCCCGATCCGCAGCGCCAGGCCGAGGTCCCCGTCGACCGTGATCTCGCCCCGGGTGATCGCGGCCAACCCGTTCATCCCACCCGTCGCCATCGCCTCGGCGGTCCGCTCGGACGTGGTGATGACCGCCGAGGCGGGCCCGCCGTCGCGGGTGACCCGCAGGTGGCCCCGGTCGATGTCCAGGCGCCACTGTCGGAGGCCGCCGTCGGTGCGGACGTCGATCCGGACACTGCCGCTGACCGTGCCGAGCCGGGCGTCGTACCCGACCGTCGACAACCGGTCGAAGAAGACGTCGGTGGACGTCATCTGCCCTCCTCGCAAGCCGCCACCGGAGCACCGGCGGGTACCCCCTGCGCCGGGACGCTAACCTGCTCGGCGGGCGACGCCGGCGGTGTCGTCGGATAATGACTCGATGACGAACCCCGAACTCGACCCCGAGGTGTATCCGCCGCTCGACCCCCGCGAGGACGTGCCGGACGACCCCGGTGAGCTCCTGCCGGACACGCCGGACGAGCTGCCGGAGGCGCCGGTCGAGCCGATGCCCGACGACGGGGACCCGGGCGGCGTGCCCGAGCCGGCCTGACCCCTCGCTCAGCGGTCCACGACGCCTAGGCATCGGCAAATGCCGATGAATCTGCTGTAATGGACCGCGTGCCGAGCGGCAGGGGAGGCCGGATGCGGATCGTCGACGCCCGGGTGATCGTGACCTGTCCCGGCCGCAACTTCGTGACCCTGAAGGTCGTCACCGACGACGGCGTGACGGGCGTCGGCGACGCCACCCTCAACGGCCGGGAACTGGCCGTCGCGTCCTACCTGCGCGAGCACGTCGTGCCGCTGCTGATCGGACGCGACCCGGCCCGGATCGAGGACACCTGGCAATACCTCTACCAGGGATCCTACTGGCGACGCGGGCCGGTCACGATGAGCGCGATCGCCGCCGTGGACACCGCGCTGTGGGACATCAAGGGCAAGGTCGCCGGGCTGCCGGTCTACCAGCTGCTCGGCGGCCGGTCCCGCGACGGTGTCACCGTGTACGGCCACGCCAACGGCGAGACCGTCGACGAGGTGCTGACCGAGGTCGCCCGCTTCGTCGACCTCGGCTACCGGGCGGTACGCGTGCAGTGCGGCGTGCCCGGCCTGCCGCACACCTACGGCGTCAGCGCCGACAAGATGTTCTACGAGCCCGCCGACGCCGCGCTGCCCACCGAGACGACCTGGTCCACCGAGGCCTACCTGGCGCACGTGCCGACCGTGTTCGCCCGGGTCCGCGACGAGTTCGGCCCCACCCTGCGGCTGCTGCACGACGTGCACCACCGGCTCACCCCGATCGAGGCGGCAAGGCTCGGCAAGAGCCTGGAGCCGTACGCGCTGACCTGGATGGAGGACCCGGTCCCGGCGGACCTGCCGGAGGGATTCCGGCTCATCCGCCGGCACACCACCACCCCGGTCGCCGTGGGCGAGGTCTTCACCAGCATCTTCGACGCCGCGCAACTCATCCGGGAACAGCTCATCGACTACGTCCGCACGACTGTGGTGCACGCCGGCGGGCTCACCCACCTGCGGCGCATCTTCGACCTCGCCGCGCTGCACCACGTCCGCAGCGGCTCGCACGGCGCCACCGACCTGTCCCCGGTCTGCATGGCCGCCGCGCTCCACCTCGACCTCGCCATCCCCAACTTCGGCCTCCAGGAATACATGCGGCACACCGCGCTGACCGACGAGGTGTTCCCGCACGGCTACCACTTCGACGGCGGCTACCTGCACCCCGCCGAGACCCCCGGGCTCGGCGTGGACATCGACGAGGAGGCCGCGGCCCGTCACCCGTACGTGCCGGCCTACCTGCCGGTGAACCGGCTGACCGACGGCACCGTGCACCCCTGGTGAGCGCGCCGGCCGCTCAGTGGATGCGGCGGCCGTGCGCGTCCGGCACCCCGGACTTGCGGAAGAAGTAGGTGTTGACCTGGTCCCGCCACTCCACGGCGCAGCGGAACTGCTCGTCGAGGCGCTCGGCAACCCGCTCGTGCACGGCCGGGTCGAGCGCGCCGGCGAGCGACCGCCACCGCTCCCGCATCGCCGCCACCTCCTCGACGCCGGCGAAGTGCGTGTCGTAGATGTGCTGGATCACCGTGCGGCCGCTGTGCAGCACGTGCCCGTACGGCACGTGGTGGAAGAAGAGCAGCAGCTCGTCCGGGCACCGCCGGCGCGACTCGTACACCTCCGACCACGGCTGCGGGTACTGGCCGGTGAAGCCGGTCCCGGTCGCCCGGGTGCGGTCCACCCCGACGCCGTCGCGATCGGCGAAGTGGTAGGTACCCCACGGCGTGTACTCGTACCCGTCCACGTCCGGCCCGTAGTGGTGCCCCGGCCGCACCATGAATCCGACGCCCAGCGGCGCGGTGTAGCGCTCGTAGGTACGCCAGGACTCGTCCATGATCGCGTGCAGCGTCCGCCGCACCAGCTCCGGGTCGCCGGTGGTGACCGGCAACCAGGTCAGCTCGATCCACTCGTCGAGGACCGCGCCCGGGTCCAGCCGCGGGTCCCAGGCGAGGCGGCCGACGGCGTACAGGTTCGCCTGGGCCAGCGGGTGCCCGGTCCAGAACGGGTCGTCGCCCACGTTGGCCACCGCGACCAGACCACCGCCGGCGGCGACCACGTCGGCGACCGTGGCACCGGCCGGACCCCACGGCGCGAACCCCAACACCTCGCTCCACCACGGGCCGAGATGGCAGACGTGCCGCTGCTGGCCGGTGTACTCCTGGGTCGCCTGCACCTCCAGCGCCAGCCGGGTGGCAGGCATCGCGGCGAGCACCGGCGACACCGGCTCGCGCGGCTGGAAGTCCACCGGCCCGAACTTCACCTGGAGGAGGACGTCGTCCCGGAACCGCCCGTCCAGCGGCGCGAAGTGGTCGTGCGCGGCCCGGGCCCGATCCGTCGACCGGTCCCGCCAGTCCTGCCGGTGGTCGTAGACGAACGCCCGCCAGCGCACCACCCCGCCGTGCGGGGCGAGCGCTCCGGCGAGCAGGTTCGCGCCGTCGGCGTGGTCGCGTCCGTAGGCGAACGGGCCGGGCCGGCCCTCCGAGTCGGCCTTCACCAGATAGCCGCCGAAGTCGGGGATCCGCCGGTAGACCCGCCGGGTGGCCTCCGCCCACCAAACCCGCACCCGGTCGTCGAGCGGGTCCGCGGTGGGCAGGCCGCCGAGCACCACCGGGGCGGCGAAGGTCACCGACAGATGGACCCGGATGCCGTACGGGCGGAGCGCGTCGGCGATCTCGGCCACGTCGCCGAGCCGGTCGGTCAGCAGCCGGGCCTCGGCGTCGTGCACGTTGACGTTGTTCACCGTCACCGCGTTGACGCCGCACGAGGCGAGCAGCCGCCCGTAGTCCCGCAGCCGCTCCGGCTCCCGCCGGGCGGCGCCGTCGCGCCAGAACAGGGAGCCGCCGGCGTAGCCGCGTTCGACCTGGCCCGACACCGGGTGCACGGCCATGTTGTCCCAGTGGTCGAGCATCCGCCGGGCCATCGCCGGTTGGTGCCGCCGGGGCGGCCGGTCGTCGTCGAAGGCCGCCGCGCCGAGCCGGACCACGTGGAACAGCCCGTACAGCAGGCCGGCCGGCGCGTCGGCAAGCACCACCGTCACGCCGTCCACCCGGGCCAGCAGGAACCCCTCCTCGCCCAGCGACCCGTCGCCCGTGCCGTCCACCGCCGGCGTCGCCCCGAGGCGGGCCGCCTCCGCCGCCGCGTTCGCGACCGGACCGGCGGTACGCGACGCCAGCACCAGGTCGGCGTCGACGTCCCAGGGCGGGGAGTGCCACACCCGCCCGCCGTGGCGGGCGCAGGCCCGGGTCACCTCGTCCAGCACGGTGTCGACGAGCGTGCCGTCGCCGTGCACCAGCACGTCCCGGGCGCCCAGGTCCCGGAACGCCGCCGGCGGCAGCCAGGCCGCGTGCCAGGTCGACTCCTCGGCGGTCGGGGCCCGGCCGGTGACCGGAACGCTCATGGGGTGAACTCCGTCCGGATGGTGTCGATCATCGGGTCGGCGATCCGCAGCAGCGCCATCACCAGCAGCGCGGCCAGCAGGGCGAGCACCGCCTCGGAGAAGGCCGCGGTGACGCCGGCGGCGGCGGTCAGCAGCACGGCGTTGCCGAGTGCGACGCCGGGCCGGCGGACCAGGAAGTACACGGCCAGCCGGACCACGTCGCGGGTGCGGAAGGTGAACAGCGAGACGATGACCAGGGCGTTGGTCCCGACCAGCAGCACTCCGGCCGCGACCAGCACCAGCGGCGCCGCCCACCAGCCGGCGACGCCCGCGGCGCCCAGGTGGGCCAGGTTCACCGCGACGACGGTGAGCCACAGCAGCGTCGGCGCCCAGACGCGCAGCACGCCCGCCAGGTTGGCCCGGTAGGCCCGGCGGAACCGGACGGCGGGCCGCAGGTCGGTCAGGTCCGGGGGCTGGTGGCGCAGGGTGTGCAGCGCGGCCGACACGGCCGGGCCGACCGGCAGCAGCGCGACCGCGACCAGCGGCAGGTTGCTGGCGTCGCGGTCGAGCAGCACCAGCGCGACCAGGCCGGGCAGCACACCGAGCAGCAGCCACAGCTCCACGGTGAGCAGCGTGTGGACTCCGGCGGCGGCCCGCGACAACGGCCCGTCGCCGAACTCCCGCGGCCGGCCGGCCCTGTCGCTCACGGTCGTGCCTCGGGCGCCGGGTCGGCCCGCCGCACGCCGGGCTGGTCGAGCAGGCGGTCGTCCCACCACGGCGGCGTCTCGTCCACCACCGGGGTCAGCTCGGCCACTGTCACCTCGTGCCGGGCGAGCGTGAGGTCGACGTCGACCCGCCCGCCGGTGACCGGCAGCGCCCGGTGGGTCCGGGCCGGTTCGGTCGCCTCCCGCAACGCGTCGAGCTGCCCCGGGCGGGGCGAGTGCGGGCTGCCCATCTCCCGCCAGGCCGCCCAGACGTTGCCGGCGTCCTCGCTCACCGACCGGCGGAGCAGGAACGCCGACGCGGTGCCCGGCCGGCCGACCGGGACCGACAGCGCCACGGTGTGCGGCCCGGTCGCCGGCTCCCGTCCGGTGACGTCCACCGGCGCCCAGGCCAGCACCGCGACCCGGCCGTCGGGGTGGCGGGTGACGAGATGGTCGGGCCCGCGCGCGAGCACCTCGGCGCCGAGCCGGGCCATGAACGCGTACAGGTGGTAGGTGGGTTTCTTGAGCTGCCGGTGGGTGAGCAGGCCGAAGCCGCCGTGCAGCGGCGCGGTGGGCACGCCCTGCTCCTCGAACACGTCGCAGAAGGTCCAGTACGAGAACGAGTCGACCAGGTCCCCGCCGCCGGCCAGCACCGGCGCCAGGTAGGCGGCGTGGAACGCGGTGTCGTGGATCGGGTTGTCCGGCCGGTACGAGGAATTGAACTCGGTGATGTGCACCGGCAGGTCGGCCAGCGCGGTGCCGGCCAGGTGGCGGCGGGGCGCGGCGAACTGCGCCAGCAGCTCCGCCGCCGGGGCGAGGGCCTGCCGGGTGCCGAACGGCACGTGCCGTGCCGGGCCGGAGGTGTAGGCGTGCCGGCTGACGAAGTCGACCGGCACGTCGTGCGCGGTGACGAACTCGGCGAACGGTTCCCACCACCCGTCGGCGCCGGGGGAGAGGGCCGGCCCGCCGACCTGAAGCGTCGCGTCGACGTCCTTCACCGCGTGCGCGGACACCTCGTACAGGCGGTGGTAGGCGTCCTGGTCGGCGTCCGGCCAGAACTCGGTCAGGTTGGGCTCGTTCCACACCTCGATCGGCCAGCCGCGCACCTCGTCGAGGCCGTACCTGTCGACCAGGTGGGCCACCGTGGCCCGGACCAGATCGCCCCACTCGCGCGGCGAGCGCGGCGGCGTCACGTTGCCCCGCCACCAGAACACCGTCTGCTCGCCCGAGGCGAGCGTCGAGGGCATGAAGCCCAGTTCCACGAACGGCCGGACGCCCAGGTCGAGGTAGGCGTCGACGACCTGGTCGACGTACGTGAAGGCGTGCCGCACCCGCCGCTCGCCCCGCCACTCGTAGGGCCGGTGCACGCCGACGCCGTCGCTGAGCAGTCCGTGCCCGCGGATGTGCCGGAAGCCGATCTCCCGCTGCGCCAGCGCCAGCGAGTCCTGGTAGTCGCGCCGCAGCGCCAGGTCGAACCGGCCGGTGCCCACGCAGGCACGCCAGGCGTCGGTCAGCCGGCCGGTGGGCCGGTCGGGAACGATGAGGCGCATCATCCGTGGTTCTTGCGGTACCGCTCGTACGCCTTGTTGACCAGGTCGGTGTACGCCTCGGCGTTCTTGGCCTTCAGCTCCGCGACGTAGGCGTTCCACTCGCTCAGCGGGCGCTGGCCGAGGGCGAACTTCAGCGTGTTCTGGGTGACGTGGTCCTTCAGCGCGGTCGCCCAGAGCGTGGTCTGTTCCTGCTCGGAGTCACTGAGCGGCGCGGGCGGCGGGGTCACCCAGGGCGCGGCCCTGCGCCCGTTCATCTCCTTCTGGAACTCCAACTCCTCGGGGGAGAAGAACGACTGCACCAGGTCGAGCTTGCCGCCGTAGGCGAAGACGCCGTTGGCAAAACCGAAGTCCTTCTGCAGGTGCTTGGTCCCCTTGGGGTTGAGCCCGACGATGTCGACGTCGGGCGTGGGCACGCGCCGGCCCGAGGCGTCCCGGGTGAAGGTGAAGCCCTCGACGCCCCACTTGGCGAACTCCTGGCCGGCGTCGGAGTACCAGAGCCAGTCGACGAACTGCATCATGGCCACGAAGTGCTTGCCGTCGCGCGCCTTGCTGGAGATCATCACGCCGTTCTCCAGCCGGCTGGCCGGGTTCACCGCGCCGGCCGGGCCGATCGGGAACAGGATCTTCTTCAGTCGGGCGTTCGGGTTGATCTTCGCGATGTCCGGGCGGTAGTCGTTGACCAGGGTCTGCGCGTTCGTGCTGATCACGAACGACTTGCCGTTGGCGAGCTTCTGCCGGGCCTGGTCGTCGGTCTGGGTGAACGTCTCCGGGTCCAGCAGCCCCTCGGCGACCAGCTTGTGCAGGAACTCCACCACCTGCCGGTACTTGTCCGACGCGCCGGTGAAGACGTACCTCTGCGCGCCGTCGTCCCAGCTCGTGGCGTGGTAGTTCCAGCCGGCGCCCGGCAACCCGTGCGCCTGGGCGAGCATGTTCAGCAGGTTGCCGGCCGGGTTGGGCTTGCCGAACCGGTCGGAGAACGGGTGCACGTCCGGGTGGGCCGCCCGCATCGCGGTGAGCATCGCGTGCACCTCGTCCCAGGTGGTCGGGGACGGGATCCGCAACTGCTCCAGCACGTCGGTGCGGACCGCTAGCGTGTATTCCTGCCAGGGCTTCTCGTGCAGGCCGGGCAGGAGGTAGAACTTGCCGTCCTCCTGCCGCAGCGTGTCCAGCTCAGGCTGGAGGTTCCACCGCTGGAGCTTCTCCTTCAGGTGCGGCATCAGGTCGAGGTAGTCGCTGACCGGCAGGACGGCGCCGGAGGAGACGTACTGGTTCTCCTGCGGGTGGTAGGTCTTCGGGATGATCAGCGGGGCGTCGCCGGAGCCGACGAGCACGCTGCGCTTCTGCTCGTAGTCGCTGAGCGGCACCGCCACCGGGTCCAGCTTGACGTTGGTCCGCCGGGCCAGTTCGCTCCAGAACAGCCACTCCGGCTTGAGCGGATAGTTCGGGTGGTTGTTGTAGAGGATCGAGAAGCTGACCGGTTCGGTGGCGGTGAACTGGTCGCCGACGCCGTACTTCTCCATCGCGCCGGCGCGGTTGCGGTCGAGATCCTTCTTGTCGGCCGGGTCGTCGCCGCAGCCGGCCAGGGAGGCGACGGCGGCCGCGCCGGTGGCGATCAGCACCTGGCGCCGGGACAGCTGGACCATGGTGTTCCCTTCGGTGGTGGGTGGGTCGCGGGCGCGGCTATCCCTTCACGGCGCCGAGCATGATTCCGGAGACGAAGTAGCGCTGGATGAAGGGATAGACCGCGAGGATCGGCAGGACGGTGAGCACGATGGTCACGGACTGGATGGTGGCGGCGGACTGTACGACGTCGTTCGCGCTGCCGAGGCCGCCGCCGGTCTGCGTGGCGTCGGTCGCGCCGGCGAGGAGGTTGCGCAGGTAGACGGTCACCGGGAGCAGGTCCTGGCGGTCCATGTAGAGGAACGCGGCGAACCAGGAGTTCCAGAACGAGACGGCGTAGAAGAGCACCATGGTGGCCACCATCGCCTTGGACAGCGGCAGCACGATCCGCAGCAGCGTGCCGTACGTGTCCAGGCCGTCGACCGCGGCGGCCTCCTCCAACTCGACCGGCAGGCTCTCGAAGAACGCCTTCATGACCAGCAGGTTGAACACGTTTATCGCGTTGGGCAGCGCGATCGCCCACACCGTGTTCTTCAGCCCCAGGCTGGTGACCAGCACGTAGTTGGGGATCAGGCCACCGGTGAAGAACATGGTGAACACGGCGACGCCGACAAGCGCGGTCCGGCCCCGCAGGTGCCGCTTCGACAACACGTACGCGTAGCAGGTGGTCAGCACGACGGAGACGAGCGTGGCGACCACCGTGTAGACGACGGTGTTGCGGTAGCTGACCCAGAACGCCGGATCCGAGGTCACCACCCGGTAGGCGGTCAGGTTGAACCCGCGCGGGACGAGGTTGACCCGGCCCGCGACGATTGCCGCGTTGTCGCTGAGCGAACGCGCGACGATGGTGAGGAACGGGTACACCGTCACCACCACGACGCCGGTCAGCACGACGGCGTTGACCGCCTGGAAGATCCGGTGACCCCGGGTGGGTCGGGGGCCGCGCGGCCGGGACGCCCGCCCCCGTGCACGGGCGTCCACGCTCACCACAGGCTCGTCCCCACCGCGCGCCGCGAGATCGCGTTGGCCGACAGCACGAGTGTCAGCCCGATCACGGCCTCGAACAGGCCGATCGCGGCGGCGTAGCTGAGGTTCCCGGAGACGATGCCCACCCGGAAGAGGTAGGTCGAGATCACGTCCGCGGTGGGATAGGTGAGGGGGTTGTAGAGCAGCAGGATCTTCTCGAAGCCGACCGCCATGAACGTGCCGATGTTGAGGATCAGCAGCGTCATCATGGTCGGCCGGATCCCGGGCAGCGTGACGTGCCAGGTCTGCCGCCACCGGCTCGCGCCGTCGATGCGGGCCGCCTCGTAGAGGTCGCCGTCGACGGTGGTGAGCGCGGCGAGGTAGAGGATGGTGCCCCAGCCGACGGTCTGCCAGACCTCGGACGAGACGTAGATGGTCCGGAACCAGCCGGCCTGTTGCAGGAACGGGACCGGCTCGGCGCCGACGGCGCGCAGGAACTGGTTGACCGTGCCGTCCACGGACAGCAACTGCATGACCATGGCGGCCACGATCACGATGGACAGGAAGTGCGGCAGGTAGGACACCGACTGGACGAACCGCTTGACGGAACGGCTGCGTACCTCGTTGAGCAGCAACGCGAGCACGATCGGCAGCGGGAAGCAGAACAGCAGCGTGAGCGCGCCGAGCACGAGCGTGTTGGTGAACACGCTCCAGAACGTGGGGTCGGTGAGGAACAACCGGAAGTATCGGAGCCCGGTCCAGTACTCGCCGAAGAGGCTGCCGCCGGGCTGGAAGCGCCGGAACGCGATCACGTTGCCGAGCATCGGCAGGTAGCGGAACGTCAGGAAGAACAGCAGGGGCAGGACGGCGAGCGAGTAGAGCTGCCAGTCCCGGCGCAGGGCCCGCCGCCACGGCGGCCGGCCGGTTACGGTCACCACGCGCACCCTCCTGTCCGGAGCGTGCGACCGAAAACTTCCGGTAATGCCCCGTAAGCTTTTCGGAATTTATGGGTATCGTTCTCTTCGTGTCAAGGGAATCGACCGACCTCACTGTCGAACGGCTCCGTCGATACGCGCCGAGCGTCATCGAACCCGCCGACTTCGACAGGTTCTGGCGCGCCACCCGCACCGCCGCCACGCGCGACCCGGTCCTGGTCGACGTCCGGTTGGAGCCCACCGACCTGCGACTTGTCGACGTGTGGGACGTGACGTTCGCCGGCTTCGACGGTGAGCCGGTCCGGGCCTGGTACACCCGCCCCGCCGGCGTGTCCACGCCGCTGCCGGCGGTGGTGGAATACCCCGGCTACGGCCGCGGCCGGGGCCTGCCGGGCGAGCGGCTGACCTGGCCGGTGGCCGGCTACGCCCACCTGCTGGTGGACAACCGGGGCCAGGGCGGGCTGCACGGCCGCGGCGACACCCCCGACCCGCACGACGCGCCCGGCGGACCCGGCCCCGCCACCCGCGGCATCCTCGCCCCGGACACCTACCACTACCGCCGCCTGATCACCGACGCGGTCCGCGCCGTCGACGCGGCCCGCGCGCTGCCCGGCGTGGACCCGACAGGCGTCGCCGCGGTGGGCAACAGCCAGGGCGGCGGGCTCGCGCTCGCGGTGGCCGGCCTCGTCGACGACCTCGCCGCGCTGCTGGTCACCGCGCCGTTCCTGTGCGACGTGCAGCGGGGCATCGAACTCACCGAGGCGTCCCCGTACGGCGAGATCGCCCGCTACCTGGCGGTGCACCGCGAGGCCGAGGAAGCGGTCCGGCACACCCTGTCGTACGTCGACGGGGTCACCTTCGCCCGTCGGGCCACCGCGCCCGCGCACTTCGGGCTCGGCCTGCGGGACGAGGTCTGCCCGCCGAGCACCGGCTTCGCCGCCTACAACCAGTACGGCGCCGCCACCGGCGACGGGTCGACCGCGCCGGCACGGGAGATGCACACCTACCCGTTCAACGGGCACGAGGGCGGCGAGGCCGTGCACGTACGGCGGCAACTGCGCTGGCTCGCCGCGGTGCTCCCGTCCACCGCCGCATCACGCGACGGGAGCGGGCTGCGGGGACGGCCGGCCCGTCGGTAGGGTCGTCCGCGTGGATCTGGCCGACACCGCCGCCCGGCTCGGGGTGCCCGTCGACGAGGTCGAGCGCGTGCACCGGCTCGCCGGCGACCGGCCGTCGGCGCCGCTGCCCGATCTCGCCGACGCGCCCGCGATC
This sequence comes from Micromonospora sp. NPDC051300, assembly GCF_044455315.1. Lineage (NCBI taxonomy): Bacteria > Bacillati > Actinomycetota > Actinomycetes > Micromonosporales > Micromonosporaceae > Micromonospora > Micromonospora sp. NPDC051300. The sequence continues at coordinate 38,329 of NZ_JBITEP010000035.1, read as the reverse complement.
CTCGGCCGGCTCGCCGTCCCCCCGGACGACGCCGCCGAGATCCTGGCCGGCTGGCCCGTGCCCGACTCCCCGCTGTGGACCCCGGAGCTGCGCTGGCTGCTCGACCGCTCCGTCGCGCTGGTCCGCGCCGACCTCGGCGGGCACGACTGGCTGCCACCCGGGCCGGCGCTGCCGCGCGAGCGCGGCCCCGCCTGGCGACACCTCTACGGCTACGCCTACCTCGCCCTGGTCGACGTGGTGCGGGCATACCACCGCGACCACGGCATCGACGACGAGGTGTCCTGGACGACCCTCGCCGACCTGGGCCGCAACCTCGCGGTCGACAGGCGGATGCGCGGCGAGGGCTGGCCGGTCATGCAGAGCTGGCTGACGCTGCACGCGCGCGGCGGCGTCTACGAGCTGGGCCGCCTGCAGCACCAGCGCGGCGAGACCATCGGCCTGCACGTCCCCGAGTCCGGGCCGCTGACCCCGGAGGCGGTCGACGCCTCGCTCGACGCGGCCCGCAAGTTCTTCCCGCGCCACTTCCCCGACGAGCCCCACACCGAGTTCTCCTGCGGCTCCTGGCTGCTCGACCCGCAACTGCGCGACCACCTCCCCGAGGACGCCAACATCGTCCGGTTCCAGCGCCGCTTCACGCTGGAGCCCTACCAGGAGCCGGAGGGGATCGACGCCGACGTCGAGGTGCGCCGGTTCGTGTTCCGGGACCTCAGCACGCCGCTGGAGCGGCTGCCCCGGCGCACCGCGCTCCAGCGCGCCGTCGTCGACCACCTCGCGGCCGGCCGGCACTGGCAGTGGCGCGTCGGCCGCTTCCCGATCTAGCCGGTCCACCTGTCGGGGCGACCCGACGGGCGTCTACGCCTTCGGCAGCGACGACGGCAGGTCGGCCAGCCAGCGGTCCAACTCCGCCGGGGTGCCGAACAGCAGCACCGGCGGCCCGGTCGGGTCGGCCCGCCAGGCGCGCATCCGCCCCCGGGCCCGGCCGAACGCGCCGGCGTGCCAGACGAGGATCGAGTCGCGGGAGAGCACGCTGCGCAGCGACTCCCGGTTGCCGTTGCAGATCTCCTCCCCGCTGGCCAGCCGCCCGGCGGTACGTCGCAGCAGCCGCCGGAAGGAGAGCCCGCGCGGATAGTCGAGGCCGACGACCAGGTCGGCGCGGGCCAGCACCACGTCCCGCCAGCCGTGGTAGGCCCCGTCCAGGATCCACCGGTCCCGCCGGCAGATCGCCTCGATCCGGCTGCGCTGCTCGGCCACCGGCACCTCCACCCAGCCCGGCAGCCACAGCAGGTCGTCGACCGGGAACCACGGCAGCCCGAGCCGGTCGGCCAGCTTCGCGGCCAGCGTCGACTTGCCGGCGCCGTACACCCCGTAGACGAGGATGCGGGCCGGTGCGGTCATCAGCTCCGGGCCTTGCCGCGGGTGCTCCGCCGGCGGGCCTCGTCGTCACCGCCGGCCAGCCGGGTGAAGGTGAGCATGTTCGCCAGCGCGACCCCGACCACCGCGAAGCCGACCTGGAGCCCGAGCACGATCCAGTCCCACCGCAGCACCCACAGCCGCACCGGCGCGTCGTCGGCGATGCCGACCCAACGGGCGACCACGGTGCCGAGCACCGCCGCGCCGACGCCGATGAGGAACGTCGCGAAGACGCCGATCCGCTGCCGGCCGGGCAACACCAGCCGGCCGAGCAGACCGATGAGGGCGCCGATGAGCACCGCGCCCAGATAACCACTCACGAGCATTTGTCGTCACTCCCTCCCCGGGTGCCGGCAATCATGCCCACCGCGCGCACCTTCGGAAACACCGACCGTCGGAGCGTTCCGGCCGTCGGGCGCGAGCGGGTCGACCCGCCGGGGTCGGCCGGCGCTAGGATCACGGCCACCCCGCCGACGATCCCACCCCGCCGGAGCCCCGCTGTCCGCGCAGTCGACCACCCGCCCCGCCCGGCACGTCCGCCGGGCGCTGGCCGTCGTGTTCCTGCTGGTCGTGGCCGGGATACCGGCCGGCTCGTCGCCGGCCGGCGGCACCGGGCCGGGCACGCTGCGGGTGCTCCAGATGAACCTCTGCAACAGCGGGCGGGCCGGCTGCTGGACCGGCCGCGCGGTGCCGCGGGCCGCCGGGGTGATCGCCGCCGAGGTGCCCGACGTGGTCACGCTCAACGAGGTCTGCCGCGACGACGTGGACACCCTGCGACGCGCGCTCGCCGCCGTCCACCCGGGCAGCCGGATCGACGCCGCGTTCCAGGCCGCCGGCGACCGCCCCAGCGGCGCCGCGACCCGGTGCGTCAACGGCCAGCCGTACGGGATCGGGCTGCTGGCCCGTCTCGACGCTGGCGGCGACCGGCCCGAGGTGCACCGGGGCACCTATCCGGCGCAGGACCTCGCGGACCCCGAGGAGCGGGTCTGGCTCTGCCTGCACGCCGTCGCCGTGCTGCACGCCTGCACCACCCACCTGGCGAACACCGACGGCGCCGTCGCGCTGGCCCAGTGCGGGCAGTTGGTGGGCGCGGTGGTGCCGGCCGTCCGGCGCGCCGCAGGGTACGCGCCGACCGTGCTCGGCGGCGACCTCAACCTGCGGGCCGGCGGCGTGCCCGACGTGCGCTCGTGCGTGCCGCCGGACTACCGGCGGATCGACGACGGCGCGCGGCAACAGATCATCGCGACGAGCGACGTCACGATCTGCTGCCGGCGCGCGCTGGACATGGCCGGCTCGACCGACCACCCCGCGCTGCTGGCCACCCTGACGGTCGGCGGCGGCGCGCCGGCCGGCGGCTCGACGACCGCCCGCTGAGCGCGCCCTACGGCAGGCGGGCCACAAGCGTGGCCGGCGCCACCGCGCGGTACGCGTCCTGGAGGACCTCGGCCAGCTCGGCGTCGTCGATCCCGGTGTCGAGGCGGACGCCGACCCAGCCGCGACCCCCGACGTAGGGCGGGCGGAAGTAGGTGCGCGGGTCCGCCGCGACCAGCTCGGCGGCCGTGCCGGTCGGCGCGGCGCACCACAGGTGCGGGAACTCGTCCTGGTGGTGGCCGTCGGGCCAGATGGTGGCGAACGACTTCTTCCCCCGCACGAACCAGGTCGGTGTGCCGTGGCTGAGCCGCTCGCTGACCTCGGGCAGCGCCAGGCAGGCCCGCCGGATGCTCTCCACCATGTCGGACATCGATCCACCGTACGACAACCGACGGTGGGTCGATGGCACGCGCGTCCTACCCTGCGGGTCGGAATCTCTGGAGGTGCGCATGCCGCGACCGAGGCGGGCCGTGCCGCTGCTGACCCTGGCGGCGGTCCTGACCGTGGTCCGCACGCTGCTGACCGAGGAGAGCCGACCCGATCCGCGCGCGTTCCGGCGCTACGAGCCGCCGGGGGAGCTGAGCCGCGCCGAACGCGACTACCTGGACTGGGCGCAGGGTCACATCGCCTGGGTCGTGCGCACGGCTCGGGTCCGGGCGATCCGGCATCGGTGCCTGGCGTTCACGTCCGGGCTGTCGGCGCTCGCGGTCCCGTTGGCGCTCGCGGTCGCGGCACCGGCCTGGGTGCCGGCGGTGCTGGGGTTCGTGGCCGCCGCCGGGCAGCTCGGGCAGCAGCTCCTGCGGGACTGGGAGCAGTCGCTGCTCGGGCACCAGGAGGCGGTCCGGCTGCAGAAGGCGCTGCGCGTGTTCCACAGCGAGTCGGACGGGCCGCTTCCCGCCGCCGAGCTGACCCGCCGGTTCCGCGCCTTCCGCGACGCGTTCGAGGCGACCAAGGAGGAGTACGGCGGCCAGCTCCTCGCCGTCCGGGGCAAGGAGCCACCGCCGGTGACCGCCACGCCGTGAGCCCGTGGACACATCGGTCGCGGTGAGTCTATGGTCGCCGCACGCCGACGCGCCACGAGGAGCGGCCCATGGGTGACTCCATCTCCCTCGACGACCTGCTCGGCGCGCGGGTGCGGCGCGACCCGTACCCGTTCTACGCCCGGCTGCACGCGATGGGGGAGGCGGTCGCGCTGCGGCCGGCCGAGCCGCACGCCCTGGTCGTGCACGGCTGGGCGGCGGTCAACCAGGTGCTGCGCGACCCGGTCTTCCGGGTGCTCGGCGCCGACCACCTCGACCGGGCCGGGGTGCGCTGGCGCGCGCACCCGGCGATCCGGATCCTCCAGACGTCCATGCTCAACGCCGCGCCCGGCGACCACCAGCGGATCCGCCGGCTGTTCAGCCAGGCGTTGACCCCGCACCGGGTCACCGCGCTGGAACCGGCGATCGTGCGGATCGCCGACGGCCTGCTGGACCGGCTCGCCGCGGTGGGCGCGGGCGGTCGCCCGGTCGAGTTCATGGCGGCGTTCGCGCTCACCCTGCCCAGCGACGTCGTCGGCGAGCTGCTGGGCGTGCCGGAGCGGGACCGGCACTGGTTCCCGGCCCGCGTCCGCGCGTTCGACGCGGTGCTGGAGATCGGCCGCCGCTCGATGCGGGAGGTGCGGGCCGCGAACGAGGCGGCGACGGAGCTGACCGCGTACTTCACCGGGTTGCTGGCCGAGCGCCGGGCGCGCCCGCGCGCGGACCTGGTGTCGGCGTTGGCCCGGATCCGGGACCGCGACCCCGACCAGCTCTCCGCCGACGAGCTGCTGGCCAACCTGATCATCATGTACAACGCCGGGTTCCGGACCACCGCGAACCTGCTCGGCAACGGTCTGGTCCTGCTCCTGGCCCGCCCCGACGCGCTGGCCGCGCTGCGCGCCGACCCGTCGCTCGCCGCGTCCTACGTCGAGGAGATCCTCCGGTACGAGCCGCCCGTGCACTTCGCGGTCCGCTACGCCGCCGAGGACACCGAGGTCGCCGGCCTGCCGGTGCCGGCGGGCCGCTCGGTGGTGGTGCTGACCGGCGCCGCCAACCGGGATCCGCGCCGCTTTCCCGACCCGGACGTCTTCGATCCGTCCCGGGTGGACAACCGGCACCTGGCGTTCAGCGCCGGGCCGCACCACTGCTTCGGGGCGGCGCTGGCCCGCGCGGAGGGCCGACTGGTCCTGCCCCGCGTGCTGGAGCGCTTCCCGGCGCTGGCGCTCGCCGCCGAGCCCGGCGAGCGACGCGCGCTCATGCTGCGCGGCTACGACCACCTGGCGGTCCGGCTGACCGCCCCGCACCGGCCGATCGGCGCCTTGCCAAACCATGCCGATTGAGTAAGGTCGATGTCACGCTGGGGAAAGGACCCGACCGGCCATGACCGATGAGATCCGCGCGTTCCTTCTCGCCGCCCTGACCGAGATGAAGTACGACGTCGAGGACGTCGACGACGACACCGTCTTCGGCCCGGCCGGACTCGACGTGGACTCCCTCGGCCTGGCCGAGCTGGCGGTCCGGGTGGAGGACCGGTTCGGGGTGGCGTTCGACGACGACGAGGCGGAGATGCTCGCCATGATGACCCTCGACGAGTTCTCCCACACGGTGGCGCAACGCATCCAACCGGCGTCCGCGCGCTGACCGGCGCGCCGGCCGTGCGGGAGCGCGTGACGGTCACCGGCATCGGGCTGGTCGGCCCCGTCGGCGCGACCGCCGCCGAGGTGTTCGACGCGGTGTGCGACGGCCGCTCCGGGCTGTCCCGGCCACCGCCCGGGCACCCGGTCGACGGCGTGGTCGACGTCGCGGCGTTCGCCCCGGCGATCGACCCGGCCACCGTGCTGCCGGGCCCGGAGTCGCGCGTGGTGGACCGCTCGATCGTGATGGCGCTGCGCGCCGCCGCGGACGCGCTGGCCGACGCCGGCCTGCGGATCGGCCAGGACGTCGACCCCTACCGGGTGGCCGTCGTCGTCTCCGGCGTCGGCGGCCTGTCCACCCTGGCCGACCAGGTCCTGCAACGCGCCCGGCGGGGCCGGTTCGGGGTCAGCCCGTACATGCTGCCCGGCACGCTGCCGAACATGGGCGCGGCGCGCATCGCCATCACCCACGGCATCCGCGGCTACACCTCGTCGATCGGCACGGCGTGCGCGGCCGGCGCCCAGTCGGTCGGTGAGGGGCTGCGCATCCTGCGCGCCGGCGAGGCCGACGTCGTGGTCGCCGGCTGCGCCGAGGCGCCGCTGTTCCCGGCGTTCGTCGACGCGTTCGGCAACGCGCGGGCGCTGGCCCGCAACTGGGCCGACCCGACCGCCGCGAGCCGGCCGTTCGACCGTCGCCGCAACGGACTCGTGCTCGGCGAGGGCGCCGGCGTCCTGGTGCTGGAACGCGCCGCGCACGCCGCCGCGCGCGGCGTCCGCCGGCACGCCGACGTGCTCGGCTGGGGCGCGACGAACGACGCGTACCATCCGACCACGCCGCGCCCGGACGGCGCCGGCGCGGCCCACTGCATGCGGATGGCGGTCCGCGACGCCGGCCTGGGGCTCGACGACATCGGCTACGTCAACGCGCACGGCACCAGCACCCGGGCCGGCGACGCGGCCGAGCTGGCCGCGCTGCACGACGTCTTCGGCGCGCACCCGCCGCCGCTCAGCTCGACCAAGGGCGTCACCGGCCACATGCTCGGCGTCTCCGGCGTGATCGAGGCGGCCATCGGCGTCGAGGCGCTGCGGCGCGGCCTGCTGCCGCCCACCCACAACCTCGACGACCCGGACCCGGGCGGCGACGTCGACCACATCCGCAAACAGGCCCGCGCGGTGGCGGTGGACGCGGTGCTGTCCAACTCGTTCGGCTTCGGCGGCCACAATGTGAGCCTCGTGCTGGGGCACCCGGCGTCGGTCGGCTGACCCCGCCCGGCTCAGCGCACCGTGACGACCGTCGCGGTGTCGTGCGCCGCGACCGTGACGGCGAAGTGCGGGTCCAGCATGTCGACCAGGTAGTCCAGGTCCGCGACGAGCGGCACCGGCAGCAACGTCCGCTGGTCGAGGTCGGTGCGGCTGGCGACCAGCTCGATCCGGTCGGCCTTGAGCAGCCCCCGGGTCAGGAACGCCGGCAGGTCGTCGGGGAGCAGGCACCGCCACAGGTCGACGTTGACGATCAGGTCCAGCGCGCCGGTGCGGAACTGCTGCAGGACGGTGCCGAGCAGGTGCGAGTTCGTCTCGCCGGGCGGGGCCGCGTGGTCGAAGGTGTGCGAGCCGGCGCCCAGCTCCAGCGCGGACACCCCGTTGCCGACGACCAGGGCCCGGCTGGTGGCCAGCTCGGCGCGCAGCGCCGCGGGCAGCGCGGCCGGCCGACCCAGCCCGCCCCGCCGGTACGCGTCGATCGCGTCGCCGTAGAGCCGGATGCGGCCCAGGTGCCGGCCGAACGTGTTTATCGCGTACAGCACCTCGACGTCGTAGCGCAGGTGCTTGCGCAGCAGGTATTTCATGTTGTCCATCGACGCCAGGCCGTTGGTGGTCCGGCGGAAGTGCGGCAGGTGGTAGGAGAACGCGTCCACGTCCAGCCGGAACAGCTCGGGCGGCGCGCCGTGCAGGTGGAAGACCCGGTAGAAGAAGTCCAGATCCTCGAAGCCCCACTTGACCATGGCCTCGTCGAAGCCGCCGACCCGCCGGAACGACTCGTGGTCGACCGAGGCGTTGTGGGTCAACCCGAGGACCCAGGGCGCGCGCGGGAAGTCCCGCATCCGCTGCGGGAGGGCGGTGTCCTCCAGGCGCGGGTCGCCGCGCTCGGCGTCGAGCATCGCCGGATCGATCGGCTCGCCGCGGCGCAGCGCGTCCGCGCCGGCCCAGTCCAGGTCGTAGCGCTGCCCGAGCAGCACCCCGGGCCGCCCGCCGCGCCCGGCGTGGAAGTCGCGGTGCCGCTCCAGCAGCCGGGGATGCGCCACCGTGTCGGCGTCCAGGAACATCAGCGTTTCCGCGCGGGCCCGGGCCGCCGCCGCGTTGCGGTTGGCGCTGCGCCCGCGGTTGCGCTCGCTGCGGACGCAGGTGACGGCCAGTCGGTCGGCGTACCTCTGCGCGACCGGGGCCAGCGAGACCGCCGAGCCGTCGTCGCCGACGATCACCTCGAAGTCGTCAGGCGGCAGGGTCTGGCGGGTGAGCGAGTGCAACGTCGCGTCGAGCGCCGCGCCGTTCTCGTGCGCCGGCACCACCACGCTCAGGCCCGGCCGGCCCTGAGTCGGCATGGTCAGCGCGGGGTGGAGTTGGCGACGATGTGGTCCGCCAGGTCGCCGAGGGTGGTCATCCGGTCCTCGTCCAGATCCTCCACGTCGATCTGGATCTCCAGCTCGTCCTCCAGCTCCAGCAGCAGCTCCAGCGCGAGCGAGGAGCTGAGCCCCAGCTCGTCCATCAACTGGGTGCCTTCGGTGACCGGGGCGTCCGGCCGGAGCATCCGTTCCAGCAACGCGGTCAGGCTCTTGACGACCTCGTCGCGCCCAGGCTCCACCATGGACTCATCACAGCAAAGGACATCGGCGAGTGTCAACGGGTAGAACGCGACCGCGTACGGGGCGTCACCGGCGCGGGCCACCGCCACCCGGTAACCGGCGGGCGTCGGCACGTCGACGAGGCGGATCCGGCCGGGCGGCTCGACACACTCCACGACGTCACCCGCGTGCACCGGCACGGCCAGGTTGGGCCAGAGCCGGCCCCCGGCGCACTTGACCGCCGCCTCCTTGCGGACCCAGAGCCGGGTGCACCGCTCCGCCCGCTGTGCGGCGTCGGCCCCACCGGCGACGTGCCGCGCCTCCCGCGGATGGAAGAAGCGCTCCGCCAGGGACACCGGGTCGCGCCCCGGCGGGAGGTGCTGGACGTCCACCCCGACCGGGCGGCCCGCGCCGAGCGCCACCGCGACGAGATCGCCGGAGTAGGACAGGCTGGTGTGCAGCCCGGCGTGCGCTCCGGTCAGCGCCGGCCTGCCGTAGCGGCCCGGGCGCCAGACGAGGGCCCGCGGCGGCACGCCCGCCGCCCGGCCGGCGAGGACGCGCAGCGCGCCGTGCGCGACAGTGAACCGGTCCCGCAGCGTTGCGCTGCGGAGCGCCCCGGCGCGGGCGCGTTCGCTCGCGTCGAGCACCGCGTGGCAGCGGGCCAGCTCCGCCGGGGAGACCCCGGCCGACACCACCCAGACCCGCACGGTGTCCCGCATGCACGGCAGCCTAACGGCCCCGGAAGGACGTTGACACACGCCGATGCGCATTGCTCTGATAGGCCGGTGTTGGCGCAGACGGCCCAGGTGCGGGTCCCCGTTCCGTTCGCCGGGCCGGGCGCCGGCACCGCGCCCCTGACCTGGGGGCAGAAGGCGATCCTGCGGGACATGCGGGAGACCGGCTGGACGCACAACGTCAGCGGCGCGCACCCGATGCCGGCCGGCGTCACCGTCGAGCAGGTGGCCGCGGAACTGGCCGACCTGATGGGCCGGCACCCGGCCCTGCGGATGCGCCTCGGGCACGACGAGCGGGGCGAACCGTGCCAGGTCGTCGCGGCCACCGGCGAGACGGCCCTCGACGTGGTCGACGTCCCCGACGACGCCGACCCGGCCGACGTGGCGGCGTTCGCCTACCAGCTCGGCCACGCCCGCCTGCTGGCCCCCTACGACCTCCACCGGGACTGGTCGGTGCGGATGGCGGTGGTCCGGCACCGGGGCGCGCTGGTGCACCGGGTGCTGACGTTCGACCACCTCGTGGTGGACGGCACCGCCACGTCGCTGGTCCTGGCCGACCTCGGGCTTGCCACGCCGGCGCTCCGCCCGACCCGGGACCCGCGCACCGTGCAACTCCTCGACCTCGGTCGGCGGGAGGCGACGCCGCCGCTGCGCGCGGTGAGCGACCGAGCCGTCCGCCACTGGGCGTCGCACCTGCGGGCCGTCCCGCCGCTGACGTTCGGCGAACCCACCCCCGGTGGCGGCCGGCGGGGCCACCGCTACTGGCACGGCCGGTTCGGTTCGCCGGCGGCGTACCTGGCGGTGCGGGCCATCGCCCGGCGGACCCGCACCGACACCTCGCGCGTGCTGCTCGCGGTCATCGCCGTCGCGATCGGCCGGGCCACCGGCGTCACCCCGCTCACCGCGAAGCTCATCGTGGGCAACCGGTTCCGGCCCGGCTTCGCCGAGGCGATCGCCCCGCTCAGCCAGAACGGCGTGCTGACCGTGGACACCGCCGACACCACGGTGGACGAGGTGGTCGCCCGCGCCCGCCGGGCCTCGATGACGGCCGGCATGTACGCCTACTACGACCCGGCGCAGCTTCAGGAATGCGAGGCGCGGTGGGACGCCGAACGCGGGTATCCGGCCCGGGTGAGCTGCCGGATCAACGACCGGCGGGTGACCACCCGGACGGCGGCGGCGGACGGCGTCCGGGACGAGGAGGTGACCCCGGAGGCGATCCGGCGGCGGGCGGCCGAGACGTTCCTGGTCTGGGACGGCCCCCTGGACCACCTGCCCGAGCAGGCGTTCATCACCGTCGAGGACCATCCGGACACGGTGCTGCTCCAGGTCATCTTCGACTTCGCGAGCTTCACCGAGGCGCAGGCCGAGGGGGTGCTGCGCGGCGTCGAGGAGGTGGCCGTGGAGGCGGCCTTCGACGCCGCCGCGCCGACCCGGGTCACGCCCGGGTCGGTCGGCTGACCGGCGCCCCGCCGCTCACCTGTCGTCCCAGGTCACCGGCAACGACTCCAGGCTGCGGACCACCAGGCCCGGGCGGAACCGCAGCGCCGACTCGTCGACCGCGAGCCGCAGGCCGGGCAGACGGCGCAGCAGGGCGCCCAGCGCCTCCTGCAACTCCATCCGCGCCAGCGCCGCGCCGAGGCAGTGGTGCGGGCCCGCGCCGAACGCCAGGTGCGGGTTGTGCGTACGGTCCAGGTCGAGCGAGTCGGCGTCGGGGAACACCGTCGCGTCCCGGTTGGCCGAGGCGATCGCCGGCATCACCGCCGAACCGGCCGGCAGGCGTACGCCGCCCAGCTCCACCTCCTCGGTGGTGACCCGGGGCAGCAGCACCCCGTTGTCGCCGAGCTGGATGAAGCGGGACAGCTCCTCGACCGCACGGGCGACCGCGACCGGGTCGTCGCCGCGCAGCCCGGCCAGTTGCTCCGGGTGCCGGGCCAGCACGAGCAGGAACAGGTTGAGCTGGTTGGTGGTGGTCTCGTGACCGCCCACGAAGATGCCGGCGGTGACCGAGACCAGCTCCCGCTCGGTCAGGTCGTCGTGCTCGTCCCAGGCGGCGATGAGCGCGCTCATCAGGTCGTCACCGGGGTGCCGGCGGCGCTCGTCGATCATCTCCCGGAACGCGTCGAGCGCGGCCAGCGGGGCCGCCGGGTCGGCGTCCCAGTCGCCGACAAGCGCGTCGGACCACTGCCGGACCCGCTCCCGGTCCTGGTCGGGGATGCCGAACAGCCTGCTGATCACGACGAGCGGCAGCGGCGCGGACAGATGGGTGATCAGGTCGGCCGGGCGGCCGGCCGCCTCCATCCGGTCGATCATCGCGGCCACCAGCGCCGCCACCGTGGGCCGCAGTTCCTCCACCCGCCGCACGGTGAACGCGTGCGACACCGCGCGGCGCATCAGGGTGTGCCGGGGCGGGTCCATGCCGATCAGCGAGTCCTCGGCGAGCGACCCCAGCTCGCGGGTCGGCCGGTCGGGACCGGCCGCCGCCGCCCGGCTGAACCGGTGGTCGGTGAAGACCCGGCGGACGTCGGCGTGCCGGGTGGCGAGGTAGGCCGAGCCCCCGTCGGGCAGCTCGACCCGGGCCACCGGGCAGGTCTCGCGCAGCCGCGTGTAGTCCGGCGACGGGTGGTAGATCGTGGGAGCCGGCGCGAGCGGGTACGGGACGGGTGGCTGCTGCGTCATCTGCGACTCCTTCGCGGACGGTCAGGTCGGGATGCGTGCGGCGAGCGCGGCCAGCGCCGGCACCACCTCGGCGGGGCTGGGCAGCGCGTGGATCCGGTCGCGCATCAGCGCCGCGGCGGCCCGGGCCGGTCCGTCGCCGACGAGGTCGCCTACCGCGTCGCGCAGCGTCGGCCCGTCCGCCCGCTCGGGCGCCAGCCAGGTGCCGGCGCCGGTGGCCGCCAGCCGTTCGGCGTTGAAGTGCTGGTCGCTCACCTGCGGCAGGACCAGTTGCGGCACGCCGTGGACGAGCGCGGTCATGGTGGTGCCGGCGCCGCCCTGCTGCACGATCGCGGCGCACGTCGGTAGCACCAGGCGCAGCGCCAGCGGCGCGTCGGCCAGCCGGACGTTGGCCGGCAACGCGTCCAGCCCTCGCCGCTGGCGGGGCTCGACCACCACGACGACCTCCACGTCCAGCTCGGCGACCGACCGGACGACCCGGGACAGGTCGAGGCGATCGTCCAGCCCGACGCCGGCCATCATGGTGCCGGCCGTGACGCAGACCCGGGGCCGCGCCGCCGGGCCGCGCAGCCAGGCCGGCAGCACGGCCGCGCCGTTGTACGGCACGAAGCGCACCGGCCGGGCGGGGCCGGCCAGCGGCACCTGCATCGGTGGCGGCGCCGGGTCGAGCGTCAGGTCGCCGTGCAACGCCACGTCGGTGGCGGCGAGCCCGAACCGGGCGGCGAGCGGCCCGATCACCGACTCCGGGTCCAGGCGCAGCGTCACCGAGGAGTCCGGCCCCCAGAGGTTGAGCACCCCGGGCACGCCCAGCGCGGCGGCGGCCACCGGCGCGGCCAGGTTGAACGGCTCCCAGACCAGCAGGTCCGGCCGCCACTGCCGGCCGTAGGCGACAAGCTCGTCGAGGAGGGCGTCGGCGAAGCGGACCACGCCGCCGTCGGCGGTGATCGCCGGTTCGAGCGCGCCCGCCGCCGTGGCGTCCGGCCGGTCCAGGTCGCCCACCGCGCCGATCCGGCCGGAGAACGCCTCGGCGAAGTCGACGTCCGCGCCGAGCGGCACGGCGGCGAGCCCGGCGGTGCTGATCGGCGCGACCATCGACGGGTGGCTGGCCACCCGCACCTCGTGCCCGGCGGCCTGCAACGCCCAGCCCAGCGGAACCAGGCCGTAGAAATGCGACCGCCAACCCCAGGTGGACATCAGAATGCGTAAGGCCGCCGTCAAATCCCACCAATCCGCGCACGAAAGGGCAGTCCCGGAACACAGATGTTAGGCGACGGACGTCGGTGCGCGGAAGGTCGCCGACACCGTCAATAGATATTGACGACCGGCAAACCGTGGTGGAGTCTTGACCGGTGCCGGCCAATACCGGGCTGCGACCCTATCCGTTCGAACCGTTCACCGGCGACCTGCCACCCGAGCTGCTCGACATGGTCGTCACCGAGCCGATCAGCAAGGTGCGGCTGCCCGACGGGCGGGCGGCCTGGCTCGTGCTCAGCTACGAGCACTGCTGCACCGTCCTGGCCGACCCCCGGTTCTCCCGGCTCCCGCTCGGCGGGACCACCACGCCCGGCGCCGGCGGCCCCCGCGAGTTGAACATGGACGGTCCGGCGCACGCGGCGGTCCGCCGGGTGGCCGGCCGCGCGTTCACCGCCCGCCGCATCGACACGTTCCGCCCCCGGGTACGCCGGCTGGTGGACGAGCTGGTCGACGAGATGCTCGCCGGTCCCCGCCCGGCCGACGTGGTGGCCGGGCTGGTGGCGCCGCTGCCGGTGTTCGTGGTCTGCGACGTGCTCGGCGTCCCGGCCGGCGACCGCCCCCGCTTCTACGACTGGATCGCCGGCCTCAACTCGGTCACCGCGTACGGCTCGGCCGGCGCCGCCGACGCGCAGGCGCAACTGCGTGCCTACCTGGCCGGGCAACTGGCGCGCAAGCGGGCCGAACCCGGCGACGACCTGCTCTCCGCGTGGGTTCGCGGCCAGGACGCGCACGAGCTCGTCGACGCCGAGCTGGTCGAGCTGGCCATGGGCGTGCTGCTCGGTGGGCTGGAGATCAACGCGACGAGCGCCGGCCTGCGCGCCCTGTTCCAGCACCCGGAGCAGTTGGCGAAGCTGCGCGCGGCCCCGGAGAAGCTCGCCGCGGCCACCGACGAGATCCTCCGCTACACGTCGGTGAGCAGCATGTTCCGCGTCCAGGTGGTGCGCGAGGACCTCACCCTCGGCGGCGTCGCGATGCGCGCCGGTGACTGCGTGATGGCGATCCCGTGGGCCGGCAACCGCGACCCCCGGCACTTCCCCGAGCCCAACACGTTCGACATCGACCGGACGCCGAGCGTGCCGCACCTGACCTTCGGCTTCGGGCCGCACTTCTGCCTCGGCACCGCGCTGGGCCGGATGCAGGTGGAGCTGTCCCTGGGCGCGCTGCTGGGCCGGATGCCGGGGCTGGCGCCGGCTGTGCCGCTCGAGGAGATCCCGTGGCGGCACGACCGGATGAACGGCGGGATCGCCTCGTTCCCGGTCACCTGGTGACCGCGGTCAGTAGCTCTCCACCGCGTTGACCCGGTCCGGCCAGTAGCGCTCGCCCGGCGCCGGCGCGTAGTGCGCCCACCGGGGCGGGTCGCCGGTCGGGTGGTCGCCGAGCACGGTGATGCGCTGCCCGCGCCGGACGCCGTCGTAGTCGTTGATCGCGTAGTGCTGGGTGACCCGGTTGTCCCACACCGCGACGTCGCCGACCCGCCAGCGGTAGCGGCAGGTGAACTGCGGGCTCTCGGAGAACCGGAACAGGTGCTCCAGCAACGCGTCGCTCTCGGTGCGGGTCAGCTGGGGGATGTGCGAGGTGAAGAGCCGGTTGACGTACAGCGAGCGGCGTCCGGTCTCCGGGTGCACGCGCACCACCGGATGCTCGGCGCGGCTGGTGAACTCGGTGCCGATCCGGATGACGTGGATCGCGGTCAGCCCGTCGACCAGGTCGCGCAGCGGCGCGGAGAGCGCCTCGTAGACCCGGCACTGGTTGGTCCACATGGTGTCGCCGCCGACCTCGGGCAACTCGGTCAGGTGCAGGATGGACGCGATAGGCGGGCTCTGGTGGAACGTCATGTCGGTGTGCCAGACGTCCACCTTCCCGCCGTCGGTCGAGTCGATGACGACGATCTCCGGATGCCCGTCCAGCCGGGGCAGGTAGGGGTGCAGCTCGACCTCGCCGAAGCGGCGGCCGAACGCCACGTGCGCCTCGGGCGTCAGCCCCGCCTGACCGGCGACGAACACCACCTGGCGCTTCAGCAGCAGGTCGTGGATGAGCGCGAAACCGTCGTCGGTCAACGTGTTGAGGTCGATGCCGTGGACCTCGGCACCCAGGGCGCCCGCGACGAGCCGGACGTCTGCGGCGGTGGAAGTGGTCATCGATGGTCCTCCCGGTCTGCACGCGGCGCCCCGTCCGCGCATTCTTCCACGTTCGTGAATGTCCTCACCAGCGTTGTCGTTGACGCGCCCACCGGCGGCTTGGGATCATTCGCTGCGCCGGCGGGCGGTCGCCTCCCGGCCGGCGCGCGGGGGAGGACGCTGGTGGCGATCGACGGGGACGACGCGGGCGCGCGCCTGGACCGGCTCACCGACCTGGCGACCCCGTTCGCGGTGCGCACCGCGGTGACGTTGCGGGTGCCGGACCGGATCGCGGCCGGCGTCACCGGCCTCGCCGAGCTGGCCGAGGCGTGCGACGTCGATCCGGCCGCGCTGGGTCGCCTGCTGCGCCACCTGACCCACCGGGACGTCTTCGTCGAGCCGTCGCCGGACGTGTTCGCGCTGACCGACGTCGGCGAACTGCTCTGCGACCGCGACGGCGGCGGGCGCGGCGCCGACCTGGACCTCGGTGGTCTCGGCGCGCGGATGGACCTGGCCTGGGCCGGGCTGCCGCACGCGATCCGCACCGGCGACCCCGGCTACGGCGCGGTGCACGGGCGCGACTTCTGGGCCGACCTGGACGCCCACCCGGAGCGCCGCGCCTACTTCGACGCGTTGATGCTCAGCCAGCAGCGGTTCACCGCGCCGCAGGTGACCGCGCTCTACCCCTGGGCCGAGGTGGCGCACGTCGTCGACGTCGGCGGCGGCGCCGGCGGGCTGCTGCGGGAGGTGCTGGGCGCGCACCCGCACCTGCGCGGCACGCTCGTCGACCGCGCCGAGCCGGTGGCGACCGCCGCCCGGACGTTCGCCGCGCACGGTCTCACCGATCGGGCCGAGACCGTGGTCGGCGACTTCTTCGCCCCGCTGCCGGCCGGCGGCGACGTCTACGTCGTGTCGCGCGCGCTGACCGACTGGAGCGACACGCACGCGACGGCGATCCTGCGGCGCTGCGCCGAGGCGGCCGGCGACGCCGGGCGGGTGCTGGTCGTCGAGGTGCTGCCGACCGTGCCGCACGTGCCGCACCTGTCCGCGTACGACCTGCGGATGCTGGTGCTGGTCGGTGGCCGGGAACGGAGTGTGGCCGAGCACGCCGCGCTGGCCGCCGCCGCCGGCCTGGCGCCCCGGCGCACCTTCACCGGCACGGACGGGCTCACCCTGATGGAGTTCGCGGCCGCGCGCTGATCCCGCCGGGCCCCTGTGCCCGGTCGGCGCCCCGGCGCTCCCGGACGGACGCGTCGACAAGCTCCCGCAGGACGCTCTCGTCGACCGCGTCGAGCCGGGTCAGGTAGAGGCACGCCTTCGCCGTCCGGTGCGGGCCGAGCCGGGCGAGCGTCGCGGCGTGTCGGTCGGCGTAGTCACCCGCCAGGTAGAGCACGAGATGCTGCTTGCGCGGCGAGAAGCCGACCAGGAAGAAGTCGCCGGTCGGGCCGCGATGGCTGCCGAAGCCCACGATGCTCGCGCCCCACAGGACCGGCGCCTCGCCGGAGACCTCCTGGAGGACGACCCGGAGTCGCCGCGCGTCGGCCCGCCGTCGGTCGTCGGGGACCGTCGCCAGGAAGTCGTCGACACTCGTGTCGACCGGCACGGTCACCGGCTGCTTCGCTCGCGTCATGCGGTCATGGTGCCAGCCGGGTCCGACAACCGGCGGGGGCCGACCTGCGGCGGAAAGGCTCATTTGACTGAGCATCGGCCAATTTGCCGAAGAATATCGTCATCGCATTGGTCAGCACCCATGAATTGGTGCATTTATCAATGGTTGTTCGCGGGAGTTCCGGCCGGTAACGTCTCGCGTGGCGACTAGCCGATCCCTGGCGAAAGGGTCGACGCGTCATGACGGTTGCTGGCTTCACGCGATATCCGCACTTCATCGACGACCTCGCCCGAAGCGAATCGGGACGGCTGCTGCACGCCGAACTCGGCCGCCGCTGGCCGGAGACGACCGACCCGCTCGACGCGATCGCCCGGTACGCGCTGATGCCACCCGGCAAGCTGCTCCGGCCGATGATGACGCTGCACGCGGCGGAGGCGGTCGGCGGCTCACCCCGAGACGTGCTCGCCGCCGCGCTCGGCACGGAATACCTGCACGTCGCGACGCTCGTGCACGACGACATCATCGACGCCGACACGCTGCGCCGCGGCCGCCCCGCCGTCCCGGTGGCGTTCGGCATACCGGGCGCCATCGTCGGCGGAGACCACCTCATCTTCACCGCGTTCCGGGCCATCGCCGACGCCGGCGCCGGCGTGCCGCCCGGCCACGTGGTCGCCGCGCTCGGCGCGCTGGCCGAGGCGGGGCAGGACCTGTGCCGGGGCCAGTCGATCGAGGCGGGACTCGTCGGCGACCTGGACGCCGGCGCCCGGTGGTACCCGGAGATGATCCGCCTCAAGACCGGGTCGCTGTTCCGCGCGGTCTGCCAGATCGGCGCGCTGCTCGGCGGCGCCGAACCGGCAGTGGCGTCCGCGCTCGCCCGCTACGGCGAACACCTCGGCGTCGCGTTCCAGATCCGCGACGACCTGCTCTCCTACGTCGCCACGCCGGAACAGACCGGGAAACCGGCGACGAGCGACCTCCACAACGGCCGGCCGACGCTGCCGCTGCTGCTGGCGTACGACGCGGCCACCGACACCGACCGGGTCGAGCTGATGGCCGTGCTGCACCGGCGTGGCGCCGGGCCCGGCGACGTCGAGTGGGTGGGCGCGCTGCTCCACGAGGTCGACGCGGTCGCGGCGGCCCACCGGCGGATGGTGGCGCACGCCGAGCGCGCCCGGTCCGAACTGGCCGTGCTCACCCCCTCGCCGAGCGCGGACGTGCTGGCCGGCATCGCGGGCTGGATGACGAGCGAGACGGCGTGAGTGCCGCCCGGGCACTGCGGGCGCACCTGGAGACCTGGCGGCCCTACACCCTCTGGTACGTGGGCCTGGTCGGCCTGGGCGGCGCGGCGGTGGCCGCCGGCCCCCACCATCCGTGGCGGCTCCTGGCGGCCTGGGCCGCGCCCACCGTCGGCTGGCTCGGCGGCCACTACCTCGGTGACTGGTTCGACCGGGAGCTGGACGCCGGCAGCAAACCGCACCGGCCGATCCCGTCCGACCGGCTGCGCGCGCGGACGGCGGTGGCCTGCGGCTGCGCCTGCTTCGGCGTGCTCGCCGTGCTGGCGGTGGCGGGCGGCTGGGGCACCACGGCGGCGGCGCTGCTGGCCGGCGTCGGCATCGTCGCCTACAGCCGCTGGCTCAAGGCGCGCGGGATCGCCGGGAACCTCGTCCGGGGCGCGCTCGGCGCGGTCGCGCTGCTCTATGGCGCGCTCGCCGTGGGGGTCCCGTCGTCGGCGTGGCCGGTCCTGCTGGCGCTGACCGTCGCGTTCTGGGCGCACGACGCGATGTCCAACCTGGTCGGGGCGCTGCGCGACATCGACGGCGACCGCGCGGGCGGATACGCGACGCTGCCGGTCCGCCGGGGCGTACCGTTCGCGCTCCGGACCGTCGTGACGCTGCACGCCGTCACGATCGGCGCCGCGCTCACCGCCGGCCTGCTGGCCGGACCCGAGACGCGCCCCGCCTACCTGGCGACGTTGCTGGTGGTCGCGGTCGCCGGCGTCGTCGCGCTCGCGCCGCTCGTCACCCGCCGCGCCGGGATGCCGGTCGTGGTGGCGCTGCGCGCCCACTCCGTCCTGGTCGTCGAGCGGGTGGTGCTGGCCTCGGCGGTGGTCGGACTCGGCCTCGGCGTCGTCGTGCAGCTCGCGCTCGCGCTGCCGATGGTCGCGCTGACATGGTGGGCGCAGCGCGGGATGCGGGACCGCCACGAACTCGGCCCGGCGGGCGCGGGCCTGGCCCTGGCCACCCACCGTCGAGTGCCCCTGGAGGACGCGCCATGACCGCTGTGACCGCCGAGGCCGTCGAGAAGGCGATCACCGCCGGCGCCGAGGCGCTGCTGCGCCGACGGCGTACCGACGGTGTCTTCGGCGACGACCCGCCGGCCTCGGTGCTCGGCACCGCGGGCGCGGTGGCCGCCCTGCACGCCGCCGACCCGGCCGGCAGCGCCGACCTGGTCGACGCCGGCGTCCGATGGCTGCTGGGCCAGCAGCACGACGACGGCGGCTGGGGTGGCGTGGTGGGCGCGGAGAGCGAGGTCGTACCCACCGCCGTCGCGGTCGCCGCGCTCGCGCTCGCCGCGCCCGACACCGGCGCCGACGCGATCGTCGCCGGCCGGGCGAAGCTGGCCGCCATGGGCGGCGTCGACACGGTCACCGACCGGGCCATCGCGCTGCTGTGCCGCCAACTCCTCACCATGGCCGGGCTGACCGCCGAGGCCGGCCCGCTGCGCCGGCTGCCCCTGGAGATCGTCCTGTTCGACCGGGTCCGCCGCCGTCGCCTGTCGTTCCGCACCACCCCGTTCGTCGGTCTCGCCCTGATGCAGGCCGATCTGCTGCCCGCCGGGCGGCTGCGCCGCGCCACGCTGCGCCGGGCCCGACCGGTGGCGGTACGGCTGCTGCGCTCCGTCTACGACCACGAGGAGCGCACCGGCGCGCTCAGCGAGGACCCGTGGCCCGCCGCGCTGGTGCTGCTCGGCCTGGCCCGCAGCGGGGAGGCCCCCGACATCGCCGCCGCCGTGGTCGGCTGGCTGCGCCGGGCGGTCCGACCCGACGGCGCGTGGGACGCCGTGACCAACCTGGACCTGACCCGGTCCGGCTACGCGGTGACCGGCCTGATCGCCGCCGGGTACGCCGCCGACCCGCGGCTGCGCGCCACCCGCGACTTCTTCCACGCCACCCAGAAACCTGCCGCGTTTGAGGTGCTGGACGTGCCGCCGGGCGGCTGGAGCTACTCCAACGTGGGCGGGTGGCCGGTGACGCTGGAGTCCGCCGAGATCCTGTCCGCGCTCGCCGGCTACCCGGACGCGGACGCCGACCCGGTCCTGCGTACCGGCCTGGACTGGCTGGTCGGCCGGCAGGACAGCCGCGGCTCGTGGAGCCTGTGGGTCCGCGACACCCAGCTCGCCAACGACGGCCCGTGCCCGGCCATCACCAGCCAGGCGATCCTCGCCCTGCACGACGCCGGCCGGCCCGACGACCACCCGGCGATCGCGCGGGCCGCGGCCTGGCTGCTCACCCGGGCCGCACCGGACGGCACGTTCGAGAACCTGTGGTACCGGGACCACACCTCCGGCACCGCGGTGGTGGTGGCGGCGCTGTCGCGGGTCGGGCACGCCCGGCACGACGTGGTCCGCCGGGCGGCCCGGTGGCTGCGCGACACCCAGCTACCCGACGGCTCGTGGGGGCCGGGCGAGGGCGCCGCCGGCTCGGTCGAGGAAACCGCCTGGGCCGTGCAGGGGCTGCTCGCCACCGGCGATCCGGAGTCCCGAGCGGCCACCGACCGGGGCGTCGCCTGGCTGGTGGCCGCCGCCGGACCGGACGGCGGGTGGCCGGCCGCCCGGGTGTGCAACTACATCCGCCACCACATGCGCTACCCCAACGCGGTGATCACCCAGGCGCTCGCGCTGCGGGCGCTCGGCGAGCACCGCCGCGCCGCCGCCGGCCGCCCCGACGTCGCCCCCGGGGCGGTGGCCCGGTGACCGCCGACGTGGTGGTGGTGGGCGCCGGCGCGGGTGGCCTGGCGAGCGCCCGCGCGCTCGGCGCGCTCGGGCTGCGCGTGCGCGTGCTCGACCGGCAACGCACGCCCGCCTCGATCGCCAAGGGTGAGATCCTGCAACCCGAGACGGTCCGCATCCTCGACGCCTGGGGCACGCTCGATGCGCTGCGGGCCACCGGCGCGCGCCCGGTCGGGCGGCTCGCCATCCGGGACCCGTCCGGCGAGCCGCTGCTCTGCCTGGACTACGCCGGCCTGCCCGGCGCGTACCGGGAGATCCTCTGCGCCGACTACGGCGACCTGCGCGCCGTGCTCGCCGACGGGCTGCCGGCCACGGTGGAGCTGAGCTGGGGCCGGCGGGTGACCGGCCTGCTGCGCGACGACGACGGGCGGGTCACCGGCGTCCGGGTCACCGGCGACGGTGGTGAGCAGGACGTGCCGGCGGCGCTGGTGGTGGCCGCCGACGGGATGTCCTCGCCGCTGCGCCGGGCGGCCGGTGTCGCGGTCGAGCGCCGCGAGTACCCGCACGGCCTGGTCGCGTTCGACGTGGCCGGCGCAGACGTCGCGGACGAGGTGACCGCCTACCGCACCGGGCGGGGCCTGTGCCTGGTCTACCCGCTGCCCGGCGGACGGTGCCGCCTCTACGTGCAGGTGACGCCGGACGAGTTCCGGGGCCGGGCCGACCTGGGCCCGTGGTGCGACCGGCTGCTCGCCGACGTGCCGGCGATCCGGCCGCTCGGGCCGGCCGTCCGGGCCAGCCTGCACCGCCGCCAACTCCTCGCGGTCTACCGGCTGCGTGCCGCCCGCCTGACCGTGCCCGGACTCGCCCTGGTCGGCGAGGCCGCCCACGCGGTGCACCCGATGGCGGCGCAGGGCGTCAACAGCTCCCTCGGCGACGCCGAGACGCTCGCGGCCACGCTGGCCGCCGAGGGCGGCGCGCCGGCACCCGACGCGGTGGACCGCGCGCTGCGGGCGTTCGAGGCCGCACGCCGGCCCCGCCTCGACCACGTCGCCACCGTCAGCCACAACGCCTCCCGCATGATCACCAGCGTCACCGGGCTGCCGAAGCTGCTCGGCGGGCGGATGATGCGCCGCACCGCCGCCAACCCCCGGCTGCTCGGCCTCACCGCCGGCAACCTCTCCGGCACCGACGTGCGACCGCTCTCGCTCGTCGACCGGCTGCACCAGCTCGGGCTGCTCACCGACCGGCACGCCCACACCGCCCTGTCAGGGAAGTGAGCCACCATGACCCGTGCCACCGTTGCCGCCCCGGCCGACCTGTCGATGAACGAGACGCCCTACCCGCCGCTGCCCAGCATCCGGCGGATCGTCACCGACGGGGCCGCCGCCCTCCAGCGCTATCCGGACCGCACCGCGTCGGCCCTGGTGTCCGCGCTCACCGCACGACTCGGCGTGGGACCGGAGGCGATACTGGTCGGACCCGGATCGGCCGGCCTGTGCCAGCACCTGGTGCAGTCGCTCGGACCCCGCCCGGAGGTCGTGCACGCGGCGCTGTCGTTCGAGGGCTACCCGCTGATCGTCGCCAACGCGGGCGCTCGCGCGGTGCCGGTGCCGATGGACGGGTACGACCACGACCTGCCCGCGATGGCGGACGCGGTCACCGAGCAGACCCGGTGCGTCCTGCTGTGCAACCCGAACAACCCGACCGGGGCGGCGCTGCGCCGCGACGAGGTGCGGGCGTTCCTCGACCGGATCCCGGCCGACGTGCCGGTGATCGTGGACGAGGCGTACCGGGAGTTCGTCACCGACCCGGACGCGCCGGACGGGATGGAGCTGTACCGGGCCTACGACAACGTCTGCGTGCTGCGCACGTTCTCCAAGGCGTACGGGCTGGCCGCGCTGCGGATCGGCTACGCGGTGGTGCCGCCCCGGCTGACCCGGGCGGCGGCGCTGACCGGCGCGGTGTTCTTCCCGAACGCGCTCGCCCAGGCCGCCGCCGTGGCCAGCCTGTCGCCGGACGTGACACCGGAGCTGACCCGCCGTTGCACGGAACTGGTGGCGGCCCGGACCCGCCTGGTCGGCGCGCTGCGCGGGCTCGGGGTGACCGTGGCGCCGAGCGAGGCGAACTTCGTGTGGCTGCCGCTGGGGGAGCGGGCGATGTCGTTCGCCGACGGGGCCCGGGCCGCCGGGATCCTGGTGATGGCGCTGCCCGGTGCCGGGGTGCGGATCACGGTCGGCTCGGACGAGGCGAACGACCGGCTCCTCGCGTTCGTCCGGGCCGCGCTCGCCGAAGGGTTCTGACTCAGCGCTCACTCCGGACGGTGCCCGCCAGCCGCCGTGCCCGGAGGCGCTCCCGCGCCCAGCCCAGGGACGGGCATTCGCCTGACCTGTCCAGGCACCGACGGCAGTAGCCCAAGATCCAGTGTCGCCGGATGATCTGTTTCGCCAGCTCCGGCACCCATTCCGACCGTGGTGCTTCTCTCTCGACCATCCGCTGTCTCCCGAGACGGGCAGATCCAGGCGCCGAACCCCGTTCAGGTACCTGGACCGCTCACCGGACGTGCTCCCATCAGCCTCCCCTGTAACGTGCACACCGTCAAGGTTGGAAGTTGCAACGTGTGCACGAGTCACGTGCATACGGTCACGGGGTGAGGCTCGTGGCGCTCTCCGATGTCGCGGACATGCTTGGCGGCGTGTCGCGCACGCGGGCGACCGAGATCACCAATCGGTCGACATTCCCGGACCCCATCGACACCGTGGCGAGCGGCAAGGTGCGGGTGTGGGATCGCGCCGACGTCGAGGCGTGGATCAAGCGGTACCGGCCGAACCAGCGAGGCGGGGACGAGGAGCAGCCCTGACCTCACCGTCGCGGGTCGCGTACGCGGTCGGCGCACCGGTGTGTACCGAGTGCGGGCCGGCTTTCATCTAGACGCGGGTGCTGTCCCCCCGGCCTCAACTTCGCCGCAGAAAGGCCTACCTCACCCGTCGGCAACGATCGCACGCGAGGAAGTGCCACCGGCCGTCACCTGAGCCACCCCCCTGCGCCGCGGAGCCTGTCGTATCCCCGTGCTCCAATCCCCGCATGCATCTCGTGGTCACCGGCGCACTCGTGGAGAACGGCGCGGTTCTGCTCGTGCACCGCAGCCCGACCCGCCGGGCCTATCCGGATCTCTGGGATCTGCCCGGCGGGCACGTCGACCCGGGCGAGTCTGAGCTGCAGGCGCTCGCACGTGAGATGCACGAGGAACTCGGTGTCCGGATCGTGGCGGAGTCCTCGTCACGGTTGGGCGACCTGCGCATCGGCAGCGGCGAGAACGCCGTGCACCTGTGCGTCTGGCACGTCGGAGACTGGGTCGGTTCACCGACCAACTGCGCGCCCGACGAGCACGACGACATGGCGTGGGTCGGGATCCACGAGATCGGCGACCTTCCCCTGGTGCATGGTGACCTGCCGGCACTGGTGCGCGCTCTGGCCGGCCCCGGCCGGTCGCGTCGTCGCGACGGGACACCGACGGCCGCGCCGTGAGTCCGGTGGCGTCCTCCGACGGGGACAGCGCCGGTCAACCGCCGAGGCGTTGCCGGGCGAGGAACTTGGGCACGACCATGCGCCACGCCTCCGTCACCAGCTCGGTCATGTGGCCGTGGTCGAGGCGGGCGAGGTGGCAGCACACCCAGTTGAAGCTTTGGTCGGAGGCACCGGGCAGGAAGAACAGGTCCGGGTCGCCGGCGATGAGCCCGTCGCGCTCCTCCTTCGGATGGCCGAAGCCCATCGTCGTCTCGTCGCGGGAGAACGCCACAAACACGATGGCGCCGACCCGGAACTTCACGCGGTCCCGGATGACGTGCTCACTGCTGCGCGGCAGCGTCCGCGCCAGCGCGCGGACGTCGGCTACGGTCACCATGCTCCGACCGTACGCATGAGGTACGTCATCATGGGCTGCTGACGTTCCCGGTCCGGCCCGGGTCGTCACCGCCGCCCGTCGTGACGGCGGGTGGCGTGGTTGGAGACGTCCGAGTTCGGCTGTCTCCGCCTGACCCAGGAGCCGATCCTTCCGATGCTCACGGCAGCGCTCGCCGGGTGATGCCGGAGACAAATCCCGCCGAGGGGCGCGGTATCGTCCCGTCAATGTGTTGATCTCGGTGAGGGAGTCGTGCATGTCCAGCGCCGTCGGCAGGAGGGCGGCCCGGGCGGTGGCGTCGGTGATCGCCTGCGGCGCGGTGCTCGGCTGCTCCTCCCCGCCCGGCCGACAGTCGACTGAGCCTGCCCCGTCCACGTCGGCGCGGCCCTCCGGCTCGGCGTCGGCGCAGGCCTCGGCGAGTCCGTCCGCGCCGTGGGCACGCCTGGAACTGCCGATGCGGTTGGGCACGCGCTCCCAGTTCTTCTACCGCCCGCTGCTGTTCGCGGCGGGGGAGAACACCGATCAGCTCGCTCGGCTGGTCCGGCAGCCGCGCGACTCGGCCGCGCAGGTCTACAACGGTGAGACCGACGCCGACTATGCGGTGATGGTGAGCGCGGTGGCCGGCTCCGTACGAGACGAGGATGCGACGCTGGACGGACTCTTCAAGCTGCTTCCCCGGCTGCGCGACATACGGACGGTGGAGCCGGGACCCCTGGGGGGTGAGGCTCGCTGCGGTGCCGGCCGCAATGGCGACTATCACGTCACGATGTGCGCGTGGGCCGATCGGGCGAGCGTCGGCACGGTCACCTTCCTCAGCCCGAAGAAGCGCCCGAACACTCGTGGGAAGGAGTTCGTGGAGATCCGGAGCCTGCTGGAGATCCCTGGCTCCGGGCCCGACCCCCGACCGGTCCGACGCAGCTAGACCGGCGGGGGTTCAACCGCCCTGGGCGGATCCGGTCGATTGATCTCATTGCCCATCGGGCCGGTCGTGGTCGGCCCCGCCGTCACCCGTGGGCCAGATTGACCAGGCACAGATAGCGCAGGTCGGGCTCGTAGTCGGCGACCAGCACCGCGCGTGGCTGCCTCGGGTCGTCGCCGAGCAGGTCCGGCAGCGCCCACCACACCCCGGTGGACGGCTGCCCCGGCGGCACCACCGTCACCGGGCTCGCCCCGAGCGCGCTCCCGACCGCGGCGAGCCCCGCGCCCAGCACCACCGCCACGTCCGGCGTCCCGGCGCCGAGCGCGCGCAACTCCTTCGCCGCCATCGCGGCCACGTCGTCCGGCCCGACGTCCGCGTGCTGCCGCACCGCCGTCACCCGCGCGCCGCCGTCGGCCTGGCCGTCGCCGAGCAGCAGCGCCACGGCCCGGTGCCGCTCCGGCGCGGCAACCCCCGGGTCGTACGGCAGGACGGCCTGCTCGACGACGAGCAGCAGGGTCCGGCGGTACGCCGAGGCGCCGGCGATGCGTAACCCGGTGAACGCCGCCGCCGAGCCCTGGTCGCAGAGCGCGAACGACGTCGGCGTGCCGGGGCAGACGTGACTGAGGTAGGTGGCGGTGGCCCGCCCGGGCAGCGCGTCGTGCACGGCGTACGCCAGCACCAGCAGGTCCACCGGCTCGTCGTCGGGCACCAGCGTGGGAATCAGCGACGCGGCCATCTCGCCGTAGGACTGGCCGTGCGCGGTCGGGTCGAACCGCAGGCCGTACGGGCGGGTCAGGTCGGTCAGGTACTCGTCGGCGCGGGCCCGCGTCGCCGGGTCGGCGAGCAGTTCCGCCGCGCCGGTGAACTCCCGACGCGCGGCCCGGATGAGGTGCAGCAGGACGCCTCCCAGGTCAGTGCTCGAACACCATGGCGGCGAACGTCGCCCCGTCGCCGGCGCCCACCGCCGCGACGAGGTAGCGGTCGCCCGGGCGCAACAGGTCACGCTCGCGCGCGGTGCGGTAGTTGACGAACGCGTCCGCGCAGAAGACGTGCCCCGTCTCGGTGACGTTGTCTAGCAGCACCTTGTCGAGCGGGAGGCCGATCAGCTTGCCCAGCCGCTTCCAGGTCAGCAGGTTGACGTTGTGCGGCAGCACCAGTCGCAGGTCGGCCAGCCCGATCGCGGCGTCCTTGAGCGCCCGGTCGATGACCTCGGCCAGCGCCGGGCGGTACTCGCGCTGGAACCGGGCCGGCGACGCGCCGCCGGCCACGTCGAACTCGCCGCGCTGCGCGCACGCGTAGGAGAGCATCCGGTCCCGGCCGCCGTGCGCGCTGACCAGGCAGGCCGACGCGCCCTCGCTGAACACCGACGTCTCCGGGATGAACTGGGCGTCGCGGGTGAACGCCTTCTCCCCGGTGAGCACCAGCGCGAGCGGCTCGCCGTCCGGCCCGGGCGGCTCGGCGGCCAGCAACCGCCCGGCCACGTCGACCGCGGCCAGCGCGCCGGCGCAGGACTGCTGGGTCAGCGTGAACGCGAGCGCGTGGCCCAACCCCAGCGTCCGGCACACGTCGTGCAGCGGGTTGGCGGGATAGGGCGCCACGACCGGGAAGGCGCGGGCGTGGAGCACGAACCGCACCCGGTGCGCCACGCCGGGCAGCGTGGTGAGGCCGCTCGCCGCGTGCCGCAGCAGGTCGGGCAGGGACAGGGCGGGGTCGCGGCGCACCTCGGTGAGCCCGTGGAACCGCCGGAACAGCCGGATCTGCATCTCGGTCAGGCGCAGCGGCGCGGCCAGCGCCTCGATCGGCACCCGGCGGCTCGGCAGGAACACCGAGACGGCGTCGAGCGCCGTCACCCGCACACCGTCACCAACTGATCACACCAACGACGCCGGTGGATGTCAACGCGCGTGGCATCATATCGACGTGGCTCGGTTCCTCTTCGTGGTGCTGCCGGTGGTGTCGCACCTGTCCGCGCCGCTCGCCGTCGGTCAGGCGCTGGAGGCCGCCGGACACGAGGTGGCCTGGTGCGGGCCCCGCAGCGACCTGCGGCCGCTGATCGGGCCGGACGCCACGCTCTACCCGACCGGCAAGCGGCACTACCGGCCGGACGCCGCGTCCGGGATGGACTCGGTGCGCAGCCTCTGGGAGGGGCACGTGCTGCCGGCCAACCGGTTCATCCGCGACGCCGCCGAGCGGGCGGTCGCCGAATACCGCCCCGACGTGGTGGTGGCCGACCAGTACGCGCTGGCCGGCGCGCTGGCCGCGCACCGCCACCGGGTGCGCTGGGCGACGCTCTGCGTGGGCGTGCTGGAGCTGACCCCGCCGACCGGGGAGATGCCCGGCTTCGACGACTACGTGCGCGCGCAGGTGGCCCGGGTGTGGGCGATGACCGACCTGCCCGTCGACCCGACGCTCGACCTGCGCTTCTCGCCGTACCTCGTGATCGGGCTGACCACGGCGGCGCTGACCGGACCGGCGGCCCTGCCGCCGCGGTGCGTGCTGACCGGGCCGGCGCTGGGCCGGCGGCCGAACGCGCCCGCCTTCGACTGGGACGCCTGGGATCCGGCCCGCCGGCACGTGCTGGTCACCGTCGGCACGATGGCCGAGCACCTGGCGAGCGACTTCTACCGGCGGATCACGGCCGCCACCGCGCCGCTGGCCGACCGGGTCCAGGTGATCCTCACCGCCCCGCCGGGCCTGGTGCCCGACCCGCCCGCGCACGTGCTCGTCGCGCCCCGGGTGCCGGTGCTGGAGCTGATGCCCCGGCTGGACGCGGTCGTCTCGCACGGCGGGCTGGGCACGGTCTCCGAGGCGCTGGCCCACGGCGTACCGGTGGTGGTGGCGCCGATCCGCCACGACCACCCGACCGTGGCCCGGCAGGTGACGCGGGCCGGGGCCGGTCTCGCCGTCTCCTTCCACGAGGCCACCCCGGCGGAGCTGACCTCGGCGCTGGCGGCCGTCCTCGACGACCCGGCCCACCGCGAGGGCGCGCGCCGGGTGGCCGCGTCGTTCGCCGCGGCCGGCGGCGCCCGGGCCGCCGCCGACCACCTCGCCGCGCTTGCCGTGCCGGCGTCGCCGTCGCACCAGGAGGTCCGATGATCGAGGCCAGCGGCCTGCGCAAGTCGTTCCGGGTGGGCCGTGGTCGCGGCGCGAGCACGGTCGAGGCGGTACGCGGCGTCGACTTCGCGGTGCGGCGCGGCGAGATCGTCGGCTTCCTCGGCCCCAACGGCGCGGGCAAGTCCACCACCCTGAAGATGCTCGCCACGCTGCTCAAGCCCAGCGGGGGCGCGGCGACGATCGCGGGCGTCGACCTGTTGCGCTCACCCGCCGAGGTGCGCCGGCGGATCGGGTTCGTGGCGCAGGCCAGCGGCACCTACGACGACTCCACCGCCCGCCGGGATCTGGTGCTCCAGGCCCGGATGCACGGCCTGGCGAAGAGCGTGGCGCAGGAGCTGGCGGTGGCGGCGATCCGCGCGTTCCAGCTCGACGACTTCGCCGACCGGAAGATCCGGACGTACTCCGGCGGGCAGCGCCGGCGGCTCGACGTCGCGCTCGGCGTCATCCACTCGCCGCGGGTCATGTTCCTGGACGAGCCCACCGCCGGGCTCGACCCGCCCAGCCGGGCCCGGATGTGGCAGGAGGTCCGGCGGTTGCGCGACGAGGGCATGACGATCTTCCTCACCACGCACTACCTGGACGAGGCGGACAGCCTCTGCGACCGGGTCTCGATCATCGACGCCGGCCGGATCGTCGCCGAGGGCACCCCGTCGGACCTCAAGCGGGAGATCTCCGGCGACGTGGTCACCGTCGACTTCGCCGCGCCCGACCTGCTCGACGCCGGCGGCGGCGACCTGCCGGCCGCGACGAAGCTGCTGGCCGAGGCGCCCTACGTGCGCGCGGCGGAGCCGGTCGACGGCGTCCTGCGGCTGTACGTCGACGGCGCCGCCACCGCCATCCCGCAGATCATGCGAGCGCTCTACGACCGGGGCATCGAGCCCGGCGCGATCGAGGCCCGCAGGCCCAGCCTCGACGACGTGTTCCTGGCCAAGACCGGCCGCTCGCTGGAGGAGTGACGTGAAGCTCGTCCGTGACACCTGGCTGATCTTCCAGCAGGAGGCCGGCCTGATGGTGCGCAACCCGGTGATGGTCGCGTTCAGCCTGGCCCAGCCGATCACCTACCTCGTCCTCTTCGCCCCGTTCCTCAAGGTGGTGATGGTCGACCGGGGCGCCTCCAGCTACGCCGACGCCTACCGCATCTACGTGCCCGGCCTGTTCGTGGCGATGGGCCTGTTCGGTGGCCTGTTCGCCGGTTACGGGCTGCTCGGCGCGTTGCGCGCGGGCATCATCGACAGGTGCCGGGTGACCCCGGTCAGCCGCACCGCGCTGCTGCTCGGCCGGGCCCTGATGCACGTGTGCCTCAACGTGGTGCAGGCCGTCGTGGTCACGCTCGTGGCGCTGCCGTTCGGCCTGCGCGTGCACCTGGCCAACCTGCTCGTCTCGTACGCGCTGCTGGGCGTGATGGTGCTGCTGAGCACGTCCATCTCGTACGACATCGCGTTGCTGGTGCGCAACGAGAACAGCCTCGGCGTGCTGGTGAACACCGTCGGGCAGCCGATCTCGCTGCTCGCCGGCGTGCTCATCCCGCTGGTGCTCGCGCCGATGTGGATCCAGCGGGTCGCGCTGTGGAACCCGTTCGCCTGGGCGACCGACGGCATGCGGGCGCTGTTCGCCGGCCAGATCGTGCAGACCGTGGTGTGGCAGGGCGCGCTCATCATGGTCGGGTTGGCCGCCGCCAGCCTCCTCTGGTCGTCGCACCTGTTCAACCGCGAGGTCTCCTGACCGTCCGTACATCGACCATTGTCTCCGCGTGGCCGGCGCTCTAGCCTGATCGTGCGGGCGAGGTGAGGGGGCGAGGCGTTGGGTGCCGACAACTTCCGGGCGACCCTGGCGGCGGATGCGGAACTGGGCGCGGGCAACGTGCTGCCGCGGCTGGCCGCGCACGGCGCCGACATGCACGCGCCCCGGGTGACGTTCGACGTCGACGTGGACGACATCCCCGCCTGGACCCCGCTGTCACTGGCGACCCTCACCGACCGGGTCGCCGCCCGGGCGGCCTGGTTCGCCGCGCGCGGCGTCGGCCGGCGCGACCCGGTCGCGGTCTACGTGACCTCCGCGCCGGACGTCTTTCTCAACTTCCTCGCCCTCACCTGGCTCGGCGCGATCCCGGCGCTGATGAACGGCAACATGCCGATCGAGCTGGCCGCCGAGTTCGTCAGGCGGCTGCGCGGCGTCGGCGTGGTGCTCGACGCCGACCACGCCGCGCTGCGCCAGCACGACCTCGGCGTGCCGGTCCTCGGCGACGCGGCCGAGACCGGCACCGGCGACCCCGCGCAGGCGCCGCCGCACCACCGTCACCACCCCGAGGACCCGGTGGTCGTCACGCACTCCTCGGGCACCACCCGGGTGCCCGCCGCGATCGTGCACTCGCACCACGGCCTGTTCGCCGCGATCCGCGCGGTCCGGCTCACCGAGTCCCGGCCGTACGGGGAGGTGCGCGAGCTGTCCGCGCTGCCGGCTGCGCACGCCGCCGGCATCATCACGCTCAACCAGGCGCTCTGCAACGGCTACCAGTTGCTCTGCCTGTCCGCGCAGGGCGGCCCGTTCGCCCGCAGCGCCCAGACGATCCTCGACGCCATCGAGCGGTGGCGCCCGACCGGGGTGTTCGGCTTCGCGGTGACCTGGTCCGAGCTGGCCCGCGTCGACCTGAGCACCCGCGACCTCAGCTCGGTGCGCAACTGGTTCAACACCGGCGACTGCGCGCACGAGTCGCACGTGCGCCGGCTGGTCGCCGTCGGCAGCCACCCCGCCTGGACCCGCGACGGCCTGGTCGACGTGCCGGGTTCCAAGTTCGTCGACATGCTCGGTTCCACCGAGATGGGCCACGGCGCGTTCCGGATCACCCACCGCCTCGGCAGCGACCGCTACGACCGCTGCGTCGGCAAGCCGTACCCGTTCGCCCGGATCGCCCTGCTCGACGTGACCACCGGCGAGGAGGTCCCGGACGGGCAGGTCGGGCACGTCGGGCTGAAGTCGCCGACGCTGGCGCTCGGCTACTGGAACGACTCGGTCACCACCTGGCGCACCCGCCTCGACGGGTGGTACCTGACCGGTGACCTGATGTACCGCGACGAGGCCGGCGACTACCACCACGTGGACCGGGCCAGCGACGCGGTCGACCTGGGCGACGGCGCCTGGCTCTACACCGCGCTGTCCGAGGAGCGCATCCTCACGCACTGCCCGGACGTGCGGGACTGCACCGTCGTCGCGGCCACCGCCGAGGACGGCGCGACGGTCACCGACGTGCTGCTGCTGCTCGCCGACGACGCCGACGCCACACAGGACCGCACCGACCTGGTCCGCGCGGCGCTGGGCCCGGCGGTGGCCGCCACGCTGCGCCGGGTGGTGACCGTGCCGGACGACGACGTGGTGACCGGACCCACCGGCAAAGTCCGCAAGTTCCTGATGCGTCAACGCCTGCTGGCCGGCGCCGGCCGACCCTGACCGGATTCCCGATCCGTCGGGGGTGCGCGGCCGTGCCAGAATCGGCAGCCGTGTCCTACCTCCCCGCGCAGCCGTACCCGCCCATGCCCGGCGGCGTCTCGCCGTTCGTCGCGTACCCCCACCCGATCGCGCCGCCGCCCGGCTACGCGGTGCTCGTCGTCTCGGTGAACCGGGGGCCCTACCTGGTGCCCGTGCCGACGACCAGCCGTTTCAAGATCGACAAGCAGCAGGTGCCGATCCCCGGCGAGGGCACCTGGCACATCGCGGTGCCACCGGGGCCGCACGACGTCCGCTACACCGACTTCCTGGGCGTACCAATCGTCACCACCGCGGTGATGGTCCAGCCGGGCGCCGCGCACCACCTGTCGTTCCGCTTCGGCGGCTGGCGCAACCGGGTACACGACGGGTACGGCACCGACGTGACACGCTTCGGCCTGTGGTCGAACTACAGCATCATGCTCGTCTCGCTCGCCGTCATCGTGCCGCTCTGCTGCGGCGGGCTCGCGGCGATCGGCGTCTTCTCCACCTCCCCGTGACGCGGGCCGGCCGGGCCGCCGCGCGATCTGGCCGCGATCACCGTTGAACCGCCGGCGGTCCGGTCCGTAGTGAGCCGGACGGCAGGATGGCGGTGCACAGACAGGGAGGGCGACGCGTGCGGATGCGGCGGGCCGTACAGGCGGTGCTGGTGCTGGTCGGGATCTGGCTGGCGCCCGGCGCTCCGGCGCACGCCGCGCCGGCGGAGACCGGCCGCTACTACGTGGTCGGGCCGCCGGTGGACGGGCAGCGGGAATACCTGTACGCGATCGCGTTGCGCACGCTCGGCAACGGCAACCGCTACCGGGAGATCGTCGACCTGAACACCGGCCGGGCCCAGCCCGACGGCGAGACGTTCACCGACGGGCTGACGCTGAACCCGGGCTGGGTGCTCGTCCTGCCCCGCGACGCCAAGGGCCAGGGCGTCCGCATCGGCCCGCTGCCCCGCGTCCGGGCCCGCGCCACCCCGCCGGCGACCCGTCCGCCCGCGCCGGCACGGCCCACACCCGTCCGCACCACCGCCGCGCCGACCCCGGCGCGGTCGTCCACCCCGGCGCGGTCACCCGCCACCGCCGGGGCGGCGGCCCGGCCTCCGGCCACCACCGAGGTCGCCGCGCCGCCGCGGCGGGACCGGGCGACCGGCGGCGGAATCGACCCGCTGGTGATCCGGTTCGGCGCGGGCGGGCTGTCGGTGCTGCTCGCGGTGGTGGCGATCGTGCTGCTGCGCCCGGGCCGCTCCGGTCGCGCGCCGGCCGTGGCGGGCGACGACGGACCGTGGCCGCCGCACCGGCACCACACGCCCGCGCCGGGCGACGCCGCGAGGACCGGTGCGGAGGGCGACGCCGGGCCGCCGGCCGCCCGGCCGGACACCGGCTCGCCCGTGCCGGCCCCGGAACCGACCGCGACCGTACCGACGTCGTCCGCGACCGCGCGGGCGGAGCCGAAGCCGCCCACCACAGGTGTCCCGACGCCGACCACGACCGCGCTGGCCGAGCCGACACCGCCCGCGCCCGGCGTGGGGAAGCCGCCCTCGTCGTCGGCCGCGGGTGCCGCGCCCACGGTCCCGTCCGCCGGGACCCCCGTCTCCCCGCAGGTCTCCACGCCCGCCCCGAACACGCCCGCCGCCCCGGCCACGCCCGCCGGCCCGACCACGTCCGCCGCCCCGGCCACGCCCGCCGGCCCGGCCGAGTCGACCACGCCCGCCGGCTCGGCCGGGACGCCGGGCGGGTCGACGCCGGCCACCCGCACCGCGGCGTCCACCTCGGCCACCGGGTCGGCGGCATCCGGGTCAGCCACGTCCGTCGCACCCGGGTCGGCGGCCGGGCCCGGCTCGGCCACGGCGTCCAGGCCGGACCCGGCGCGCTCCGCGGTGACCGGGCCGACGCCGTCGACAGCGGCCCTCGACGGAGCGGACGGTGGCGCCGCGCCGGACGAGCCGCGCCCCACGCTGCCGGCCGAGGACGACGCGCCGTACCTCACCGCCGAGCTGGACACCGACGTCGGCCGGGCCCGGGTCCGGCTGGTCGGGGTGGCGGCCGGGCGCGGCGCGCCGCCGTACGCCTGGTTGGGTCCGGGGGAGACGGCCCCGCCGGCGGTGCTGCCGCTGGTGCTGGGACGCCGCGGTCCGTGGCGGCTGCACGTGGATCTCGCCCGGGTGCCGGACGTGTTCACGCTCGTCGGCCCGGTGGCGCTCTGCGGCCGGGCCGCGGTGAACCTGGCCGGGGAACTGACCGCCGCCGGGGTCGGCGTGGCGGTCGTGGGGGAGACGCCCGGCGGTGAGCTGCCGGCCGGCTGCCGCCGGCTGCCCGACCTGCCCGATCCGCCCGGGCCGGGCGGGGACCTGCCCGAACCGTCCGTGGTGTTCGTCGAGGGCCCGCCGCCGGCCGGCGCGCGCGGCCTGGCCGCCGCCACCGCCGGCCGGTGCGTGCCGGTGGTGCTCGGTCCGGTCCCGGCCGGCCGCTGGTCGCTTCAGCTCGACGCGGACGGGGCGGGCGGCGGGGACTGAACGCCGCGCAGCACCACCGGCAGCGGACCCGCCGCCACCCCGGGCACGGCCTCCCAGACCCCGTCCCGCGCCCGGTGCACCCGGTCCACCTCCACCCGGTCGTAGGAGCGGCTGGTGAGGATCAGGTCGATGCCGGCCTGCCGCAGCCGTTCCGCCCGGCCCCGAGCCAGCGGCAGGGCGGCGAGGGCGTCGGCGGTGGTCTCGACGTCGACCGTGCGGCCGCGCGGCACCCGGACCTCCACGAGCAGGCGACCGGCGCGCGCCGCCGGACGCCGCCGGGTCAGCGGCAGCCAACCCGCCGCGAGGCCGCGGGACCGCGCCGGCAGCAGCGCGTACGCCCGGCGGGTGCCGTGCGCCGGCCACCGGGTGACGTCGTGCGGCAGCCCGCCGCCCGACGCGCCCGCCGGCGCGGACCGGATCCGCAGCGGACCGCCGTCGAGCACGTCCACGGCCCGGAGCCCGCCGTCGTCGGTGGCCCGGAACCCGTCCCGCACCCGGGCCCGGTCCAACCGGCCGGCCGGCAGCAGGTAGGTGTCCGGCGCGCCGAGCAGGTACTGCAGGCGCGCCGGGACGTGGGAGCGCAGCACCTGCACCGGGATCGCGCCGCCCGGGGAGACCCGGACGCGCAGCAGGTCGGCCCGGTGCGGCGCGGAGCGCGGGTCGAGGTGGGCGACCAGGAACAGCTCCGCGCTGGGTACGCCGTCCGCCGCGGCCCGCTCCAGGTCGCCGGTGACCGGCACGAACGCCTCGAAGGTGGTGACGTTCACCTGCTGGCCGGGACGCAGCCACGGTGGACCGTAGCGGTCCGCGCGGCGGTTCTCGGCGGCCAGCGTGGGGCGCGCCGAGGGCGCCGGCCGGACCGATGCGTGCCCGTCCGACCCCGGCCCGTCCGGCGCGGTGCCGTCCGGTCCGGTGCCGCCCGATCCGGGTCCGTCCGAGCCGGCGTGGTCGGCGGGGGCGTCGCCGGTCGCCACGATGCGGGGCCGCGGCTCGCGGGGCACCAGCAGGCCGTCGGGCGTCGCGTCGACGGCCGGCGGGCCTGCGGCGTACCTCGGTCGGTGGGCCTGCCACGGCGCCACGCCGCCGGCCGCGTCGAGCGCGCGCAGGTCGCGGCGGTCGCCGAGCAGTTCCGCCCGGCCACCCGGCGGCGGCGTCCAGACCGTGGCGCCTGTCGTCTCGGCCAGCTCGGCGGCCTGGGCGACCAGCTTCGCCTGCTCGTCCGGTTCGGACGGCCAGGTGAGCCACAGCCGCAGGTCGGCGCCGTAGAGCGGCAGTTCGCCGAGCAGCGCGGCCAGGTGCCCGGCGTCGCGGACCTGCTGGGTGCCGCTGTAGTCGCCGATCAGGAAACCGCCGGCGCGAACCGTCACGGAGACCGTGACCAGCTCGGACCCGGTGGCGCCGAGCCGGTGGGCGGTGGCCCGGCGGGCCACGAAGTCCGCCCGGGTGGCCAACGCCACACCGGTGGCCAGGGGCAGGTTGACCACCCCGGTGCGGGGGCGGACCAGACCGTCCTCCATGGCGAACCAGCCGGGCAGCGGAGTCGCCAGGTCGGGCGGTTGCAGCACCAGCCAGTCCATCGGCTGGCGGGTGACCCGGTCCAGCGGCAGCGCGTGCAACGGGCCGCCGTCGCCCTCGGGCGCACGGCCGGGCAGCACCTGCCGGATGTCCGCGCCGTCCGGGCTGACCAGCACGTCGTGCCCCAGCAGGCCGGCCACCTCGGTGAACAGGTCGGCGTGCCGGGCGCCGTCGTCGGCGAGGATCCGGACGTCGTCCGCGACGTCCCCGCTGCGGCGCACCAGCTCCGCCACGGCGGGCGCGTCCAGCGGGCGCTCCGGGTCGCTCGGCAGCGCCGGCCGCCCGCGGGGCCCGCACACCAGCCACAGGTCGAGCAGGCCGGGCACCCGCCGGTGCCGGCGCGGGTCGAACCTGCGGGTGCTCGGCACCCGGTCGATGCCCCGGCCGCCCACGGCCCGTACCAGGTCTGTCACCGCCGTCCCCGCCTTCGTTCCGCCGACGCCCCACCGCCGGCCGAAGCTGCTCGACATCGAGGGCCGGTACCCTCGGCGGTCTCCATGACGGACGCCATGGAAATCTGGTTCAGATTGATTTGAACGAAGTCGGCGCAGATCCGCAATAGACGGTGACGGCCGTACGGTGGGCCGCGGTGACGGAAGGGGACCCCGGTGCTGGCGAAGCACTCCATCCTTGCTCGACTGCTCGTGGTGGTGATGGTCGGCTGCGCGTTCCTGGCCGCACCACGTCCCTCGGTCGCCGGGTCCGCGCCGGACACCGAGCCCTACGTGAAGTACTACCAGGTGACGGCGCGCTACCAGGGGCAGCCGGAGAACCTCACCGAGATCGCCCGACGCTTTCTCGGCAGCGGCGAGCGGTCCGCGGAGATCTACCAGCTCAACACCGGCCGGGTGCAGCCTGACGGGGCCCGGTTGACCGATCCGGCCGTGCTGCGGGCCGGGTGGTACCTGGTGCTGCCGTGGGACGCGGCCGGCGAGGGCGTCGAGTACGGACAGTTGCCGGCCCCCCGCCGGCCGTCGGCCCGCCCCACCCCGTCCGGCCCGCCGGCCCCACGGCCGGACGCCAGCCCGACACCCGGTGGGGCGGTCACCCCGTCCGGCTCGCCCACCGGCTCGCCGACCGGTTCCGCGCCGGCGGTGAAATGCACCGCCAAGACCGCGTCCAGCGGCCGGTCGGAGTGGGCGCAGCTCCGCATGGCGGCGGACAGCGCGTGGACCCTGACCAGGGGCAACGGGGTGAAGGTCGCGGTCGTGGACACCGGTGTCGACGCCGGGCTCCAACAGCTCAGCGGGCGGGTCGCGGTGGGCGCGGACGTCACCGTCGGCAACGGGCGGGGCGACGAGGACTGCCTCGGCTCCGGTACGGCGATGGCCGGCATCATCGCCGCCGACGACAGCGTCGACGGCAGCCCGGTGGGGCTGGCCCCGGACGCGACGATCGTGCCGGTGCGGATGGTCCGCTCCTCCGGCGACGCCCGCCCGGCCGACGCCGCCACGGCCGTCGAGGTGGCGGTCAGCACCGGCGCCCAGGTGGTGGCGCTCGGCTCCCGCGTCGACCTGGCCGACCCGGCGGTGGCGGCCGCGCTGGCCACCGCGCTGGAGCACGACGTGCTGGTGGTGGCCGGCGCGCCGGTCAAGCCCACCACGCTCCCGTCGCCGCGCGGCGGTTCCGGCGGCGGCGCGCTGGTGCTCACCGGCGGCGTCGGGGCCGGCGGCCAGCTCGCGGAGAAGTACCTCGACGGTTCGGTCGAGGTGGTCGCGCCCGGCATCGAGGTGGCCACCCTGGGCGTGGGCCGGGGCAAGGTGGTCGGCAACACCGGCACCGAGCTCGCGGTGGCGTTCGTCGCCGGGGAGGCCGCGTTGATCCGGGCGGTCGAGCCGGGGCTCACCGC
Source organism: Micromonospora sp. NPDC051300 (assembly GCF_044455315.1). Classification (NCBI taxonomy): domain Bacteria; kingdom Bacillati; phylum Actinomycetota; class Actinomycetes; order Micromonosporales; family Micromonosporaceae; genus Micromonospora; species Micromonospora sp. NPDC051300. The sequence continues at coordinate 382 of NZ_JBITEP010000035.1, read as the reverse complement.
CGGCCAGGTCGAGGAGCGGATCCGGGGCACCGCCGACCCGGTCGGCGGGCAGGTGGCCGAGGGGGACGCGCGGTACGGCGCCGGCATGATCAACCCGGCCGCCGCGGTCGCGCCGTCGGTCGAGGGCCCGGCCGCGGCCGCCGTGCAGGCGGGCCGGGGCGGCGGCACGCTCGTCGCCGTGCTCCTGGGCTTCGCGGTGCTGTTCGGCGCGGGTGGCTTCCTGGTCTACCGGATGCGCCGCCGCACCTGAGGGTGTAAGGAGGGGCCCCCGGTTAACCCCCCGCGGGTGGCAAGGGGGGCCGGGGGACACCCGGGGGGCGGGCCCCGGGCCCCCGGCGGCGGCGGGGGGAGCCCCCCGGGCGCCCCGGTCCCCGCGGCGGCC
>NZ_JBITEP010000034.1:59773-64094 GCF_044455315.1 Micromonospora sp. NPDC051300 | reverse complement strand
CGCCGACAGCGCCAACCCCAACACCGCCTCCTACCGCATCACCATCGACAACCTCGCCGACTGGATCGCCACCCGCGGCTACAGCACCAGCTGACACCGAACACGAAGAAGGGCCCGACCCCACAGAGGGGTCGGGCCCTTCTCGCGTCAGCGTTCCGTGGCGCCGACCGGCTCGACCTGGTCGGGCGGCGTCTCGACCGGGCCCAGTCGCTTCGCGCGGCGGCGCAGCCACCAGGTGCTGACCAGGCCGGCCAGCACGGCGAGCACCAGCCCGGCCCAGGAGATGTCCTTGAGCCAGTGCTCGGCGGCCCGCCCGAGGTAGAACAGCAGGTAGGTGGTGCCGAAGGCCCAGACCAGGCCGCCTGCCGCGTTCGCCACCAGGAACCGGCGGTACGGCACGTGCAGCGCCCCGGCCAGCGGGCCGGCGAGGATGCGTAGCAGCGCGACGAACCGGCCGAAGAAGACCGCCCAGACGCCGTGGCGGGCGAAGCTCTGCTCGGCGCGGGCCAGGTGGGCCGGGCCGAGGTGCTTGGGGAAGCGCCGGCCCAGCCGTTCCAGCAGCGGCCTTCCGCCGCGGCGGCCGACCGCGTACCCGATGGAGTCGCCGACGATCGCGCCGGTCGCGGCGGCGGCGGCCACCCACTCGGGCTGGACCACCCCGGTGGCGGCGAGCAGGGCGGAGCTGACCAGCACGATCTCGCCGGGCAGCGGGACGCCCATGCTCTCGACGCCGATCACCCCGGCGACGATCAGGTAGATCACGCCCGGGGGTAGCGCGGAGAGCCAGTGCTGCACGTCGACCACGCTCCGACCCTACCCGCGCGGACCTCGGCGCGCGGGTGCCAGGAACTCCAACCGGTTGCCGTGCGGGTCGTGCGTGTGGAACCGCCGCATCCCGGGAATCTCGTCATCGCCCCAGGTCACGGTGTGGCCGGCGGCGTCGAGGCGGGCGGCGAGGTCGTCCAGGTCGGTGCGGACCAACGCCGGGTGGGCCTTGCGGGCGGGCACGAAGTCGTCCTCGACGCCGAGGTGCAGCTCGGCGTCGTACCCGGTGAACCAGCAACCACCGCGGGCGGCGAGGGCCGGGGGTTTGGGCTTCTCGGTGAGGCCGAGCAGCCCGACGTAGAAGGAGCGGGAGAGGTCCTCGGAGCCGCGCGGACAGGCCAGCAGGACGTGGTGGATCATGGTGGCACCTCCTCGTCCCGCAGCGTGGCACGAGGTTGCGCGAATAGCAAGACGGACGTACGGTTTTGTAGAGACCGACGCAGGTAAGTGTCGCCTAAGCACGGCGGCGCCCCGGTCGGTGCGACAAACTGCTCAGGACTACTCACGGTCGCTGGTGTGAAGGAGTACGACGTGGCGAGCCTCGACACCTTCGGTGCGAAGACCCAGCTACGCGTCGGAGACGCGAGCTACGAGATTTTCAAGATCGGCCAGGTGGAGGGGCACGACCGACTGCCCTACAGCCTGAAGATCCTGCTGGAGAACCTGCTGCGGACCGAGGACGGCGCGAACATCACCGCCGACCACATCCGGCAGCTCGGCGCGTGGGACCCCACCGCCGACCCGAGCGTGGAGATCCAGTTCACCCCGGCCCGGGTGCTGATGCAGGACTTCACCGGGGTGCCCTGCGTGGTCGACCTGGCCACCATGCGCGAGGCCGTGCGCGACCTCGGCGGTGACGCCACCAAGGTGAACCCGCTCGCCCCGGCCGAGCTGGTCATCGACCACTCCGTCATCGCCGACCTGTTCGGCCGCGAGGACGCGTTCGAGCGCAACGTCGAGCTGGAGTACGAGCGCAACAAGGAGCGCTACCAGTTCCTGCGCTGGGGCCAGAGCGCGTTCAACGAGTTCAAGGTCGTCCCGCCGGGCACCGGCATCGTGCACCAGGTCAACATCGAGTACCTGGCCCGCACCATCATGGAGCGCAACGGCCAGGCGTACCCGGACACCGTCGTCGGCACCGACTCGCACACCACGATGGTCAACGGTCTGGGCGTGCTGGGCTGGGGCGTCGGCGGCATCGAGGCCGAGGCCGCGATGCTCGGCCAGCCGGTCAGCATGCTGATCCCCCGCGTCGTCGGCTTCAAGCTGTCCGGTGAGATGCCGGCCGGCACCACCGCCACCGACCTGGTGCTGACCATCACCGAGATGCTGCGCAAGCACGGGGTGGTCGGCAAGTTCGTCGAGTTCTACGGCCCGGGCGTGAGCGCGGTGCCGCTGGCCAACCGCGCCACCATCGGCAACATGTCCCCGGAGTACGGCTCCACGGTGGCGATCTTCCCGATCGACGGCGAGACCGTGCGCTACCTGGAGCTGACCGGGCGCGACCCGCAGCAGGTCGCGCTGGTCGAGGCGTACGCCAAGGAGCAGGGCCTCTGGCACGACCCGAACCACGAGCCGGAGTACTCGGAGCGCCTGGAGCTGGACCTCGGCACCATCGAGCCCTCCCTGGCCGGCCCGAAGCGCCCGCAGGACCGGGTGCCGCTGGGCAGCGCCAAGACGCTGTTCCGCTCGGCGCTCACCGACTACGTGGCGGCCGACGAGACCGGCGGCGACCCCGGCCGCAAGCCGGGCGTGCCGCAGCAGCAGAAGCCGTTCGGCACCGACGGCCCGGCCGACGAGGCGAGCGCCGAGTCCTTCCCGGCCAGCGACGCCCCGGCCAACGGGGTGAACGACCCGGCGGACGCGCCGCGTGACCTGGAGACCGCCGCCGTGGGCGCGGGCGGCCGGGCCACCAACCCGGTCCGGGTGACCGGCGCCGACGGCGTCGAGTACGAGCTGGACCACGGCGCCGTGGTGATCGCCGCGATCACCTCCTGCACCAACACCTCGAACCCGCAGGTGATGATCGGCGCGGCGCTGCTCGCCCGCAACGCGGTGGAGAAGGGCCTGGCCCGCAAGCCGTGGGTGAAGACCACCCTGGCGCCGGGCTCGAAGGTCGTCATGGACTACTACGACCGCGCCGGCCTCACGCCCTACCTGGAGAAGCTCGGCTTCAACCTGGTCGGCTACGGCTGCACCACCTGCATCGGCAACTCCGGCCCGCTGCCGGAGGAGGTCTCCGCCGCCGTCAACGAGGGCGACCTCGCCGTCGTGTCGGTGCTGTCCGGCAACCGCAACTTCGAGGGCCGGATCAACCCGGACGTCAAGATGAACTACCTGGCGTCCCCGCCGCTGGTGGTCGCGTACGCGCTCGCCGGCACCATGGACATCGACCTGGCCAACGAGCCGATCGGCGAGGACGCCCAGGGCAACCCGGTGTTCCTGCGGGAGATCTGGCCGAACACCGCCGAGATCCAGGACGTCATCGCCTCGGCGATCGGCGCCACCGGTTTCAGCGCGGCGTACGCCGACGTGTTCGCCGGTGACGAGCGCTGGCAGTCGCTGCCGACCCCGACCGGTGACACGTTCTCCTGGGCCGGCGACTCCACCTACGTGCGCAAGCCCCCGTACTTCGAGGGCATGCAGCAGCAGCCGACCCCGGTGCAGGACATCGCCGGCGCGCGGGTGCTGGCGAAGCTGGGCGACTCGGTGACCACCGACCACATCTCCCCGGCCGGTTCCATCAAGGCGGACTCCCCCGCCGGGAAGTACCTGGCCGAGCACGGCGTGGCCCGGCACGAGTTCAACTCGTACGGCTCCCGCCGGGGCAACCACGAGGTGATGATCCGGGGCACGTTCGCCAACATCCGGCTGCGCAACCAGCTCGTCCCGGGTGTGGAGGGCGGCTTCACGGTCAACCACCTGACCGGCGAGCAGTCCTCGATCTACGACGCCTCGATGGCCTACCAGGAGGCGGGCGTCCCGCTTGTCATCCTGGCCGGCAAGGAGTACGGCTCCGGCTCGTCGCGCGACTGGGCGGCCAAGGGCACCATGCTGCTGGGCGTGAAGGCGGTCGTCGCCGAGTCGTACGAGCGGATCCACCGCTCGAACCTGATCGGCATGGGCGTCCTGCCGCTGCAGTTCCCGGTGGACACCACCGCGGAGTCGCTGGGCCTGACCGGCACCGAGACGTTCTCGATCAGCGGGGTGACCGCGCTGAACGACGGCGAGACCCCGCGCACCGTGAAGGTCACCACCGACACCGGCGTGGAGTTCGACGCGGTGGTCCGCATCGACACCCCGGGCGAGGCGGACTACTACCGGCACGGCGGCATCCTGCAGTACGTGCTGCGCCGGATGATCGCCAGCTGAGCCAGCTGTTGTGGTAAGGAGGGGCCCCTTTTTAACAGACGGGGGTGGGAAAGGGGGGCCCCCGGACCCCACCACCCGCACCGCCGGGGGCCGCGCCCCGGGGCCCCGGGCCCCCGCGGCGGGC
>NZ_JBITEP010000034.1:20565-59763 GCF_044455315.1 Micromonospora sp. NPDC051300 | reverse complement strand
GCGGTGCCGCCCCGGGTGGGGCGCCCGGGCCGCCGGGGGTGGGGCTCCGGGGGGGCCCCTTTACCCCCTCGTTGTGTAAAAAGGGGGCCCCTCCTTACCACTCCTCCAGCACGGCCTTGAGCCGGGCCAGGTCGCCCTGGACCAGCGCGGCGTCCCGCTCGAAGTCGACGTCGCTCATGCCGGGGGCCCGACGCAGGCTGAACACCACCTCGGTGCCGTCGCCGTCGACGACGGCGCGCAGCGGCACGTACACCGTCTCGCCGGCCGGCGTGTGCACCTCGTGGTCGAGCACGCCGTAGTCGTTGGCCGGGGCGAACGTCAGCCGCGCCCGCCCCTCGGGGGTGTCCACGAACCAGTCGCCGCCGTCGCGGGTCACCGATCCACCCAGTCCGGGCGCCCAGCGGGGCAGGTTCGCCGGGTCGGACGCGAACGCGTAGACCACCGCGACCGGGCGGTTGATGTGCACGCTGAGGTGCCGGGACTCGGTAGCCACGCCGCCGATGATGGCACGACCGTCGTACCGCTGCGCTAGCGTGCGGCGCCATGGGCATGGTTTTCCTCGGGCGCCGGCTCTCCGGCCCGGAACTGGCGGCGGCGACGGCCGACCCGACGACTGTGGCGCCGCTGCTGCACGGCGACGAACCGGTCCTCGACCTGGACAAGTCCTGGCACGGGCTGCACTACCTGCTGACCGGGACCGCGTGGGACACCGACGACGGCGCCGGGGCGGCGCTCCTCGGTGGCGAGCCGATCGGCGACGACGTCGGCTACGGCCCGCCCCGGCTGCTCGCCCCGGCCGCCGTCCGCGCGGTGGCCGACGGGCTCGACGCGGTGGACGACGCGACGCTGCGCGCCCGCTTCGACCCGACCGCCATGGCCGACGAGGGGATCTACCCGGCCATCTGGCACGACGGCGACGACGAATTCGACACCTACCTCCTGCCCAACTTCGTCAAGCTGCGCCAGTTCTACCGCACCGCCGCGGCGCAGGGCGAGGGCGTGCTGCTGGCCGTCACCTGAAGCCGCCGGGCACCACGGCCGGCCGTCACCACGGCACCACGCCGGCGTCCTCGAAGAACCCGCCGGTCGGCCCGTCGTCAGGCAGCGTGGCGAGCCGGATCGCGATCGCCGCGCCCTGCTGCGGCGTCCGCACCCCGCTGAAGCCGTTCAGGTCGGTCGCCGTGTAGCCCGGGCAGGCGGCGTTGACCAGGATGTTCGTGTCGGCCAGCGCGCGGGCGTACTGGATGGTCACCGCGTTGAGCATCGACTTCGACGGCGCGTAGGCCACCGACAGCGGCCCGGTCTGGCGCTCCCCGGCGGAGGCGCTCTGCCGGGTCAGTGAGCCGACCCCGCTGGACATGTTGACGATGCGGGGCGACGCCGAGCGGCGCAGCAGCGGCAGCATGGCCTCGAGGACCCGGACGACGCCGATCACGTTGACCTCGACGGCCGCCCGCACGGTCGCCACGTCCGCGCCGCCGGGCTGCTGCGGCGTCCCGCCGGTGACGGCCGCGTTGTTGACCAGCACGTCGAGGCCGCCGGCCCGCTCCCGGAGCAAGCCGGCGGCGGCGGTCACGCTCGCGTCGTCGGTCACGTCCAGCGGTACGCCGAACGCGTCCACGCCGTCCGCGCGCAGCTTCGCCACGGCGGCCTCCCGACGCTGCTCGTCCCGGGCGCCGACGCCCACCTGCCAGCCGAGTGCGCCCAGGCCGGCCGCGATCTCGTACCCGATTCCCTTGTTCGCGCCGGTCACCAGCGCGGTCCTGCGTTCGCTCATGCGGTCGATCCTGTCCGCGCCGCCGTCCGCCGGCCAACACCGTCTCGGTAGCCGCCGATACCCGGCGGGTATCGGCCGGGGGTACGGTGGTCGGATGGAGACGCGGGAGCTGCGCTACTTCGTCGCGGTGGCCGAGGAGCTGCACTTCGGACGCGCCGCGCGACGCCTCGGCATCGCCCAGCCGCCGCTGTCGCGGGCCATCCGGCAGCTCGAACGACGAATCGGGGCGACGCTGCTGGACCGCGACAGCCGGACCGTCGCGCTGACCCCGGCCGGCGCGGTGCTGCTGCGCGAGGGCCGGGCGGCGCTGGACGCGGTGGCCGCCGCCGACCGCCGCACCCGACGCGCCGCGTCCGCCGCCGTCGGCGAGCCCGGCCTGGTGCTGGCCACCAAGGCCGGCGCGTCGAGCGAGCTGCTGCCGAAACTGCTCGACGCGTACGCCGCCGAGCCCGGCGCGGTCGCCGTGGAGGTGCTGCTCTGCGGCATCGGGGAGCAGGAGCGGCTGCTGCGCGACGGGCGGGCCGACGTGGCGCTGCTGCACCTGCCGTTCGACTCGACGGCCGGCCTGGACATCGAGGAACTGGTGACGGAGCAGCAGGTGGCGGTGCTGCCGGCGGGGCACCCGCTGGCCGCCCGGACGCACCTGCGGACGGCCGACGTCGAGGCGCTCGCCGACCTGCCGCTGCCGCGCTGGCCGCGCCGCGACGGCACGTATCCGGACGGGCCGGGACCGGAGGTCCGCGACCACGCCCAACTGCTCCAACTGATCGCGCTCGGTCGGACCGCTGCGGTGCTGCCCGAGTCGTGCCGGACGCTCCTGCGCCCCGACCTGGCCGCGGTGCCGGTGCCTGACGCGCCTGCGGTGACCACGGTGATCGCGTGGCCGCCGCACAGCCGGTCGCGGTCCCTGGCCACCCTGGTCCGCACCGCCGCCCGCCTCTGACCGCAACCGCACCCCACGGACGCCGCGCGATCGACAGCGGCGCTCGGCCCGCCGTCGCTTCTCGACCCGCCGGCTGCTCGGCGCGCCGGGTGACTCGGGTGTGTCGGGCCGGAAGCATCGGCAGGTTCAGAGCGGTATGACTCAGAGCAACGCCCGGTCACCATTCAGCGGGTTCCGCGTAACCGCGAGGCGACCGGCCCGAAGCCCGCCCCCGCACCGCGGAACAAGCTAGGCCGGCAGGTCCTTGCGCATCTGCTGGGTGACCACCCGGTAGCCGGACGTCCGGTAGAGCGTCGCCGCCGTCTCGTTGGCGCCGAAGACGTTGAGTTCCAGCGCCCGCGCGCCCCGCTCCCGGGCCTCCCGCTCCCCCGCCGCCAGCAGCGCCCGGCCGAGCCCCTGGCCGCGGCGTTCGGCGACCACCTCGATGTCCTGGAGGAAGGCGCAGTCGGGCAGGCCACGAGGATGCGCCAGGCTGATCCAGATCCGGCCGATCGGGGTGCCGTCGGCCAGCACGCCGACCAGGATGAGCTGCCCGGCGGTGGCCATGCCGTCCGGCAGCAGGGCGGCGACGGCCGTCCGCGCCCGACCGAGGCCCTCCTCGGCGGTCCAGTTGCCGGCCGTGACGTGCTCCCGCGCGTATTCCACGGCCAGCTCGTCCCGCCAGATGTCGAACTCCTCCGGGGACATCGCCCGGACGGTGACCGTCGGCTCAGTCACCGGCCGCCCGCCGACGCGCCTCCCGCAGCTTCATGGCGTGCTCCAGCAGCGTGATCAGCACCTCCTTGGCGGACTCGCGCTGGCGCGCGTCGCAGAGCACCACCGGCACGCCCGGGTCCAGGTCGAGCGCCGCCTGCACCTCGTCCAGCCGGAACGTGCGGGCGCCCTCGAAGCAGTTCACCGCCACCACGAACGGCGTGCCCCGCCCCTCGAAGTAGTCGATCGACGGGAAGCAGTCGGCCAGCCGGCGGGTGTCGGCGAGCACCACGGCGCCGAGCGCGCCGAGCGCCAACTCGTCCCAGACGAACCAGAACCGGTCCTGCCCGGGCGTGCCGAACAGGTAGAGCACCAGGTCGTCGCTGATGGTGATCCGGCCGAAGTCCATCGCCACGGTGGTGGTCGACTTCTCCTCCACACCTGACAGGTCGTCGATGCCGATCCCGGTCTCGGTCAGCACCTCCTCGGTGCGCAGCGGCCGGGTCTCGCTGACCGCGCCGACCATTGTGGTCTTGCCGACGCCGAAACCGCCGGCGATCAGAATCTTGATCGCGGTGGGCAGCGGCGCCGCTCCCGCCGGCCGCTCAGAGCGCCCGTAGTCCATTGATAACCGCCTCGAAAACGTGCTCGTCGGGAAGGCCGGCGGGGGTCGCGCGCGGCTCGCGTACCTGCACCAGGCTGCGGGCGGCCAGGTCTCCCAGGAGGACCCGGACGGTGCCCACCGGCAGGTCGAGATGGGCGGCGATCTCGGCCACGGACTGGATCCGCTGGCAGAGGCCCACGATCGCCACGTGCTCCGGGCCGAGCCCGGACTCCGACCCCACCTCGTTCCGCGTCGCGGTCACCAGGGAGATCAGATCGAACGTGCCGGTCACCGGGCGCGCCCGGCCGCCGGTCACCGCGTACGGGCGAACCACCGGGCCCGCGTGGTCGTCCACCCACTCCTGCTCCGTGGGCTCCCCCGGGCCGGTCATCGCGCCGCGTTCTCGCCGAGGGGCTGTTCCCTGGTCGGTGACGCGACGAACCGGCCGACCCGGGTGACGAGCATGGCCATCTCGTACGCGATCAGGCCGACGTCCGCGTCCTCCGACGCGAGCACCGCGAGGCAGGCGTTGCGCCCGGCCGCGGTGACGAAGAGGAACGAGGACTGCATCTCGATGATGGTCTGCTGGACCTGACCACCGCCGAACCGCTTGCCGGCGCCGCGGGCGAGGCTCTGGATGCCCGCCGCCATCGCCGCCAGGTGCTCGCCGTCGTCCCGGCTCAACCCGCGGGACGAGGCCATCAGCAGTCCGTCGGTGGAGAGCGCCACGGCGTGTTCCGCCTGCTTGACCCGGCCGACCAGGTCATCCAGCAGCCACGCGAGATCCGCGCTCGAAGCCGTCTTCTGCGTCACTCGTCGTCCTCTTCTCCCCGGCTGGTGTGCCGTTCTCGTCCCGGAACCGTCGGCGTCGACGTCCGGTCAGGTGGCCTGCTCGTTTCCGTCGGCCGGCCCGCCCCCGGCCCCGCGCCCTCCGCCGAGCAGCCGCGCCGCGTCGGTGCGGCCGCGTCGGGTCCCGCTCTGGTAGGAGCTCATCATCCGGCGCACCTGCTCCGGCGCGCGCGCCGCGTCCTCCGCCCCGTCGTCGCCCGCCGGCTCGTGCCGCAGCTCCGGGTTCAGACTGGCCTGACGCACCCGCACCGGCAACCCCGCTTCGGTCACCGGCGGGGTCGCGTCGGCCGGCGCGGGGGCGGGACGGGTCTCGACCACGGCCAGCTCCGTGGTCGGTCCGGCCACCGCCGGCTGCCGTCTGCGGGTACGCGCCGGCAGCCCGGACGGGGTCAGCCGGGGCGTCGCCGGCTCCGGCTCGGCCTCCGGCGTACCGGAATCGGCGGGTGCGGCCGTGGTGGTGTCGCCGTCCTCGACCGGCCCGACCGCGACGGTCTCGACACCCGCGGTGTCCGGCGTCCCGACCGGCTCGTCGGCCGGCGCCGGCGCGGCGGTCACCTCGGGGGTGCCGGCGAAGCCACCGGCGTCCTCGCTGATCAGCTCGCGCGGGATCAGCACCACCGCCGTGGTCCCGCCGTACGCGGACTCCCGGAGCTGCACCCGCACGCCGTGCCGTTCGGTGAGCCGGCTGACCACGAACAGGCCGAGCCGGGCGGCGTCGGCGAGGTTCAGCTCGGACCGGTCGACGATGCGCGCGTTCGCGGCGGCCATCTCGTCGCCGCTCATGCCGAGACCACGGTCCTCGATCTCGATCGCGAAGCCGTTGGCGACGAGCTGGCCGCGGACCTCCACGGTGGTCTGCGGCGGCGAGAAGGACAGGCCGTTCTCGATCAGCTCGGCCAGCAGGTGGATCACGTCGCCGACCGCGCGGCCGGTCAGCGACACCGCGCCCAGCGGCCGGACGGTCACCCGGGTGTAGTCCTCGACCTCGGCGACCGCGCCGCGCACCACGTCGACCATCGGCACGCTGCGCCGCCAGGCGCGGCCCGGGGTCGACCCGGAGAGCACGATCAGGTTCTCCGCGTTGCGCCGCATCCGGGTGGCGAGGTGGTCGACCCGGAACAGGTCCTCCAGCTCCTCGGCGTCGTGCTCCCGGCGTTCCATGGCGTCGAGCAGGGTGAGCTGGCGGTGCACCAGCGCCTGGGTGCGCCGGGCCAGGCTCAGGAAGACGTCGCGGACGCTGCGGCGCAGCTCGGCCTGCTCGACGGCGATCCGGACGGCGGTCTCCTGCACCACGTTGAATGCCTTGCCGACCTGGCCGATCTCGTCGTCGCCGAACTGCAACGGTGGCGCCTCGCGTTGGACGTCCACCTCCTCGCCCCGGCCGAGCCGCTCCACGACGCTGGGCAGCCGTTCGTTGGCCAGCCGGAACGCCGCCTCGCGCAGCCGTTCGAGCTGCCGGACCAGCGCCCGGGCGGTGGTGATCGAGACGATGACCGACGCGACGACGGCGATCAGGCCGAGACCGGCGGCGAGCACCAGCCGGACGATGACGCCGACGGCGACCGGGGTGGCCCGGGACACGATGTCCTCACCGCCGGCGAGGATCACCCCGCGCAGGTCGGCCATCGCCCGGTCGGCGGCGGCCCGCCAGGCGTCGGCGGTGACCGGGGGACGCACGTCCTCGCCCTTGGCCGCGAGCACCCGGTCCTGCAGGGTGCGGAGCTGACCGAACGCCTCGCCGTCGACCATCTGCTGGTAGCGGGCCCGGTCGCTCGGGGCCAGCTCGCGTGCGGTGCGGTCGGCGAGGAACCACTGCGCGCCGACCAGCCGGGCGAACGCGGTCTGCTCGGCGACGGTCAGCCGGTTGGCCGCGACCGCGCCGGTGAGCAGGGCGTCCTGTTGGGACAGCAGCTCCCGGGAGCGGTTCAGGTCGATCAGCGCGGCGGTGTCCCGCGCGATCTGGTCGTCGTCGAGGCCGCCGAGCGCGTCGAAGACCGCGAAGATCCCGTCGACCGCCTCGTCGTACGCGTTCAGCGTGGCCGTCCGGTCGATGGTCTTGCGGCCGACCTCGTCCCGGACCTGGGTGAGCTGGCCGATCTCGGACTTCAGCTCGGCGAGTCGCTGCTCCAGCTCGTCGCTCGCCGGAACCTCGGTGCGCCAGTCCTGCACCGAGGTCCACAGGGTGCGGGCGGCGGAGTCGGTGCGCCCGCGCTGGGCCTGCAACTCCTGCAACTGCCCGGGGTCGGACTCGCCCAGGTAGCGCAGCGAGAGCCGGCGCTCGTCCTGCAACTCCAGCAGCAGCGGGTCGCTCGGCTCGAAGACCCGCGCGTTGAGCGCCTGCACGCCGAGCAGGTTGAACCCGTCGCGCACGGTCACCCAGGCCGCGAAGCCCCAGAGCGCGACGAGCGACGCCAGCAGGGCGATGATCTTCGTACGGAGATTCGTACTGCGGGAACCCATCACACCGTCCTGGCCCGGTCTCCGGTCGGCTCGAAATCCGATCGACTCCGGCGCACGCTAGCAGCCGTCGTGAACTCCATTCAAGCGATCCTGATCATGGCAGGTGCCCGGTACGTCGATGCCCGGCCCGCGCGACCCGAGGCGGCCAGCACCGCCGCACGTACGATGAGCGTCGGCCGGTAGAGGTCCTTGTCGTGCCAGAGCGCCGGCCCGCCGTCGGTTCCGTCCAGCTCGGACAGTCGATCGCGGCCCCGGGCCAGCGCGGCGGCCACCCGCGCGTCCCCGGCGCGGCCGGCGCCGGCCAGGGCGAGCACCGCGTACGCGCTCTCCTCGGCGGTGCCGTGCCACCGCCCCCAGGAGCCGTCCGGCCGTTGCGTGTCCAGCAGCCAACCGACGCCCCGCTCCACCGCGGCCCGGGCCGCGCCGTCGGGCGCGTGGTCGGCCAGGGCGAGCAGCACCGCGTACGTGGCGTAGGAGGCGGAGGCGTGCCAGCGGTCTTCCCAGCGCCCGTCCGGCTCCTGCCGCGCCACCAGCCACTCGGTCACCCGGCGCCGGGCCGCCGTCACGCCGGGCCGGCTCGGGTGCTCGCCGAGCGCGTCGAGCACGTGCGCGTTGGTGGTCAGCGACGCGCCGTCCTCCCCCGGCCAGGTGCAGAAGTGTCGCCCGGTGTCGTAGCCGGCGAGCGGCCCGACGCCGAGCGGCCGGCCCAGCCGGGCCAGCGCGTAGAGCGCGACCGCCGTGGTGTCGGCGTCGGCCGGCAGCCCGGGCGAGGTGGCCGCCCCGGCGCCGCCCACGGCGGCACGCAGCGCGGTCAGCACCGGCTCGGGCACCCGCACCGGGACACCGGCCCGGATCAGCACGGCGAGCACCCAGGCCCGCTCGAAGACGGTGATCGGGCTGGCGCAGGGCACCGGGCCGGGCCGGGCGACGGCACGCAGGTAGTCCAGGGCGGCGCCGGGCTCGGGCCGGCCGAGCCAGGCGGCCGTGGCGGCCGGTGACGCGCCGACCGACCCGCTCGCCGAGGGGTGCACGCCGGACGCCCGGTGGGCCAGGTCCCCGGCCACCTCCAGCGCGTGCGCCAGCTTCTCCGGGACGGGCCGGCCGGCGGCCAGCAGACCGCGTACCCGGTGCAGGCGGGCCGGGTCGAGACCGGCCGGCAGCGGCAGGCGCGGCCGGTCCGCCCACCCGGCCAGCCCGGGCGGCGGCCCCGCCGGCCCGGTGAGATGCCTGTCGATCGCGTCCCGCAACGCCGGCACGATCAGGTCGGTGGCCGGCAGGTCGGGTGGGGCGTCGCCGCGCAGCGCGCCGGCCAGGAACGCCAGCCCGCGGTGCGCGGCGGCGGCCGACGCCGGGGCCGGACCGTCCCGGTGCAGCGCGGCCAGCAGGGCCTCGACGGCGCTCAGCGTCGGCACCAGCGCGTAGCCGCCGGGGCCACCCCAGCCGCCGTCCGGGCGCTGCCGGTCACGCAGCCAGGCCAGGCGCGCGTCGTGGCCCGGCAGCCACGGCGCCAGCGCGACCAGCCGGCCGGTCTCGTAGACCGACGGCGAGGTCTGCCCGGCCGGGTCGTGGGCGAGCGCGTCGACCAGCTCGCGCGCCGGCCCGGTCCGGGTCGCGGGCTCGACGGTGAGGCTCACCGCACGCCCCAGAAGTCGGTGTGCCGGTAGAACCCGGTGGTGTAGCCGAGCTGCCGGGACAGGAAGTCGGCCTCCCGGGGCGCCTCGTCGGTGAGCTTCGCCAGCAGCACACGGCAGTGGTCGACCTGCTCGGCGAAGCGTCGCTCGATCTCCGCCGGATCGTCCACCAGCAGCAGCGCGTTGAGGTCGCCGGACTCCACGTCCCGGCGGTGGGTGCCGAGGTCGTTGACCAGTCGCAGCGCCCGCTGCACCTCGTCGCCGACCTCGACCAGCCGGTCCAACGTGGCGGCGTCGGTCACCGATCCGGTGTGGATCCAGTGGGCCACGTTGACCACGGTTGCGGCGAGGTTGTCCGCGTTGGCCAGGTATTCGGCGAGCGTCGGGCGACCGGTGGCGCGCCACGTCCACTCACGGGCCATCGCGTCGAGCGTGCGTGCCATGCTGGCACGCCAGCGTCCGCGCAACGCGGGGTAGCCGGGCGCGGCGGCGACGTCGTCGCGCAGCTCGGCGAGGAACCGGCCCAGCGGGTCGTCGGTGTCGGCGCCGTCGAGCACGCCCAGGCAGGTGCCGGCGATCCGGTCGACCTCGGCCCGGCTGGTCGCCTGGTGGTCGACCAGCCAGTCGACGGCGAAGCCCCACAGCACCGCGCGGTTGGTGACGGCCAGCTCGGCGGCCGTGTGCCAGGGGGCGCTGAACGCCATGGCCGAGGCGATGCTGCTGAACAGCGTCGCGTCGAACGGCTCGCCGGGGAACAGCTCCGGGTGCGCGGCGGCGGCCCGGCGCAGGCCACGCTGGCCGTGCGCGGCGAGCGCGCAGATCCGTCCCTGTTCCGCGGCGGCGGCGATCGGGTCGGGCGTCGGCACGCCTGTCACGCCGACTCCGCCCGGCCGGCGGCGAGCAGGGTCAGCTCGACCCGCCGGCGGGGTCGCAGCGCCGCGGCCAGCCGCAACCCGGGTACGTCGGTGCGCCGCAGCCGGAAGCGGTAGCGGCTGAGCATGGTGGCGAGGATGAGCTGGGCCTCCAGATAGAACAGGTACATGCCGAGGCACTGGTGCGGGCCGCCGCCGAAGGGGAAGTGCGCGTAGCGGTGGCGGGCCCGGACCTGCTCGGGGCGGAACCGTTCCGGGTCGAACTCGTCCGGGCGGTCCCAGAACTGCCGCATCCGCTGGGTGATCAGCGGGCTGACCGCCATGGTCGCCCCGGCCTCGATCGGCACGCCGTCGATGACGTCGTCGGCGACCGCCCGGCGCGGGATGATCCAGCCGATCGGGTAGAGCCGCAGCAGTTCGTCGAGCACCATCCGGGTGTAGGTGAGCCGGCCCAGGTGCTCGCGGCGTACCGGCTCGCCGCCGACCACCTCGTCGATCTCGGCGTAGAGCCGCTCGGCGACCTCGGGGTGCTGGTGCAGGTGCGGCCAGGCCCAGGTGAGCACGTTGATGGTGGTCTCGGTGGTGGCGGCGAACATGGCCACGGTGTCGTTGCGGACCTGTCGCTCGTCGAGCCGGTGGCCGTCGTCGGTGCGGGCCTGCCAGAGCGTGGAGATGATGTCGTCGCCGGCCTCGGCGTCGTCGCGGGTCCGCCGGACGATCGGCACCAGCACGTCGTCGACGACGCGCACCGCGCGGCGGAACGCGCGGTCGCCCGGCATCGGCAGCGACAGCGGCGCGAACGGCACCACGATCCGCGGGATGACCGCGGTGGCGATGCGGTCCTGGGCGTCGATCACGCGCATCGCGTCCGGCACCGAGATCCGGTCGGCGAAGAGCACCTTCATGATCGCCCGGCTGACGATGCGGGCCTGCTCGACTCCGATGTCGACGGGCCGCCCGGCGCGGTACGGCTCGTCCAGCTCGTCGACCGCGTCGGAGATCGCCTCGGCCATGCCGTCGATGAGCGCCTCGACCCGCCTGGCGGTGAACATCGGTTGGAGCATCCGGCGGCTGGCCGACCAGATCTGCCCCTCGCCGAGGATGCCCTCGCCGAACAGCCGCTTGACCGGGCGCCAGAACAGCCCGTCGCCGGCCCGTTCGTAGTTGTCCGCCCGGTCGCGCAGCACGTGCTGCACGTGTCGGGGGTGGGTGACCAGGTAGGGGCGGAACGAGCCGAGGTTGAGCCGGACGAGGTCACCGCCGGTGCGGTTGCCGATGTCGATCAGCGCTCGGGCCGGGTCCCGCAGGACGGCGGGCAGGATCTGCCGCAGCGGCACCGTGTGCGGCCGGCCGGCGGGCCGGGACGGGCCGGACGAATCGGCCACCTGAACGCCCCCTCGGGTTGACTGAGGGTCGTTACCCCGTCTCGACCCGTGAACGTTGCTCGTGAGCATGCCATCCTGAGCGACGAATCAAAAGACAGCTCGGAGGATATTTCACTTAACAACAATCTCTTTGTCGAGAATGGAGCCGGTGGGATATGCGTCACGCCGCAAGCCTTCCGGCGCCAGGCCGGGCCCCCGCTCAACGTTTCCGGCACAGCCGGGGCCCCCTGATGACACGCGCCTCGCGGGCGCGGGAACGCGGACGCGAAGCCCTCCGCTGTGCCAAGCTTCGGGCATGGACGACAAGACCATCCTGAGCCGGATCTCGGAACTCGTCGACGAGGAGCACCGTCTGCGCTCCGACGCGCAGCAGCACGAGGCCGGCACCGACGACGAGGCCCGGGAGCGGCTCCGGCACCTGGAGGAGTCCCTGGACCAGTGCTGGGACCTGCTCCGCCGCCGCCGGGCGGCGCGCCAGGCGCACGGCGACCCGGACGCCCAGGGCGAGCGACCGGTCCCCGAGGTCGAGCGCTACCTGCAGTGACCCGGCGCCCCGGGCGGGAGCGGTCCCGCCCGGGACACCTGTGGGTCAGCGGATCCCCGCCTCGCGCAGCAGCGTCTCGGTCAGCGCCACCGGGTCGGTGGCGGACGCCGGCATCCCCCGGGCGGTGAACCAGGCGGCCACCACGCGTACGTCGCGGGCCAGGAACTCGCCGCCCTGCGGATTGGCGACCACGTCCACCACCTGAGGCAGGTCGATCATGACCAGCCGGCCCGCGTGCACCAGGAGGTTGTACGGGGACAGGTCGCCGTGGGCGTACCCGGCGCGGGCCAGCACCACGAGCGCCTCGACCATCTGCTCCCACAGGTCGGCCAGCTCGGCGTCGGTGGGCCGGACCTGGGCCAGCCGGGGCGCGGCCTCCCCCGCCTCGGCGTCACCCACGAACTCCAGCATCAGCTCGGTGCCGAGCAACTGCACCGGGTAGGGCACGGCGATCCGCCCGGAGTCCGCGCCGATCTCCCAGAGCCGGGACAGCGCGGCGAACTCGGCCGCCGCCCACTGCCCGGCGATCATCTGCCGGCCGAACGCGGTGCGGCCGGTCATCGCCCGCATCTCCCGCGAGCGGCGGACCCGGCGACCCTCCAGGTAGCCGGCGTCGCGGTGGAAGAGCCGGTGCTGGGCGTCCCGGTAGCGCTTGGCCGCCAGCAGGCAGCCGCGGCCGGTGTCCGGCACCGCGCGGCGGACCAGGTGGACGTCCGCCTCCTTGCCGGTCTTGAGCACGCCCAGCTCGGTGTCCCGGGCGGCCAGCTCGGTGACCAGCCAGGCGGGGTGCGGCTCGGGACCGTGGACGGCCTGGTCCCAGGAGGACCAGCGGTCCTCGGCGTCGGGTTCCGCGTCCGGGTCGGCGAGGGTCGGCTCGGGCCGCCCCCGCTTCAGAAAATGGGGTTCGTCGTCGTCGAAGCGGCTCTTGCCGCGGCCACGGCGCTGTGGCGCCGGAAGGTCGTGATCGCGCACGGGTGGATCTGTCCTTCGATCGAGGCTGGTGGAGGCAGGCGGAACGAACCTGCAAAGACGGCCATGACCGACCTCCTCTCCTCGACCGGGCGACACCCGGCTGCGCCCTCGCGCGGCACCATGCTCGCGGGCCGGACCGGGTGGGGCAACCGGTTTTCCGCTCAGCCGGCCAGCACGGCGGCCACGGCCGGGATCACCCCGTCCTCGACCCGGGTCGGCGCGAACCGGGGATCCGACCAGCGGCGCCCCCGGTGCAGCCAGACGCTGGGCAGGCCCACCGCCGTCGCGCCGCCGATGTCCGCCTCCGGGCTGTCGCCGACCACCCACGCGCCGCGCAACGGCATCCGGGCCCGCTGGGCGGCGAGCGCGAAGATCCGCGGGTTGGGCTTGCTGACGCCTGCTTCCTCGGAGATCACCCAGTCGGCGACGTACCGGTCCAGGCCGGTGCTGCGGATCTTGGTGTCCTGTTGGCGCGCCGCGCCGTTGGTGACCACGACCGGCACCCAGCCGGCGTCGGCGGCGATCCGCAACGCGCACGCCACGAGCGGATCGAGCCGCATGTGCGCCACCACGCCGTCGTGCAGCTCGTCGACCAGGTCGATCGAGGGGATGCGCAGGCCGTAGCGGTCGCGGATGGCGTCGGCCACGTCCCAGCGGTTGGTCAGCCCGTCGGCGTCGACGGAGACGAGCCAGTCGAGGTCGACGGGCGGCGCGCCGACGCTCTCCAGGAAGCGTGCTCCCCAGGCGCGGAACGGCCCGTCGCGGTCCAGCAGGGTGTCGTCCAGAGCGAGCAGGAGCAACGGCACCTGAGCACCCTACGGGAACGGCCGGAGCACCGGCAGGGCCGAGGGTCCCCCCCTCGCGCTCAGGCGACGAGCGTGGCGCGGGCCGCACCGGCGTCGGGCAGCCGGTCGAGCAGCATGGTGTGCGCGGCCCGGGTGGCCGCCAGCACGCTCGGGTCCAGCGTCGCCACCAGCACGTCCTCGCCGGTGTCCGCGCCCCGCGCCAGCGGTCGGCCCTCCGGGTCGTAGACCGCCGCGCCGCCGTTGAACCGCCAGGGATCGGCGCCGTCGACCGCGTTGGCGAACACCACGAACATGGTGTTGTCCAGCGCGCGAGCGGCGTAGTAGAGGTCCCGGCGGTGCGCCGAGCCGGTCAGGTAGCCGCTGGGGCAGAGGTAGCCGTGCGCGCCGTCGGCCGCCGCCGCCCGGCCGTGCTCGGGAAAGCAGCCGTCGTAACAGATGCCGAGGCCGAACCGCCACTCATCGACGACCAGCGTGGCGCCGCGCCGGCCGGCGTCGAACAGTTCCCGTTCGCCGCCCCAGAGCTGCTGCTTGTCGTACGCGGCGGTGACCGTGCCGGCCGGGTCGACGACGAGCGAGGAGATGGTGCGCCGCCGGTCGGGGTGGCGGACCGCCGCGCCGACGACCACCGCGGCCCCGGCGTCGCGGGCGGCGGCACGCAACGGGTCCAGCCTCGCGTCGTCGACCCGCCCGTCGGGGTCGGCGGCGACGTCCGTCCCGGTCGGGTCGGCGCCCAACGTCGGCGGGTGGTACGCCGGCAGGAACAGCTCGGGCAGCACCACCACGCGGGCGCCGGCGGCCCGGCCGACGAGGCGGGCGGCGGTGTGGGCGTTGCCGGCGACGTCGCCGGGCACCGGCTCGGCCTGCACGGCGGCGACGGTCAGCGGGGTGGTGGGGAGGGACACGCCCGGATCGTAGCGAACCACCCTCGCAAGCCGTACGTACGGTTTGCATCGGCCCTGCTCACCTGCGACGATCGTGACGTGCCCAGAGTAAGTCAGGACCAGCTCGACGCGCGCCGGCAGGAGATCCTCACCGCGGCCCGGGCGTGTTTCGCCCGGCACGGCTACGAGGGCGCCACCGTGCGACGGCTGGAGGAGGCCACCGGCCTCTCCCGGGGCGCGATCTTCCACCACTTCCGGGACAAGGACTCGCTCTTCCTCGCCGTCGCCGAGGACGACGCCGCCGCGATGGTCGAGACCGTCGCCCGCAACGGCCTGGTCCAGGTGATGCGGGACCTGCTGGCCCGTGCCGTCTCCCCGGACACCACCGGCTGGCTCGGCAGCCAGTTGGAGGTCTCCCGCCGGCTGCGCACCGACCCGGCGTTCGCCAAGCGCTGGTCCGAACGCTCGGCGGCCATCGCCGAGGCGACCCGCGAGCGCCTGCTCCGCCAGCGCGAGGCGGGCGTGCTCCGCGACGACGTACCGATCGACGTGCTCGCCCAGTTCCTGGAGCTGGCGTACGACGGGCTGGTGCTGCACCTGGCCATGGGCCGGCCGGCGGGCGACCTGACCCGCGTGCTCGACCTGGTCGAGGAGGCTGTCCGCCGGCACTGAGTCTCGGTCCGGTAACTGCCTCCACCGGGGAGATCAACGCTGGCGCGCCTGCTCCACAATGGGCCGCGACACCCCTCCCGACAGGAGCAGCCCATGACCGTCCTCGCGGCCGACACCTGGGGCATCCCCGGCCCCGTCTTCCTGCGCTGGTACCTTGTCGCGGCAGTCGTCCTGGTCGTCGGCGCGGCGGTGTACCGGTTCCGCGCGCTCGCCGGCACCGCCGTCACCGACCACGCCGCGCTCGGTCCGCAGCAGGTCGCGTACCTCAACGGGGGCGACCAGCTCGCGGTCTGGACCTCGCTCGGCGGGCTGCGCCGGGCCGGCGCGGTTGGCGTGCACCCGGACCGGCGACTGGCCCCCGGCGGGCCGCTGCCGGCCGGGGTGACCCCGCTCGACCAGGCCGTGCACCACGCCGCCAGCCGCGGCCTGCGCTCCCGCGAGCTGGCCCGCGACGAGTGGGTCCGCCGCGCCCTCGACGAGCTGCGCGACGGGCTGGTCCGCCGCGGCCTCGCCCTGGACCAGGAGCGGCGCCGCACGCTGAAGCGTGGTGCCCTGCTCGTCGGCGCGCTGCTCGCGATCGGCGTGGTGCGGGCCTTCGTCGGCATCTCCCACGGCCGGCCGGCCGCCTTCCTGCTGCTCGCCCTGTTCCCGCTCTTCGTCGCGTTCCTGCTGCTCAACCGCGTGCCCTGGCGCACCCGGGCGGCCACCGCCGCGCTGCGCGACCTGCGCCGCCGGCACGCATGGCTGCGTCCCGCCGCCGCACCGGCCTACGCCACCTACGGCCCGTCGGACGCGGCGCTGGGTGTCGCGCTGTTCGGCACCGCCACGCTCTGGACCATGGACCCCGGCTTCGCCGAGCAGGCCGAGATCCAGCGTCAGGCCATGGGCACCGCCGGCAGCTCCGGCACCTCGTGCGGCGGCGGCAGCTCCTGCTCCGGGGGCGGTTCCTCGTGCGGCGGCGGCAGCTCCTGCGGCGGTGGCGGCGGGTGCGGGGGCGGCGGCGGGTGCGGCGGATGACCGGCCCGTCCGGCGTCGGCATCGGCTGGCGTCCCGAGATCGCCGGCTTCGTGGCCGGGCTGCCGGGGCTGCGCTTCGTCGAGGTGGTCGCCGAGGGGGTGGCCCCGGACGGGCCGCTGCCCGAGGGCCTGGCCGAGCTGCGCGAACGCGGCGTCACCGTCGTACCCCACGGGGTGCGGCTGTCGCTCGGCGGCGCGGAGCCGGTCGACAGGCACCGGGTGGCGCACCTGGCCGGGGTGGCCGAGGCGCTGGCGGCGCCGCTGGTCAGCGAGCACATCGCGTTCGTGCGGGCCGGCGGGCTGGAGGCCGGGCACCTGCTGCCGCTGCCGCGCAGCCGGGAGGCGGTGGCGGCGGTGGTGGCGAACGTGCGGCGGGCGCAGGCGGAGCTGCCGGTGCCGCTGGCGCTGGAGCCGATCGCGGCGCTGTTCGACTGGCCCGACGACGAGCTGGACGAGGCCGACTTCCTCACCGAGATCCTCGACGCCACCGGGGCGCTGCTGCTGCTCGACGTGGCGAACGTGCACGCCAATGCCCGCAACCGGGGCGGCGACCCGGCCGCGCTGCTGGATCGGCTGCCGCTGGAGCGCGTCGCCTACGTCCACGTGGCCGGCGGCGCCGAGGCCGGCGGCTTCTACCACGACACGCACACCGATCCGGTGCCCGCCGAGGTGCTCGACCTGGTCCGCGGGCTCTGCGACAGGCACCGCCCGCCGGCGCTGTTGCTGGAGCGCGACGGGCACTACCCGCCCGCCGCCGAGCTGCGCGGCGAGCTTGACGCCCTCGCCGCAGCGTCCGGCTACCCGGTGGTCACGTGAGCGGCGACCTGGCGGCCCGGCAGGCCGAGCTGGTCGCGGCGCTGGTGGCCGGCGGGCCGCTGCCGCCCGGCTTCGCGCCGGCCCCGGTCGACGCCGCCCGCCGCGCGCTGCTGCGCAAGCGGGCCGGCGACGTGGCCCGGCACTGGCCCCTGCTCGCCGCCGGCCTCGGCGCCGACTGGCCGGGGGCGTTCACCGCCTGGGCGGACGGGCGCCCCACGGGCGGCTCGCTGCGCGACGGCTGGGACCTGGCCCGCGCGCTGCGCGCGGAGGGGACGCTGCCGCCGCTGGGCGCCGAGGAGCTGGCCGTGCGCGAGGCCGCGAGCCGCTACGACGGCCGCGTCGCGCCCCGGCCCCGCCGCCGGCCGGCGTTCGCCCGCGTCGGCGGCGCCGTCGCGGTCCAGCTCGCCGGTCGGGTACGCCTGCTGCGGCCCGCCCCGCGCTGACAGGTTCCGCCCGATACGGCAGGATCGGGCGTATGGATCTCGGACTCGCCGACCGGGTGTACGTGCTCACCGGCGCCTCCGGCGGCCTCGGCTTCGCCACCGCCGAGCAGCTCGTCGCGGACGGCGCCCGGGTGGTGATCTCCGCCCGCGCCCCGGAACGGGTGGCCGCGGCCGTCGAGGCGCTCGGCGACCCGGAGCGGGTCATCGGGCTGACCGCCGACCTCGCCGACCCCGGCACCCCGGACCGCCTCGTCGCGGCGGCGCGGGAGCACTTCGGCCGGCTCGACGGCGCGCTGGTCTCGGTCGGCGGCCCGCCCCGGGGCACCGCCGCCGAGGTCACCGACGCGCAGTGGCGGGAGTCGTTCGAGACGGTCTTCCTGGGCAGCGTCCGCATCGCCCGCACGGTGGCCGGCGCGCTCACCGACGGCGGCGCGATCGCCCTGGTGCTGTCCACCTCGGCGCGCGCGCCGCTGGCCGGCCTCGGCATCTCCAACGGTCTGCGACCCGGCCTGGCCGGCGTGGCGAAGGACCTGGCCGACGAGTACGGGCCACGCGGCGTCCGGGTGCTGAGCCTGCTGCCCGGGCGGATCATGACCGACCGCAACCGGGAGCTGCTGGCCGCCTCCGGCGACGCCGACCGGGCCCTCGCGGAGGCCGAGGCGGCCATCCCGCTGGGCCGCATCGGCGACCCGGCCGAGTTCGGTCGGGTGGCCGCGTTCCTGCTCTCCCCCGCCGCCGGCTACGTCACCGGGATCACCGTGCCGGTCGACGGCGGCGCGTTGCGCGGCCTGTGACGGCGGTCGTGGTGCGCTCCGGGCAGGCGGTGACGCCCTCGGCCGGGTCGCAGCCCGCGGTGGGGTCGCCGGTCGTCGACGCGGCACGCGCCGGCGGGCTGGGGGAACGATGAACGACAGGCGCCGACCCGCGCGCGGGCGGCCCGAGGCCGCACCCGGCCCGGGCACGCCGGCCCGCCGGCATCCCCGGCCCAGCCGGGAGCAGCTCGCCGCCGCGGCCGACCGGCTGCTGCCGGACGTGATCGCGCCCGGGCTGGACGTGCTCTTCGTCGGCATCAACCCGGGCCTGTGGTCGGCGGCCACCGGCTGGCACTTCGCCCGCCCCGGCAACCGGTTCTGGCCGGCGCTGCACCGCGGCGGGTTCACCCCGCGGCTGCTGCACCCCAGCGAGCAGGACCAACTGCCCGCGCTCGGGCTGGGCATCACCAACATGGTGGCCCGGGCCAGCGCCCGCGCCGACGAACTGACCGCCGCCGAGCTGGTCGACGGCGCGCGCCTGCTGACCGCGAAGGTGGACCGGCACCGGCCGCGCTGGGTGGCGGTGGTCGGGGTGACCGCCTACCGGATCGGTTTCGTCCGGCCGAAGGCCGGCTTCGGGCCGCAGCCGGAGCACCTCGGCCCGGCCCGGCTCTGGGTGCTGCCCAACCCGAGCGGGCTGAACGCGCACTTCACCCCGGAGACGTTGGGCGCCGCCTTCGGCGAGCTGCACGCGGCGGTCAGCGGCGACTAGTTGGCCGCCGCCGGCGGCATCACCTCCTGCGCGACGTAGGTGCCCATCGGCACCGTGGTCACCACCGGCTCGGGCTGCTCCGGACCGGCGTGGGGCGCCGGGGAGTCGGCGACCGCGAACTGGGTGCGGTAGAGCTCGGCGTAGAGACCGCCGACGGCCACCAGCTCGTCGTGCCGGCCCCGCTCGACGATCCGCCCCTCGTCGAGCACCAGGATCTGGTCGGCGTCGCGCACGGTGGAGAGCCGGTGCGCGATCACCAGCGCGGTGCGCCCGGTCAGCGCCACCGCCAGCGCCCGCTGCACCGCCGCCTCGCTCTCCGAGTCGAGGTGCGCGGTGGCCTCGTCGAGGATCACGATCGACGGGGCCTTGAGCAGCAGCCGGGCGATCGCGATGCGCTGCTTCTCGCCGCCGGAGAAGCGGTAGCCGCGCTCCCCGACGGTGGTGTCGAGCCCATCGGGCGTGGCGCGGACCAGGTCGGCGACCTGCGCGCCGGCCAGCGCGGCCCAGATCTCGTCGTCGGTGGCGTCGGGCTTGGCGTAGCGGAGGTTCTCCCGGATCGTCTCGTGGAACAGGTGCGAGTCCTGGGTGACCACGCCGATCTCGTCGCGCAGCGAGGCGAGCGTCGCGTCGCGCACGTCGACGCCGCCGACCAGCACCTGGCCGTCGCTCACGTCGTAGATCCGGGAGATCAGCATGGACAGCGTCGACTTGCCGGCGCCGGACGGGCCGACCAGGGCCACCATCTGCCCCGGCTCGACGCCGAACGAGACGCCCTTGAGCACCGGCTCGTTGACCGTGCGGTCGAGCGTGGCGACCTCTTCGAGGGAGGCCAGCGACACCTCGGCGGCGCTCGGGTAGCGGAAGCGCACGTCGCGGAACTCGACCCGGCCGCTGCCGCGGGGCACCGGCACGGCGTCGGGCTTCTCCTCGATGCCGGGGCGCAGGTCGAGCACCTCGAAGACCCGGTCGAAGGAGACCAGCGCGCTCATCACGTCGACCCGGACGTTGGAGAGCGCGGTGAGCGGACCGTAGAGGCGGGTGAGCAGCAGCGCCAGCTTGACCACGGTGCCCGCGCTGACCGCGCCGGCGACCGCGAGCCAGCCGCCCAGCCCGTAGGTGAGCGCCTGGGCCAGCGAGGCGACCAGCAGCATCGCCACGAAGAAGGTGCGGGAGTACATCGCGGACTGGATGCCGATGTCACGGACCCGTTCGGCCCGGCCGGCGAACCGGCTCGCCTCGACCTCGGGCGCGCCGAAGAGCTTGACCAGCAACGCGCCCGAGACGTTGAACCGCTCGGTCATGGTGGCGTTCATCTTGGCGTCGAGGTTGTAGGACTCGCGGGTGATCTCGGCCAGCCGCTTGCCCACCCGGCGGGCCGGGATGATGAAGATCGGCAGCAGCACCAGCGCCAGCACGGTGATCTGCCAGGACAGCACCAGCATCGCCCCGGCGGTGAGCACGAGCTGGATGACGTTGCTGACCACCCCGGACAGCGTGGAGGTGAACGCGCGCTGGGCGCCGAGCACGTCGTTGTTGAGCCGGCTGACCAGCGCGCCGGTCTGGGTGCGGGTGAAGAACTGCAGCGGCATCCGCTGGACGTGGTCGTAGACCCGGGTGCGCAGGTCGAGGATGATGCCCTCGCCGATGCGGGCCGAATACCACCGCTGGGCCAGTGAGAACAGCGCGTCGGCCACGGCCAGCGCGGCGATGACCAGGGCGAGCCGGACCACCGTCTCGCGCGCGTCCGGACCGCCGCCGGCGATCGCGTCGATCACGTCACCGGCGAGCAGCGGGGTGGCCACGCCGATCACCGCGGCCACGATGACGGTGAGCAGGAAGACGACGATGTCGCGCCGGTAGGGCTGGGCGAACGCGACGATCCGCCGGGCGGTGCCGCGCTTGAGCCGGTGGGCGGAGACCTCGTCGCGGTTGCGCAGCGACCGGAGCATGCTCCAGCCGCCCATGCCGCCGCCGGCCATGTGGCTGGACACTCGTCACCTCCGGATCGTCGGGCAGGCCGAAACCGTCGGGGTCAATTCTCCCGACGCCTGTGACAACCTCGCGAGTAACCCGGTTCTTCCCGAACGGTCCTTACTATTCGCCTCGGCCGGCCAGGTCCCGGATCCGCCGGGTCTGCGCCTCCCGCTCGGCCCGCTGCTGCTCGGCGGGCGAGCGGCCGGCCGCGCCGGCGAGCAGCGCCTTGATCTCCACGACCGCGTCCCGGTTGTTGGCCAGCAGCCCGGCGGACAGGTCCCGCACCGCGCCGTCCAGCTCGTCGTTCGGCACCACCAGGGTGGCCAGGCCGATCCGGTCCGCCTCGGCGGCGTCCATCCGGCGACCGGTGGCACAGATCTCCAGGGCCCGGGAGTAGCCGACCAGGTCCACCAGGCGGCGCGTGCCGGCCAGGTCGGGGACCAGGCCGAGGGTCACCTCGGCCATCGAGAGCTTGGCGTCGGCGGCGAGCACGCGCATGTCGCAGGCGAGGGCGAGCTGGAAGCCGGCGCCGATCGCGTGCCCCCGCACCGCGGCGATCGAGATGACGTCCGGCCGGTGCAGCCAGGTGAAGCCGGCCTGATATTCGGCGATCCGGTCGGCGCACTCGCTCTCCGGGAGCGTGGCCAGCTCGGCGAAGGAGCCCGGCCCGGACGCGCCGGCGAACGCCAGGTCCAGGCCCGCGGAGAAGGACCGCCCCTCGCCGCGTACGACGACGACCCGGACGTCACCGGGCAGGTCCCGCGAGAAGTCGCTCATGGCGCGCCACATCGCCGGGGTCTGGGCGTTGAGCACGTCGGGCCGGCACAACGTCACCGTCGCGACCGGCCCGTCGCAGTCGAGTCGAACTCCGGTGGTCTCGGCGGTCACCGGACCGCCCGGAGCGCGACGCTGATGGACGACGCTGGGGGGCGGGTCACGCCTTCTTGCGGCGCCGGGCGCCGCCGCGCTGCCGCAGCTGCACCCCGGACTCGGTGAGCACCCGGTGGATGAATCCGTAGGAACGGCCGGTCGAGGCCGCCAGCGCGCGGATGCTCTCACCCCCGGTGTACCGCTTTACCAGGTCTTTGGCGAGCGTCTGACGCTCGGCCCCGACGATCCGGCGACCCTTCTCAGTGCTGGTGGCTGTGCCGGTGGCTGCCATGCTGATTCCTCACGTCCCAGACTGTGCGGTTCGGATACGGTCCCACCTATTAGACCGCCTCGGACGATCATGCGCCAGATATCAACTATTCGCCAACCGACACGCTACGCAATGTCAGCTTCCCGATAGAGTGATCCTCCCGACCGCCGGATCCGTACCGCGGGGGTCGTATCGTGCCCCCGGTGACCGACCTGATCGCGGCCGCGGCGGCCGCCGCCGGCGTGTTCGCCGCGACCAACCTCGACGACGTCGTCGTGCTCACCGTGCTGTTCGTGGCCGCCCGGCGCAGCGGCCGGCCCCGGCCGTGGCAGATCGTCGCCGGTCAGTACGCGGGCATCGGCGCGCTCGTCGCCGTCGCGGTGGTCGCCGCCGCCGGCCTGCTGGTGGTGCCCGACCCGTGGCCCGGCCTGCTGGGGCTGCTGCCGGTCGCGCTCGGCGTCCGGGCGCTGCTCACCCGGGACGCCGGGGACGACGAGCCGCCGGCGGTGGTCGGCACCCTGCTCGGCGTCGCCGGGGTGACGGTGGCCAACGGCGCCGACAACATCGCCGTCTACGTGCCGGTCTTCCGCACCCTCGACCCGGCCACCGGGCTGGTCTGGCTGCTTGTCTTCGCCGCCCTGGTGGCCGTCTGGTGCGCGGTCGCCGCCGCGCTGGGCGGCCACCCCCGGGTGGTGGCGCTGGTCGGCCGTGCCGGCCACTGGCTGGTCCCGGCGATCTTCATCGCCATCGGCGCGACCATCCTGCTCACCTCCGGCGTCCTCCCCCGCCTGGCCGGGCTCCTCCACTGACCCGACCCGAGGTCAGGCCAGCTCGACCAGTTCGAGGAGGTCGTCGGACCACGCGTCCTCGTCGCCGTCGGGCAGCAGGATGGCGCGGTCGGGCTTGAGCGCGGTCACCGCGCCCGGGTCGTGGGTGACCAGCACGATCGCGCCGGGATAGCGGGCGATCGCGTCGAGCACCTGCTCCCGGCTGACCGGGTCGAGGTTGTTCGTGGGCTCGTCCAGCAGCAGCACGTTGGCGCCCGAGCAGACCAGCGTGGCCAGCGCCAGCCGGGTCTTCTCGCCGCCGGAGAGCACGCCGGCCGGCTTGTCCACGTCCTCGCCGGAGAAGAGGAACGCGCCGAGGATCTTGCGCAGGTCGGTGTCGGTCTGGTCCGACGCGGCGCTGCGCATGTGCTCCAGGATGGTGCGGTCCACGTCAAGCGTCTCGTGCTCCTGGGCGTAGTAGCCGAGCCGCAGGCCGTGCCCGGGGCGCACCTCGCCGGTGTCCGGCTCCAGCAGGCCGCCGAGCATCCGCAGCAGGGTGGTCTTGCCGGCGCCGTTGAGGCCGAGGATGGCCACCCGGGAGCCGCGGTCCACCGCGACGTTCACGTCGGTGAAGATCTCCAGCGACCCGTACGACTTGGACAGGCCGGCGGCGGTCAGCGGGGTCTTGCCGCACGGTGCCGGGTTGGGGAACCGGACCTTGGCCACCTTGTCCGCGTGGCGCACCTCTTCCAGCCCGGAGATCAGCTTCTCGGCCCGGCGGGCCATGTTCTGGGCGGCGACGGTCTTGGTGGCCTTGGCCCGCATCTTGTCCGCCTGGGCCATCAGCGCGCCGGCCTTCTTCTCGGCGTTGGCCCGCTCGCGGCGACGACGCCGCTCGTCGGTCTCGCGCGCCTCAAGGTAGGCCTTCCAGCCGAGGTTGTAGGTGTCGACCACGGACCGGGTGGCGTCCAGGAACCACACCTTGTTGACCACGGCCTCCAGCAGCGACCCGTCGTGGGAGATCACGATCAGGCCGCCCTTGTGGTTGGCGAGGAAGCCGCGCAGCCAGGTGATCGAGTCGGCGTCGAGGTGGTTGGTGGGCTCGTCGAGCAGCAGGATGCCGCCGCCGTTCTCGCCCGCGTCGCGGAACAGGATCCGGGCCAGCTCGATGCGGCGGCGCTGGCCGCCGGAGAGCGTGCCGATGGTCTGTGCCAGCGCGCGGTCGGGCAGCCCGAGGTTGGCGCAGATCCGGGCCGCCTCGGCCTCGGCCGCGTAGCCGCCGAGCGAGGCGAACTGGTCCTCCAGCGCGCCGTAGCGGCGGACCAGTTTCTCGTCGTCGGCGCCCTCGGCGAGCTTGTCCTCCAGCTCCTTCATCCCCGCCATGAGCACGTCCAGCCCACGCGCGGAGAGCACCCGGTCCCGCCCGGTGACGTCCAGGTCGCCGGTCCGCGGGTCCTGCGGCAGGTAGCCGATGGCGCTGCGCCTGTCGATCTGCCCGGCGTACGGCTGGCCCTCGCCGGCGAGCACCTTCAGGGTGGTGGTCTTGCCGGCGCCGTTGCGGCCGACCAGACCGATCCGGTCCCCCGGCTGCACCCGCAGGGTGGTGTCGGACAGCAGGATCCGGGAACCGGCGCGCAGTTCCAGGCCGGTGGCAGTGATCATTTCGGAGTACTCGCTCTCGGGGTCCGGAAGGGCTGACTCAGGGCACGCGAAAGCGCCGGCGGGTCGTCATCTCCCGTCGGCGCGGGGCCGTTCAGCCTTCGCAGCGCAGCACGGACCAAGTGTACCGGGCGCGCCGCGTCGCTCCCGCCGGATTACCAGACAAGATCATCGGGTACCGAATGCGCCGTCCGGACCCGGTCCGGTACCGCAACCATCACACACGGACACATCGGTGATCGGGGTCAACATGGAGCTGAACGAGAACGCGCGGGTCGACACCAGCCAGGTGGACGACCGGCGAGGGTCCGGCGGCGGAGGAGGCGGGATGGGCATCCCCATCCCGGGCGGCGGCGGGGGCCGGGGCGGGCTCGTGAGCATCATCATCGCCGTGCTCGTCGCCCTGGTCGGTGGCGGCTTCGGCCTCAACGCGGCCACCAACGGCGGCGGTGGCGGATCCGAGCAGGGCGACAACACCTCCCTGGAGCAGAAGTGCTCGGCGCAGGACGCGCTGAAGCAGCTCGACTGCCGCAACACCCTCTACGTCAACTCGATCCAGGCATACTGGCGCACCGCCATGCCGGAGGTCTTCGGCGAGCAGTACCAGCCGTCCAAGACGGTGTTCTTCAGCCAGAACGTCAACACCGGCTGCGGCGCGGCCGACTCCGGGGTCGGACCGTTCTACTGCCCGGCCGACGACCTGGTCTACATCGACCTCACGTTCTACCGGCTGCTCGCCGACCAGCTCGGCGCCGAGGGCGAGTTCGCCCAGCCGTACGTGCTGGCGCACGAGTACGGCCACCACGTGCAGGACCTGCTCGGCACCGAGGCGGAGATGCGCCGCCAGCAGCAGCGCGACCCGCAGAACGCCAACGCGCTCTCGGTCAAGCTGGAGCTGCAGGCCGACTGCTACGCCGGCGCGTGGGCCAAGAACGCCACCGGGACCGCCGACGAGAAGGGGCAGAAGATCTTCAAGAGCATCACCGACCAGGACATCCAGCAGGCGATCGACACCGCCGAGAAGATCGGCGACGACGCCATCCAGAAGCGCTCCGGCCGGCCGGTCAACCCGGACGAGTTCACCCACGGCAGCTCCGAGCAGCGCAAGCAGTGGTTCACCAAGGGCTACTCCACCGGCGACCCGAAGGCCTGCGACACCTTCGGCGCCGGCCAGTAGGACCCGCGCGACGCCACCCGGGCCGCCGGCCCGCGCCGCTGGGACGTTCCAGCGGCGCGGCCGGCGGCCCGACCGCGTCAGGGCAGGGGCACCTGCGCCGGGGTGGACCGCTGGACGGTGCTGCCGTCGCCCAACTGCCCACCGCTGTTGTCGCCCCAGCACCACAGGCCGCCGTCGGTGCGGATCGCGCAGCCGTGATCGGCGACGGCCACGCCGGCGGTCCAGGTCGTCTCGGTGCCGACGCGGGTCGGCGCGGACCGGTGCGTGGTGGTGCCGTCACCCACCTGCCCGGAGCCGTTCTTGCCCCAGCACCACAGGCTGCCGTCGGTGCGCGACGCGCAGGACGTGTCGCTGCTCGCGTCGACCCGGCTCCAGGTCGTACCGGTGCCGACCTGGACCGGCGCGGCCTGGTAGTTGCCGCCCACGCCGAGCTGCCCGTAGCCGTTCTCCCCCCAGCACCACAGCGCGCCGGAGCGGACCCCGCAGGTGTGCGCGTAGCCGGCCGCGACGCTCGACCAGGTGGTCGCGGTGCCGACCTGTGCCGGGGTGGTCTGCGAACCCAGGGTGCCGAGACCGAGCTGCCCGTCCGAACTGAGCCCCCAGCACCACAACGTGCCGTCGGTGCGGATGCCGCAGGTGTGCGCGAAGCCTGTCGACACGCTCGCCCAGGTGGTCGCGGTGCCGACCTGCAGCGGGGTGGTCGCGACGTACGGCGAGGCGCCGACGCCGAGCTGCGAGGTCCGGTTGAAGCCCCAGCACCAGAGCGTGCCGTCGGTGCGCACCCCGCAGGTGTGCGACGGGCCGGCGCTGACCCGGGCCCAGGTGGTGGCGGTCCCGACCTGCACCGGCACGCTGCGGCTCGTGGTGCTGCCGTCACCGAGCTGGCCCCGGAAGTTCGAGCCCCAGCACCACAGCGTCCCGTCGGTCCGGATCGCGCAGGTGTGCCCGGAGCCGCCGTCGACCGACGCCCAGGTGGCGGTGCCGACGCGCGCCGGGGTGCTCCGGTTCGTGGTGGTGCCGTCACCGAGTTGGCCGCCGTAGTTGGAGCCCCAGCACCAGAGCGCCCCGTCGGTGGGGATCGCGCACGTGTGCGCGCCGCCGGTGGTGACGCTGCTGACCGCCGGGGCCGCCAGCGCGGCCCGTTCGGCCGTACCCGCCGTCGCCGGGCCGGCCGTCACCGCCGCGGTGAGCACGACGCTGCCGGCGCAGAAGGCCGCCGCGGCGGCGAGCCGCCTGGTCGCACGGCGCCACCGGGCCCCGGGCCGGCCGTCCTGATGTCCGCTCATGAAATTGTTCTCTCCCAACGATGTCGCTGCACGGATGGCGGAGGCGAAGCTGCCCCGGTGGGTCGCCCGGAGACCCACCACTTCGTGGCACCAACCATAGAGATCGGTTTCGCTCGATGCACCGACGGCGAGAGAGATTGACCGGCTTGATATGATCTTTCCGGTTCAGCGGACCAGGATGTGGACCGCCCGGGCCTCGGCGACCGCCGCCACCAGCACCGCGTGCCGCGGTTCCGGCACGTCCAGCAGGCGCTCGGCGCGCAGCGCCGCGAGCGGCGCCAGCCGCCGGTCGGCGAGCACCGTGTCCACCGCCCGCCGGTCCCCGCCGCAGACCAGCGCCGCGAGCGTGCCGGCCGCCGGCAACAGCAGGCGTACGGCGAGGTCTGCCGCGTCGCCCAGGGCCGCCCTCGCCTGGTTGTCGCGCCGCCGGGCGAACCGCTGCTGCGACCAGCCGCCCGCGGCGGTGCGCCCCTGTACGTACCGGGTGTCCACCTTGGACGTCACCAGCTCGGTGCCGTCGGCCACCCCGACCGCCACCGCGCCCTTGCGGGCCAGCAGCAGGCCGAGCCGGCGGGGCGCGGCGGCCACCCCGGCGAACGCCGGCACGTCCGGCGCGGGGCGCGCGCCGGGCGGCGTGTGCAACTCGGCGGTGGCGCCGTCCGGGGCGGTGAGCAGCAGACCGTACCCCAGGGCGGTGACGGTGGGCGGGCCGTGCCGGTCGGCGAAGCCCTCGACCCAGCGCACCACGCGGGCCGGGTCGACCTCGACCCACCGGCCGCCCCCGGCTGCGGGTCGGCTGCTCATGGCACGACGGTACGCGGTCAACCGGACAGCAGGGTGACCGCCGCGAGACCGGCGACAAGCGCGCTGGACACCACGCCGGTGACCAGCCGCCCCCGCGGACCGGACAGCGCCCGGCCGACCACCGAGCCGCCGCCCGCCACCACCAGCTGCCAACTCGCCGAGGCCAGGAACGCGCCGGTCACGAACGACGCGGCGGCCGCCGGGTCCGGGTCGGCGGCGTCGCGGCGGCCGAGCACCAACGCGGCGAAGTAGAGCACCGTCGCCGGGTTGAGCAGGGTCAGGCCGAGCAGCGCTAGGTACGCCCGGGCCGGCGTGTGCAGCCCGTGGCCGGCCGACGCCTCGGTGACCTCGGTGTGCGGCCCGCGCCCGGCCGGCGCGTCGGTGACCTCCCGTGCCCGTCGACCGGACCAGGCCCGCCACAGGCCGTGCGCGGCGATGCCGAGCAGGACCAGCGCGGCGACCACCCGCAGCGGCCCGGCGACCGGGGCGAGGAGCCGGGCCAGCCCGGCGCCGCCGAGCGCGGCGAGCGCGGCGTAGAGCCCGTCGGCGGTGGCCACGGCCAGCGCCGCGGCGGCGCCGACCCGGAAGCCGTGGCGCGCGCTCAACCCGAGGATGAGGACCGCGATCGCGCCCACCGGGACCGCGACGCCGTAGCCGGCGACCAGGCCGGCGAGGAACGCGCCGGTCACGACGGCGGACGACGGGTCGAGGCGGCCGGCAGGGCGCGCTGTCGACGCGCGGCGGTGGCCGCACGGACAGGAGCCTGCTTCGGGTACGCCTCGATCACCCGCTCATCCTGCGACCCGCTCCCCCGCCCCGCCACCCGATTTCGGTCCGCCCGCGTCGGAGGAGATCTTGGAACGAAAAGGCCCCTGGAGGGGCCAGTTTTTACCAAGATCTCCAGGCGTCCCGCTCCGTGGACGCTCGCTCTCATTTCCGGTCGACTGGCGGTCCTGGTCGAGCTGACCATCGGCACCGGACGGGCCGGAGTCGCGCATGACGACGTAGACCCGGCGCGGGTGGAACGAGGCGGGGCGGGCGGAGACCAGGTGGGCAGGCAACGACTCGGGCGCGCCACCCCCGAAAGGGGTGACGCGCCCGCGAGCGGTGACCGGGGAACCGGTCAGACGTTGAAGCCGAGCGAGCGGAGCTGGTCGCGCCCCTCGTCGGTGATCTTGTCGGGGCCCCACGGCGGCAGCCAGACCCAGTTGATCCGGATGTCGTTCACCAGGCCGCCGCCCGGACCGGTGGTCAGCGCCTGCCGGGCCTGGTCCTCGATCACGTCGGTCAGCGGGCAGGCCGCCGAGGTCAGCGTCATGTCCAGCGTGGCGACGTTCTCGTCGTCCACGTGCACGCCGTACACCAGACCCAGGTCGACCACGTTGATGCCCAGCTCGGGGTCGACGACGTCCTTCATCGCCTCCTCGATGTCGGCGAGGCGGGCCTTGCCGCCGGCCGGCGTGGCCGGGCTGTCGGTCGCCACCGCGCCGGTCTCCGGCGTCGTGGTGGTCTCGTCGTCGCTCATGCCTTCACCTCCGGGCTCACGCCCACCCCGGCGCGTGCCGCGGCGTCCTTGAACGCCATCCACGACAACAGCGCGCACTTGACCCGGGCCGGGTAGCGCGCGACACCCGCGAACGCCACCCCGTCTCCGAGTACGTCCTCGTCCGGCGTGACCTGGCCACGCCCGGACATCAACTCGACGAACGCCTCGTGCACCACGGTGGCGTCGCCCGCGTCCCGACCCCGCAGCAGCTCGTGCAGGATGCTCGCCGACGCCTGGCTGATCGAGCAGCCCATCCCGTCGTACGAGATGTCGGTGAACACGGTGCCGTCGGTCGCCACCCGCACGGTGATCTCGTCGCCGCAGGTCGGGTTGACGTGGTGCGCCTCGCCGACCCGGGCGTCCGGTTCCGCCGCGTCCCGCAGGCCGCGGCCGTGCGGGTGCTTGTAGTGATCCAGGATGATCTCCTGGTAGAGAGATTCGAGCTGCATCACGCGAACACCTTCCGCACCTGCTCCAGGCCCGCCACCAGGGCGTCGATCTCCGCGGTGGTGGTGTAGAGGTAGAACGACGCGCGCGTCATCGCCGGCACCCCGAAGCGGGCGCACACCGGCTTGGCGCAGTGGTGCCCCACCCGGACCTGCACGCCGAGCGAGTCGAGCACCTGCCCGACGTCGTGCGGGTGCACGTCGCCGAGGGCGAACGAGATCGTGCCGCCCCGGCCCACAGGCACGGACGGGCCGAACACGCGCAGGCCCGGCACGGTGGCGAGGGCGTCCAGCGCGTATGCCGTCAGCTCCTTCTCGTGCCACTGGATCGCCCGCGTCCCGACGCCGGTGAGGTAGTCCACCGCCGCGCCGAGCGCGACCGCCTCGGCGATCGGCGGCGTGCCCGCCTCGAAGCGGGCCGGCGGCGCGGCGAACGTGGTGCGGGCCATCGTCACCGTCTCGATCATCGAGCCGCCGCCCAGCACCGGCGGCATCGCGGCGAGCAGCTCGCCCCGCCCCCACAGCACGCCGATGCCGGTCGGGCCGCACATCTTGTGGCCGGTGAAGACGATGAAGTCGGCGTCCAGGTCGACCACGTCGATCGGCTGGTGCGGCACCGACTGGGAGCAGTCGAGCAGCAGCAGCGCGCCGACCTGGCGGACCCGCTCGGTGATCCGGCCGGTGGCGTTGACCGTGCCGAGGATGTTCGACGTGTGCACCAGCGACACGATCTTGGTGCGCTCGGTGACCAGGTCGTCCAGCCCCGACTCGTCGAGCCGGCCGCCGTCGGTGACCGGGAACCAGCGCAGCGTCGCGCCGGTGCGCTCGGCGAGCAACTGCCACGGGACGATGTTCGAGTGGTGCTCCATCTCGGAGATCACGATCTCGTCGCCGGGGCCGAGCCGGAACCGCTCGTCACCGTCCGCGCGCAGCGAGGCGTTCGAGAACGCGTACGCCACCACGTTGATCGCCTCGGTGGAGTTCTTGGTGAACACCACCTCGTCCACGCTCGGCGCGTTGACGAACGCGGCGATCTTCGCCCGTGCCCCCTCGTACGCCTCGGTCGCCTCGGTGCCCAGCGTGTGCACCGAGCGCGACACGTTGGCGTTGTGCCTCGCGTAGTGCTCGGTGAGCGCGTCCAGCACCTGCCGCGGCTTGTGCGAGGTGTTCGCGCTGTCCAGGTAGACGAGCGGGTGACCGTTGACCTCCCGGTCCAGGATCGGGAAGTCGGCCCGCACCGCCGCCACGTCGAACCGCGGCACGTCGTCGTACTGCGGCATGCCGGCCGGGATCGCGATGGAGGAGGTCATGTCAGGTCAGGCCCGCGCCGCGCCGGCCCCGGCCACGTACCGCTCGTAGCCCTCTTCCTCGAGCTTGTCGGCCAGCTCGCGGCCGCCCTGCTCGACGATCCGCCCGGCCACGAAGACGTGCACGAAGTCCGGCTTGATGTAGCGCAGGATCCGGGTGTAGTGGGTGATCAGCAGCATCCCGGTGTCGCCGGTGTCGCGCACCCGGTTGACGCCCTCGCTGACCACGCGCAGCGCGTCCACGTCGAGGCCGGAGTCGGTCTCGTCGAGGATGGCGATCTTCGGCTTGAGCAGCTCCAGCTGGACGATCTCGTGCCGCTTCTTCTCACCGCCGGAGAAGCCCTCGTTGACGTTGCGCTGGGCGAACGCCGGGTCCATCTGGAGCTTCTCCATGGCCCCGCGCAGCTCGCCGGCCCAGGTGCGCAGCTTCGGCGCCTCGCCGTCGATGGCGGTCTTGGCGGTCCGCAGGAAGTTGGCCACCGACACGCCGGGGACCTCGACCGGGTACTGCATGGCCAGGAAGAGACCGGCGCGGGCGCGCTCGTCGACGGACATGGAGAGCACGTCCTCGCCGTCGAGGGTCACCTCGCCGCCGGTGATCTCGTACTTGGGGTGGCCGGCGATCGAGTAGGCAAGCGTCGACTTGCCGGAGCCGTTCGGGCCCATGATCGCGTGCGTCTCACCGGAGCGCACGGTCAGGTCGACCCCGTGCAGGATCGGCTTGAGCTCACCCTCGGGCAGCTTGACCGACACCTTCAGGTCGCGGATCTCCAGGGTGCTCATTATCGCGTCACTCCATTGCTCGGCGTCATGCTGACGTAGATCTCGCCGTCGCGGACTTCGACGGGGTAGACGGGTACGGGTTCGGTCGCGGGCAGCCCGGTCGGCTCACCGGTACGCAGGTCGAAACGGGATCCGTGCAGCCAGCATTCCAGCGTGCAGCCCTCGACCTCGCCCTCGGAGAGCGCCACGGCGGCGTGCGAGCACTCGTCGCGGACGGCGTAGAACGCGTCGTCGTCGCCGTGCACGACGGCCACCTGCACGCCGTCCACGTCGGCGCTGATCGCGGCGCCCTTCGGCACGTCCTCGGCGGAACAGATCCTGATCATCAGGCGCCGGCCTTGGTGAGGCGCGCCTCGATCGCGTCGCCGAGCCGCTCACGCAGGTCCTCGACCGGGATCTTGTTGATCAGCTCGGCGAAGAAGCCGCGCACCACCAGACGTCGGGCCTCGCCCTCCGGGATGCCCCGGGCCATCAGGTAGAAGAGCTGCTCGTCGTCGAACCGGCCGGTCGCGCTGGCGTGCCCGGCACCGGCGATCTCGCCGGTCTCGATCTCCAGGTTCGGCACCGAGTCGGCCCGGGCGCCGTCGCTGAGCAGCAGGTTCCGGTTGATCTCGTACGTGTCGGTGCCGGTCGCCTCGGCCCGGATCAGCACGTCGCCGACCCAGACGGTGTGCGCGTCGTCGCCCTGCAACGCGCCGCGGTAGCCGACGTTGCTGCGGCAGTCCGGCACGGTGTGGTCGACGAGCTGCCGGTGCTCCAGGTGCTGACCGGAGTCGGCGAAGTAGAGGCCGTACAGCTCGGCCTCGCCGCCGCGCTGGGTGTATTCCACTGTGGTGTTCTGCCGGACCAGGTCGCCGCCGAGGCTCACCTGCACATGCACGACCTTGGCGTCGCGGCCCAGCTTCACCTTCAGGTGCTGCGCCTGCACCGCGTCGTCGGCCCAGTCGGCGACCGTGACCAGGGTCAGCTTCGCGCCGTCGGCCACCGCCACCTCGACGTTGTCGGCGAGCGTGGCCGAGCCGACGTGCTCCAGCACCACGGTCACCTCGGCGAACCGGCCCACCTCGACGAACGTGTGGCCGAACGCGAGCGCCCCGGCGTCCTCGCCGACCGCCCGCAGGCGCACCGGCGCGTCCACCACGGCGTCCCGGGCGACCTGCACCAGCAGCGCGCCGTCGGCCCCGCCGTAGGCCAGCGCGCTGACCCGGTCGAACGGGGTGAGCACGCTGCCCACGCGCGGGTCGTCGGAGCCGATCCGCTCGACGGTGACGCCCTCCGGCAGGTCGCCGTGCTCGTGCCGGACCGCGCCGCGCGGCGCGGCGGAGCCGTCACCCGTCAGGCCACGCAGGCGCTTGAGCGGGGTGAACCGCCACTCCTCCTCCAGCCCGGTCAGGGCGGGGAAGTCGGCGACCTCGTACGAGCGGAGCGCCTGCGACTTGGTCGTGGG
Organism: Micromonospora sp. NPDC051300; assembly: GCF_044455315.1. Classification (NCBI taxonomy): domain Bacteria; kingdom Bacillati; phylum Actinomycetota; class Actinomycetes; order Micromonosporales; family Micromonosporaceae; genus Micromonospora; species Micromonospora sp. NPDC051300. The sequence goes on along the minus strand of NZ_JBITEP010000034.1, from coordinate 26,538 downwards.
CGGCGCGGAAGCCTGGGTAGTCATCTCTTCCTTGGTCTGTCTGGTTCGTGACGACGTGGTCTTGCTGACGCGGCGGGCCGGGTTTCCGGCCCGCCGCGCGGGAGCGGCGGCGTCAGCCGACCGCGCCCTCCATCTGCAGCTCGATCAGGCGGTTGAGCTCCAGCGCGTACTCCATCGGGAGCTCCTTGGCGATCGGCTCGATGAAGCCGCGGACGATCATCGCCATCGCCTCGTCCTCGCTCAGGCCCCGGCTCATCAGGTAGAAGAGCTGGTCGTCACTGATCTTGGAGACGGTCGCCTCGTGCCCCATCGACACGTCGTCCTCGCGGATGTCGACGTACGGGTAGGTGTCGGAGCGGGAGATGGTGTCGACAAGCAGCGCGTCGCACTTGACCGTGCTGCGGCTGCTGTGCGAACCCTCCAGCACCTGCACCAGACCGCGGTAGGAGGTGCGGCCGCCGCCCCGGGCGATCGACTTCGACACGATGGTGGAGGAGGTGTGCGGCGCGGCGTGCACCATCTTGGCGCCGGCGTCCTGGTGCTGGCCCTCGCCGGCCATGGCCACCGAGAGCACCTCGCCCTTGGCGTGCTCGCCGGTCATGTAGACCGCCGGGTACTTCATGGTGACCTTGGAGCCGATGTTGCCGTCGACCCACTCCATGGTCGCGCCCTCGTGGCACACGGCGCGCTTGGTCACCAGGTTGTAGACGTTGTTCGACCAGTTCTGGATGGTCGTGTAGCGGCAGCGCGCGTTCTTCTTGACGATGATCTCCACGACCGCGCTGTGCAGCGAGTCGGAGGAGTAGAGCGGCGCGGTGCAGCCCTCGACGTAGTGCACGTACGCGCCCTCGTCGACGATGATCAGCGTCCGCTCGAACTGGCCCATGTTCTCCGTGTTGATCCGGAAGTAGGCCTGCAGCGGGATCTCCACGTGCACGCCCTTCGGCACGTAGATGAACGAGCCACCGGACCAGACGGAGGTGTTCAGCGCGGCGAACTTGTTGTCGCCGACCGGGATCACCGTGCCGAAGTACTCCTTGAAGATGTCCTCGTGCTCGCGCAGCGCGGTGTCGGTGTCGAGGAAGACGACGCCCTGCTCCTCGAGGTCCTCACGGATCTTGTGGTAGACGACCTCGGACTCGTACTGCGCCGCGACGCCGGCGACCAGCCGCTGCTTCTCCGCCTCCGGGATGCCCAGCCGGTCGTAGGTGTTCTTGATGTCCTCCGGCAGGTCCTCCCAGCTGGTGGCCTGCTTCTCGGTGGACCGGACGAAGTACTTGATGTTGTCGAAGTCGATCCCGGTGAGGTCGGCGCCCCAGGCCGGCATCGGCTTGCGGCCGAACAGCCGCAGGCCCTTCAGGCGCAGGTCGAGCATCCAGGCCGGCTCGTTCTTCTTGGCCGAGATGTCCCGCACCACCGCCTCGTTCAGACCACGCTGGGCGGCGGCCCCGGCGACGTCGGGGTCGGCCCAGCCGTACTCGTAACGACCGAGGGCGGCGAGCTGCTCCTCCTGGGTCAGGGGCTGGACGATCTGCTCGGTCATCTATCTGTCCTCACAGTGGAGACGGTGGAACCGGACTGGGCGGGAATGTGCGTGGTGCACACGCCGTCGCCGTGCGCGATGGTGGCCAAGCGCTGCACGTGGGTGCCGACCAGGCGGGAGATCACCGCGGTCTCGGCCTCGCACAGCTGGGGAAACTCGGCGGCCACGTGCGCCACCGGGCAGTGGTGCTGGCAGAGCTGGCCGCCGGAGGCGATCGTGGACGCGTTGGCAGCGTAACCCTCGGCGGTGAGCGCCCCGGCGAGCGCCTCGGCCCGCGCGATCGGGGCGTCACCGGCGTCCTCCATGGCGGCCCGGCAGCGGTGCTCCAGCGCGGCGACCTGGTCGGCCGCGAACGCCGCGACCGCCTCCGCCCCGCCGGTGCGGGCGATCCACCGCAGCGCGGCGGTGGCCATGTTGTCGTAGTGGTGGGTGCCGCAGCGCACCCGGGCCGCCTCGGTCAGCACGAAGACCTTGGCCGGCCGGCCCCGCCCGCGGCTGCCCCGCACGGTCTGCTCGCGGGCGAGCACGTCACCCTCGGCGAGCATCGCGTCGAGGTGCCGGCGGATCGCGGCCGGACTGAGGCCGAGCGCGGAGCCGAGCTGCGCGGCGGTGGTGGCGCCCCGCTCCAGCAGAAGCTGCGTGACCCGGTCCCGGGTCGACAGGTCGGCGGACGCCGTCGCGCCGGCGACCGTACTGGTCACCGACCCTTCGGACAGCGCTGCCGCGTTTTTCACAACAGCAACGTTACGTAATTCGCGCGGGGCCCGCAAACCCGGGGTCCGGTGATCCCGACCACCGGGTCGGCCGAGTCACCCGATCGGGATCAACTACGGTGCGTAGGATTCGCTCCGTGAAGCGTTCCGTCCGGTTCCCGGTCTCCCCCACGCTGCTGCGCCGCCTCGCGCTCACCTCGATCATCGCGAACGTGGCGATCGTGGTCACCGGCGGGGCCGTCCGGCTCACCGCCTCCGGCCTCGGCTGCCCCACCTGGCCCCGCTGCACCGACGAGTCCTACACCACCACGTCCGAGATGGGCGTGCACGGGGTGATCGAGTTCGGCAACCGGCTGCTCACCTTCGCGGTGGGGATCATCGCGCTGGCCGTGGTGCTGGCCGTGCTGGCCCAGCGCCCGCGCCGGCGAGGGCTGCTGCCGCTCGCCGTGGGCGTGCTGCTCGGCATCCCGGCGCAGGCGGTCCTCGGCGGGATCACCGTGCTCACCAACCTCAACCCGTGGGTGGTCGGGCTGCACTTCCTCGCCTCGATGGTGGTGATCGCGGTCGCGTACGCGCTCTGGCTGCGCACCGTCGAACCGGACGGGCCGGTCCGGGCGACCGTGCCGGCGCCGCTGCGTACCCTCGCCTGGATCACCGTCGTGGTCGGCGCCGCGGTGCTGGTGGTCGGCACCTGGGTGACCGGCAGCGGCCCGCACGCCGGCGACCAGGGCGCGGCCCGCAACGGCCTGGATCCGGAGTCGATCTCCCAGGTGCACGCGGACGGCGTCTTCCTGCTGCTCGGCCTCTCGGTGGCGCTGCTCTTCGCGTTCCGCGCGGTGGGCGCCCGGCGCGCCGTCCGGGCCGCCGGGGTGCTGCTCGCGGTCGAGCTGGGCCAGGGCCTGATCGGCTTCGTCCAGTATTTCACCCACCTGCCGGCGGCGCTCGTCGCCGCGCACATGCTCGGCTCCTGCCTGGTGCTGCTGGCCACGCTGGGCGTGCTCCGGGCCACCCGCGAGCGCCTCCCGGCCGCCCCGCCGGCCCCGGCCGCGCCCGCCACCGAACCGGTGGGCGCCACCGCCTGAGCCGGGCGTTACCGCGCACCGGGAGCGGGAATGCGGGCCGGACGACGGACCGTACGCCCGAGGGGAGCCGCCGGTGTCGCGCAGGGGCCTTGCCACGACCACGCCGCAGCGGCTGACGCCGGTGGCCGGCGCGCCGCTCTGGTGCGACGCCCGTGAGCACGGCCTCACCGGCGACGGCGTGACGAACGACCAACCGGCGCTGGCCGCGCTGGTGGACCGCCTGGGCGCCGGCTACGACGCGGACGGGCGGGCCCGGGTCATCCACTGCCCGCCCGGCCTCTACTCGATCCGCGACGCCGGCACGGTGTGGCGCAGCGGCGTCTCGCTGATCGGCGCCGGCCCGGCCGCGACCCGGTTCCTGCTCAGCAACGAGGGCAACCGCGCCGACCCGGTGCCGCTGGCCTACTGGACCACCGTGCAGCACGGCGCGGACCGGGACCGGCACATCGCCGACTGCACGTTCGCCGACTTCGAGATCGACGGCTCCGGCGTCGGCCAGGCCGAGTACGACTACCTGGCCAAAGGGCTCGGCCTGCAGTACGTGGTCCGGGGCGTGTTCCGCAACCTCTACATCCACCACACCGGCGCGACCGGCCTCGGCTGCGACTTCCTCCAGGACAGCCTGATCGACGGCGTGGTCGTGGTCGGCTGCGGCCGGCTGGACAACGGCCAGCAGATGGGCGGCGCCGGGATCGGCGTCGGCATCGGCGGCTGGGGCGACGTGGAGCGCCTCACCATCGCCAACTGCACCACCGTCGGCAACGGCACCAACGGGATCTTCCTGGAGCTGCAGAAGGACTACTGGCCCCCGACGCGCGGCATCCGCATCATCGGCTGCCACAGCCAGGCCAACCGGTTCGGCATCTCGGACTGGGGCGCGGACGGGTTGATCGTCTCCGGCTGCACCATGACCAACAACCTGGAGGCCGGCTTCGACGTGTCGGCCAACGGCACCGCCGGGGTCGCCGGACGCGGCGGGCTGCTCACCGGCAACGTGATCGACTGCAACGTCGGCGACGGGATCAGCATGGGCAACACCCCCGGCCCGTACGCGGTGCAGAACAACCGGATCAGCCGCAACGGCGGATACGGCTACCACGAGCACGACCTCGGCCACGGCTACCGGGGCGCGGCGGCCGACGTGGTGATCCAGGACAACGACATCCGGGAGAACGCGCTGGACGGAATCCGGATCGACAGGCCGATGCTGGACGCGTCGATCGTGGGCAACCGGATCCGTGACAACGGACTACGCTCCGCGCCGGCCCACCGGGGCGCCGGCGACGCGGTGCGCTACGGCCCGCGCGAGGTCACCGACGGCGCGGCGCACTGGCCGGCCGGCGGGCACCGGGGCAAGGTCGTCCGGGTCGGCACCCGGAACGCCACGGTCGCCGACAACACCGACGACCGGCTCACCCTGGCCGAGGTACGCCCGGACGGCGCCACCGCCTGGAACGAGGCGATCCCGGAGCCCGGCTCGGCGTACGAGTTGCCGGACGGGCCGGCGGCCAGCGCCGGGATCACCGTCGCGGCCCCGTTCGACTCGGCCACCGTCAGGGCCAACCGGATCTGGCACCGGGAGGCCGACACCCAGGCGTACGGGATCTGGATCACCGAGTCGGGAAGCTGCGTGTCGTGCGCGGTGGAGGACAACGACCTCGCCGGGTCGACGGCAGCGCTGCGGCTGGACACCCCGCCGGTCGGCGGTCGCTGGGACCGCAACCACACCGACCGCGACTGACCCGGCGTCTCGGTCCGACCTGACATCTCAGCCCGCGCCGGTCGTCGACGAGCAGTCCGTGCCCGCCGCCCTTCTGGACGGCATCACTGTGCGAGTGCCGACCACTGCCCTTCACCCGCCGGCGACGAGACCGCCCGGCACGGCCGGCGAACCGTGACCCGGCCCGCAGGCTGACGGAACGGGCCGGCGGGGTGTGCCCGAGCCACCGGCGCGGGCGCGGGCCACCAGGCGGGCGCGGGCCACCGAGGCGGGCACGGGCCATGCCGGACAGAACGCGGCCTGTCCGCTCGGGCGCCCGCGCCACACGGGGCGTCCCGGCGCGGCGTCCCACCCGTGTGGTCGGCCGATCGCGCCGGACCGCGGCGAGCGCCCGCCCGGACGGAACGCACCCATGCCGTTCCATCCACCCGGCCGACCGACAGCGACTGGAACGCGATAGGTGCCTGGGCGAGCCTGAGACACCCATGACGTTCCACCCACAGCCTCGACCGACGGCGAGTGGAACGCCATGGGTGCCTGGACGAGCCTGAGACACCCATGACGTTCCACCCGCTGGGTCGACCGACGGTGGGTGGAACGCGATGGGTGTCTGGGGAGGCGGGACGCGGGTGGTGTTCCACCCGCCGCGAGCCACGGGGGCGTTCTGGCGGTCGAGGTGGCGAGCGTCGGCGCTGGGACAGGGCGGTCAGGGACCGGGACGGGCGGCGCCGGACCGGGTTGGGGCGACCGGGCCGGGCCGGGGCGCGCGGGTTCGGTCACGGCGCGTGGGCCAGGGCGAGGCGCGCGGGGCGGGCCAGGGCGAGGCGCGCGGGGCGGGCCAGGGCGAGGCGCGCGGGGCGGGCCAGGGCGAGGCGCGCGGGGCGGGCCAGGGCGAGGCGCGCGGGGCGGGCCAGG
>NZ_JBITEP010000034.1:0-20468 GCF_044455315.1 Micromonospora sp. NPDC051300 | reverse complement strand
AGGGCCGGCAGAGCGGTCAGGGGCGGGCGGGCCGGGCCGGGGCCGGCAGAGCGGTCAGGGGTGGCGGGGCAGGTGGGCGAGGACCGCGTCGGCGAGCCGGTCCGGCGCGCCGTCGGCGTGCCCGACGAACAGGCTCGGCTCGGTCAGCTCCAGCTCGACCAGCACGGGCGCGCCGTCCGGGCCGGGGATCAGGTCGACCCGCGCGTAGAGCAGCCGGTCGGCCCCGCCGGGGACGGCGGCCAGCACCGTGTCGGCGACCGCCCGCTGTGCGGCGGTGGCGGTGCGGGCGTCGATCCGCTCCTCCTTGTAGAGCGCGACCTCGCCCCGGTCCGGGCCGGTCAGCATCGGTCCCTTGCGGATCGCGTGGCTGAAGACCAGGCCGTCCGGGCCGGCCAGATAGAGCAGGGCGGTCTCGCCTGCGGTGTCCACCGCGTCGAGGTACGGCTGGACCATGGTCACCCGTCCGGCGTCACCGAGGCGCCGCACGTGCGCCGACGCCAGCTCACGGTGCTCCGGGTCGGCCAGGTCGTAGCGCCCGGTGTCCTGACTGCCGGCGCTGACCGCCGGCTTGAGCACGTGCTCGCCGGTGGGCGGCGGCGCCCAGCGCTCCCCCGGCGCGATCCAGACCGTCGGCACGGTCGGCACCCCGGCGGCGGAGAGCTCGGCCAGGTAGCGCTTGTCGGTGTTCCAGGCGACCACGTCGGCCGGGTTGACCAGGGCCGGCACGGTGCGCGCCCAGGCGACGAACTCGTCCCGCCGCAGGGCGTAGTCCCAGGGCGAGCGGAGCACCACCAGGTCGTAGCCGGACCAGTCGACGGTCGGGTCGTCCCAGATCGCGGCCTCGACGTCGACGCCGCGGGCGGCGAGCGGGTCGAGCACGAGCCGGTCGTCGGGGTCGAGGTCGGGCAGGGCGGCGCAGGTGACGAGAGCGACCCGGGGTTTCCCCCGGGTCGACTGGTGGTGATCGGTCATGCGGTTATGTGTGTCAGCGGGCCATCGTGCGCCGGGCCATCGACCGCCACAGGTCGTTGCTCGGACGCATCTGGTCCATCAGCTCGCGCTCCCAGGCGTTCTCCACGTCGACCCCGGCCGTGGCGCAGGCCTGCCGTGCGACGACGGTGTCGTCGGCGAACTGGTCCGCCCACGCCCCGTCGGAACCCACGAGGACGATCCGTGCGCCGCGCTTGCCGACGTACTCGATGACCGCCTTCGCGCCGCCGTGCCCGGCGGCGAACGACTTGATGCCCGCGACCAGGCCGTTGGGGGCCTGGTCGTCGGTCTTGTCAGCCGTCAGCGTCGTATCGGAACCATCTGCCATGACGCGAAGCCTAAGCAGAGTTCCACCCGGATGTGCGAGAACCATGAACTGAATGTGATGCCAATTACCCATCGGTTTAAGGAGAACCACAGGTAATTTGCCCGGATTTTTCGCTCTTAAGCGGCGAAAACGGGCGGCAAGGATCGTCACGCTCTGTCCGGGTTGGTCCCCTACCGTGGACCGGGAAAAAACTTCTGATGAACCGCCTCACGTGCGCGAACGAGCGCGACGGTCAGATCAGCGCGTCCAGCGCCACGGCGGCGAACAGGATGGTGAGGTAGGTGGTCGACCAGTGGAACAGCCGCATCGGCTTGACCGCCTCGCCGCGCGTGGCGCGCCGGCACAGCTTGTGCGCCTCCACCACGAAGATCCCGCCGACGACCAGCGCGGTCACCCCGTAGATCGGGCTCATCCCGAGCGGCCAGACCGCCAGCGACGACAGCAGCGTCAGCCAGGAGAAGCCGATGATCTCGGCGTTGACCCGCCGGACCGAGGCCACCACCGGCAGCATCGGGATGCCGGCCCGGGCGTAGTCGTCCTTGTACTTGATGGCCAGCGCGTAGAAGTGCGGCATCTGCCAGAAGAAGACCACCGCGAACAGGCCCCAGGCGGCCGGCGACAGCGAGCCGGTGACCGCGGCCCAGCCGATCAGCACCGGCGCGGCGCCGCAGACGCCGCCCCAGAACGTGTTGGCGGCCGTGGTCCGCTTCAACCAGAGCGTGTAGACGAGGTCGTAGTAGGCGATCGCGGCAAGCGTCAGGCCGGCCGCCAGCCAGTTGGTGGTCGCCGCCATCAACGCCACCGACACCGCCGCCAGCACCAGCCCGAAGACCAGGGCGTTACGCGGCGACACGGTGTGCGCCGGCAGCGGGCGGCGCTTGGTGCGCCGCATCAACTGGTCGATGTCGCGGTCGATGTAGCAGTTGAGCACGCTCGCCGCGCCGGCCGCGAGCGAGCCGCCGACCAGCACCACGGCCACCAGCCACAGCGACGGCATGCCGCCGTCCGCGAGCATCATCGCCGGGACGGTGGTGACCAGCAGCAGCTCGACGATCCGCGGCTTGGTCAGCGCGACGTACGCGGCCACGACGGCCCGCACGTCCCGCCGGCCGGTCGCCGGCGCCTCCGCCACCGTGCCCACCGGCGACGCCCCGGCAGGGTTGCTGACCGGGCGCTCGGTGATCATGCTCACGGATTGCCACCTTCCGGCTTCGGCAGGGGAGGTCGTCGGCCCGGACCCGAGCCGGGTCCACACACCGCCCCACACACTACGCGTCGTCGTTTTGGCTGCCCCGCAGACCCGGCAACGGTGCGGGCCGTCACACCGGGGGTTGAACGCCCGGCCGGGACGGAAACGTACAAGTCAGCATGCCGAGATCCCCGGGCGGACGTTTAGTGGCGCTCGATAGGGTCATCAGTGAGGGTTCCGCCCATCTGCCGAGGAGCACATCAACGTGGCTGCGAAACGACCCGAGCTTCCCGCTCTCAACTGGTCCGACCTCGACCGCAGGGCCGTCGACACGGTCCGCGTGCTGGCCATGGACGCCGTGGAGAAATCCGGCAACGGCCACCCGGGCACGGCGATGAGCCTCGCCCCGGCGGCCTACCTTCTCTTCAACCGGGTCATGCGGCACAACCCGACCGACCCGAACTGGCCCGGCCGGGACCGGTTCGTGCTGTCCGCCGGGCACTCCAGCCTGACCCTCTACATCCAGCTCTTCCTCTCCGGCTACCCGCTGGCCCTGGACGACCTCAAGGCGCTGCGCCAGTGGGGCTCGCTCACCCCGGGGCACCCGGAGCACGGCCACACCCCGGGCGTGGAGACCACCACCGGCCCGCTCGGCCAGGGCCTCGGCAACGCGGTGGGCATGGCCATGGCCGCCCGCCGCGAGCGCGGCCTGTTCGACCCCGAGCCGGACCGCGCCGACTCCCCGTTCCGGCACGACATCTGGTGCATCGCCTCCGACGGCGACATCGAGGAGGGCATCACCCACGAGGTGAGCGCGCTCGCCGGCCACCAGCAGCTCGGCAACCTCTGCGTGATCTACGACGACAACGAGATCTCGATCGAGGACGACACCCGGATCGCCAAGAGCGAGGACGTGGCGGCCCGCTACGAGGCGTACGGGTGGCACGTGCAGACCGTCGACTGGCGCACCGGCGACGCCGACCAGGGTGACTACCACGAGGACGTGGAGGCGCTCTACCAGGCGCTGCTGGCGGCCAGGGCGGAGACCGGCCGACCCTCGTTCGTCGCGCTGCGCACCATCATCGGCTGGCCCGCGCCCAACAAGCAGAACACCGGCAAGATCCACGGCTCGGCGCTCGGCGCGGACGAGGTCAAGGCCACCAAGGAGATCCTCGGCTTCGACCCGCAGCGCACCTTCGAGGTCGACGAGGAGGTGCTCAAGCACGCCCGCCAGGTGATCGAGCGCGGCGCCGAGGCGCAGGCCGAGTGGGACAAGGGGTTCGACGCCTGGGCGAAGGCCAACCCGGAGCGCAAGGCGCTGTGGGACCGGATGGCCACCCGTACCCTGCCGACCGGCTGGACCGACGCGCTGCCCACCTTCCCGGCGGACGCCAAGGGCGTCGCCACCCGGGCCGCCTCCGGCAAGGTCCTGGAGGCGCTCGCCCCGGTGCTGCCCGAGCTGTGGGGCGGCTCGGCCGACCTGGCCGAGAGCAACAACACCACCATGAAGGGCGAGCCGTCCTTCGTCCCGGCCGGGCACGCCACCAAGGACTTCCCGGGTGACGAGTACGGCCGCACGCTGCACTTCGGCATCCGTGAGCACGGCATGGGCTCGATCCTCAACGGCATCGCCCTGCACGGCGGCACCCGCCCCTACGGCGGCACGTTCCTGGTGTTCAGCGACTACATGCGCCCGTCGGTGCGGCTCGCCGCGCTGATGAAGCTGCCGGTGACCTACGTCTGGACGCACGACTCGATCGGCCTCGGCGAGGACGGCCCGACCCACCAGCCGATCGAGCACCTGACCGCGCTGCGGGCCATCCCGGGCCTGGACGTGGTCCGCCCGGCCGACGCCAACGAGACCGTCTGGGCGTGGCGGCAGGCGCTGGAGCACACCGACCGGCCGACCGCGCTGGCGCTGAGCCGGCAGGCGCTGCCGACGATCGACCGCAGCGAGTTCGGCCCCGCCGAGGGCACCGCCAAGGGCGGCTACGTGCTGGCCGAGGCGTCCAACGGCAAGCCGCAGGTGATCATCGTCGGCACCGGCTCGGAGGTGCAGCTCTGCCTCACCGCCCGGGAGCGGCTGGAGGCCGACGGCACCCCCACCCGGGTGGTGTCCATGCCGTGCCAGGAATGGTTCTTCGCGCAGGACGAGGCGTACCGGGAGTCGGTGCTGCCGCGCGGGGTAAAGGCACGGGTGAGCGTGGAGGCGGGCATCGCGATGTCCTGGCGGGCGATCGTCGGCGACAGCGGCGAGAGCGTGAGCATCGAGCACTACGGCGCGAGCGCGCCCTACACCGTGCTCTTCGAGCAGTTCGGGTTCACCCCCGACCGGATCGTGGCCGCCGCGCACGCGGCGCTGACCCGGGTGGGCGACATCACCGGTTTCACGACCGGCAACTGAGGGGAGCGTGGACGGCATGACGGACAGGCTGAAGGAGCTCCAGAACGCCGGGGTGGCGATCTGGCTCGACGATCTTTCCCGGGTACGACTGAGCTCCGGCGGGCTGGACAAGCTGCGCCGAGAGAACCACGTGGCCGGCGTGACCACCAACCCGACGATCTTCGCCAAGGCGCTGAGCGACGCCGACGAGTACGACTGGCAGCTCCGTGACCTCGCCACCCGCGACGTGGACGTCGAGGAGGCGGTCCGCATGCTCACCACGTACGACGTGCGGTGGGCCTGCGACGTGATGCGCCCCTCGTACGACGCCAGCGACGGCGTGGACGGCCGGGTGTCGATCGAGGTGGACCCCCGTTCGGCGCACGACGCGGACAAGACCGCCGCCGAGGCCAAGGCGCTGTGGTGGCTGGTCGACAGGCCGAACCTCTTCATCAAGATCCCGGCGACCGAGGAGGGCCTGCCGGCGATCACCAAGACGCTGGCCGAGGGGATCAGCGTGAACGTCACGCTGATCTTCGGCCTGGACCGCTACTCGCAGGTGATGGAGGCGTTCCTCGCCGGCCTGGAGCAGGCGCAGGCCAACGGGCACGACCTCTCCAAGATCGGCTCGGTGGCCTCGTTCTTCGTCTCCCGGGTCGACAGCGAGGTCGACAAGCGGCTGGAGAAGATCGGCTCGGACCAGGCCAAGTCGCTGCGCGGCAAGGCCGCGGTCGCCAACGCCCGGCTGGCCTACGAGCGCTACGGCGAGGTGTTCTCCTCCGAGCGGTGGCAGAAGCTGGCCGACGCGGGCGCCCACCCGCAGCGGCCGCTGTGGGCCTCCACCTCGACGAAGAACCCCGACTACCGGGACGTCATCTACGTCGAGGAGCTGATCGCCCCCGGCACGGTCAACACCATGCCGGAGCCGGTCGTCCACGCCTACGCCGACCACGGCGAGACGCAGGCCGACACGATCACCGGCGCGTACGACGACGCGCGGCAGGTCTTCGCCGACCTGGAGTCGGTGGGCGTGGACCTGGCCGACGTGATCGCCACCCTGGAGCGGGAGGGCGTGGAGAAGTTCGAGGCGAGCTGGCTGGAGCTGCTGGAGGGGGTCAAGAAGTCCCTCGCCGAGGCGGCCAAGGGCGCGGGCAGCCCGCACCGGGCCGCCGAGGGCAACGCGCAGAACGCCCAGCAGGCCGGCGGGAACGCGTGACGGACGGCGTGCGACGCGTCCCGGGGCCCTGCCCCGGGGCGCGTTCCGCCGTACCGTGGATCCCGGTGAGGTGAGACCCATGAGCGACCTGCTGGCCGGTCCGGCGGACGTCGCCGCCGGCCTGGCCGTGCACGGCGCGGGCGCGGTGGACACCGCCGCGCGCGCCGCGCTGGTCGCCGACGACGTCCCCGCCCGGCTGGCCGCCAAGGACCCGACCCTCTGGGGACCCGCGGCCGAGGCGACCGCCCGCGACCGGCTGGGCTGGGTCGACACCCACTGCCGCAGCCGGGACCTGCTCCCCCAGCTCGCCGAGCTGACCGCCGAGCTGGGCGACCTGGACCACGTGGTGCTCGCCGGCGCCGGCGACGTCACGCTGGCCGCCGAGGTGATCGCGGCATGCCTGGGCCGGCCGTTGACAGTGCTCGACACGGCCGATCCGGGGCCGGCCCGCGCGGCCCTGGCCGATCGGCCGGCGCGTACCGTGCTGGTGCTCGCCGGGCGGTCCGGCCCCGATCCCACCACCGACGCGCACCTGCGGGTGTGGCGGCAGGCCTGGCACGACGCCGGGCCGGAGGCGGACCGGCACGTCGTGGTGGTCGCCCCGCCCGGCTCGGAGCTCGCCGCGCTCGCCGACGAGCTGGGCGCGGTGCTGATCCCGGCCGACGAGGAGGTGGCCGGGCCCTGGTCCGCGCTCTCCGCGTACGGCTTGGTGCCGGCGGCGCTCGCCGGCGCGCCGGTCACCGAGCTGCTGGACGAGGCCGCGGCGCTCGCCGGCGCGCTGGAACGGGACCGGGACAACCCGGCTCTCGCGCTCGGCGCGGCCCTGGGCGCGTCGGTCGCGGGCGGGCGCGACACCGTCGCGTTGGCGCCCGACGGCACCGGCCTCGACGGGCTGCGGCACTGGGTGGGCGCGCTGCTGGCCGCCGCGACCGGCGGGCGGGCGCTGCCGATCGCCGCGGAGTCCCCGGACGCGCCCGGCGCCACCGGCCCGGACGTGCTGACGGTCGGGATTGGCGGCGCGCTCGGCGCGGGGGTGGCGCCCGGCGTGGCCGCCGACCTGGCGGTCAACGGCCCGCTCGGCGCGCAGTTCCTCGCCTGGGCGCACGCCGCCGCGACCGCCGCGGTGGCGCTGCGGGTGGACCCGTTCGCGACGCCGGCGGCCCCGGCGGACGACGACGGCCCGGCGGACCGGCCGCCCTCGTCGGTCGACGGCGCGGTCGAGGTGTACGCCCCGACCGGCGCCCCCACCGACCTGGCCGGGGCGCTGCGCTGGATCACCGACGGGCTGGCCCCGGACGAGCACCTCGCGGTGACCGCCCACCTCGACCGGTCCGCCGACGCGGCGGTGGCCGGGCTGCGCCCGCTGCTGGCCCGCGCCACCGGGCGGCCGGTGACCTTCGGCTGGGGTCCCCGCCACCCGGACCATTTCGACGGGCGCGTCCGGCACCTCCAGATCACCGGTGCGGTCACCGATGATCTCCCGGTGCCCGGCCGCCCGTACACCTTCGCGGAACTTCAGGCGGCCCAGGCCGCCGGCGACCGGCGGGCCCTGGCCGGCCGGGAGCGACAGGTGCTGCGACTGCACCTGACCGAGCGGGCGGCGGGCGTCGCCCAACTGCTGGATACGGCCGGACGGACACGTACGTGACGATCAACGACCTGGAATCAGTGGACCGAGAAGCAGGAGGAGGTGGCCCGGTGAACCCGCTGCGCGACCCGCAGGACCGGCGGCTGCCGCGGATCCCCGAACCGTGCGCCTTGGTGATCTTCGGGGTCACCGGCGACCTGGCCCGCAAGAAGCTGCTGCCGGCGGTCTACGACCTGGCCAACCGGGGGCTCCTGCCGCCGGGGTTCGTGGTCCTCGGATTCGCCCGCCGCGACTGGGGCGACGGCGACTTCGAGTCGCTGGCCCACGACGCGGCCAAGAAGCACGCCCGCACCCCCTGGCGGGAGGAGGTCTGGGCCCGGCTCGTCGGCAACATCAAGTTCGTCGGCGGCTCGTTCGACGACGACGCCGCCTTCGACCACCTCGCCACCACCCTCGACGAGCTGCGCGACACGCACGGCATCGCCGGCAACGCCGCGTTCTACTTCTCCATCCCCCCGGCGGCCTTCCCGGTGGTGCTCAAGCAGCTCGCCCGCACCGGCATGGCGGACAACGAGAAGTCCGGCGGCTGGCGGCGGGTGGTGGTGGAGAAGCCGTTCGGCAACGACCTGCCCTCGGCCAAGGCGCTCAACGACCTGGTCGACGACGTCTTCACCAGCCAGGACGTGTTCCGGATCGACCACTACCTGGGCAAGGAGACGGTCCAGAACATCCTGGCGCTGCGGTTCGCCAACAACCTATTCGAGCCGCTGTGGAACTCCAAGTACGTCGACTCGGTGCAGATCACCATGGCCGAGGACGTCGGCATCGGCACCCGCGCCGCGTTCTACGACTCGGTCGGCACCGCCCGTGACGTGCTCCAGAACCACCTCCTCCAGTTGCTCGCCCTGGTGGCGATGGAGGAGCCGACGAGCTTCGACGCCGACGAGATCCGGGCCGAGAAGCTCAAGGTGCTCAAGGCGATCGCCGTGCCCCGGGACGTCTCCCGGGACACCGTGCGCGGCCAGTACCTGCCCGGCTGGGTGGGCGGCGAGCGTGCCAAGGGCTACCTGGAGGAGGAGGACGTCCCGGCGGACTCCACCACCGAGACGTACGTGGCGGTGAAGCTGGCCATCCAGAACCGCCGCTGGGCCGGGGTGCCGTTCTACATCCGCGCCGGCAAGCGGCTGCCGCGGCGGGTCACCGAGGTGGCCATCATGTTCAAGAAGGCGCCGCACCTGCCGTTCAACCCGGCCGACATGGAGTCGCTCGGCGCCAACCAGCTCGTCATCCGGGTCCAGCCGGACGAGGGCGTGGTGCTGAAGTTCGGCTCCAAGGTGCCGGGCACCACCATGGAGGTCCGCGACATCGCGATGGACTTCCAGTACGGCGAGGCGTTCACCGAGTCCAGCCCCGAGGCGTACGAGCGGCTGGTGCTGGACGTGCTCATCGGCGACCGGACGCTGTTCCCGGACGCCGCCGAGGTGGAGCAGAGCTGGCAGGTGGTGGACCCGCTGGAGCACGCCTGGGAGGGCACGAAGCCGGAGCCGTACCGGGCCGGCGAGTGGGGCCCCCGGGCCGCCGACGAGATGCTGGCCCGCGAGGGTCGGGCGTGGCGGAGAGCGTGAGCGAGCAGAGCGAGCGAACCAGGAGGCTCCATTGATCGGGCTGTGGGACACCACCGGCAACGAGGTGGTCAAGGCGCTGGCCGCCGAGCGGCGCAGCGCGGGCGGGGTGGCCAGCGGCATGGCGCTCACCCTGATCGTCGTGGTGGACGAGAAGCGGGTCCGGGAGGCCGAGGCGGCGGCCACGATAGCCGCCGCCGCGCACCCGTGCCGGCTGCTCGTGGTGGTCCGCGCGGACGTCGAGCGGGACCGCAACCGGCTGGACGCGGAGATCGTCGTGGGCGGCCGGCTCGGCCCGTGCGAGGCGGTGGTCACCCGGATGTACGGCCGGCTCGCGCTGCACGCCGAGTCGGTGGTGATGCCGCTGCTGGTGCCGGACGTGCCGGTGGTCACCTGGTGGCACGGCGAACCGCCGGACGAGATCGCCACCGACTTCCTCGGCGTGGTCGCCGACCGGCGGATCACCGACGCCGCGCAGGCCGCCGACCCGATCGCCGCGCTGCGGCAGCGGGCCTGCGACTACGCGCCGGGCGACACCGACCTGGCCTGGACCCGGATCACCCCGTGGCGCACGCTCGTCGCCGGGGCGTTCGACACCACCCAGGCCCGGGTCACCGAGGCGACGGTGGTGGCGCCGCGCACCGACCCGACGGCGGCGCTGATGTGCGGCTGGCTGAGCGCCCGGCTCGGCATCGAGCCGAGGTGGGAGCACACCGACGAGTTCCCGCGCATGCGGGAGGTGCAGTTGCGGTGCGCCAACGGCGACGAGCTGACGCTGACCCGGGACGACAGCGTCGCCGTGTTCCGGCGTACCGGGCAGGAGGACCGGACGCTGCCGTTGGTCCGCCGGCCGCTCGGCGACGAGCTGGCCGAGGAGCTGCGCCGGCTCGACGCCGACCAGGTCTACGCGGAGGCGCTCGGCGCGACGGCCGGGCTGACCGGCCTGGACCAGCGTGCGCCGCAGCGGGTGCACGTGTGGAAGGATCCGGCGACCGCCCAGCGGGCCGAGGCCGGCGTGACCGCGCACGCGGGCGCGACAGCCAACGAGTGACCGCCCGGACCGGGCGGTCGGACGCACAGAGACACGAGGCACGACGGATGACTGAGGCGAGTGTCGCCGTACACGCCGACCCGGACCTGCTGGCGCAGGCGGTGGCGGCCCGGCTGCTGGTGAAGCTGCTCGACGCGCAGGCCGAACGCGGTCAGGCGTCGGTGGTGCTGACCGGCGGGCGGATCGCCGCGGCGGTCCACCGGGCGGTCGGCCAGTTGCCGGCCCGGGACGCGGTGGACTGGTCCCGGGTCGACGTCTGGTGGGGCGACGAGCGCTTCCTGCCGGCCGGCGACCCGGAGCGCAACGAGACCCAGGCCCGGGCGGCGCTGCTGGACGCGCTGCCGCTGGACCCGGCCCGGGTGCACCCGATGCCGGCCTCCGACGGCCCGGCCGGCGACGACCCGGAGGCGGCCGCAGCCGGGTACGCGCGGGAGCTGGCCGCCGCCGCCCGACCGGGCACCGCGGCACTGCCCCACTTCGACGTGCTGATGCTCGGCGTCGGCGAGGACGGGCACGTGGCGTCGGTGTTCCCGGAGCACCCGGTGCACCACGACAGCCGGCCGGTGAGCGCGGTGCGGGGCAGCCCCAAGCCGCCGCCGGTGCGCACCACGCTGACCCTGCCGGCGATCAACACGGCCGAGGAGGTGTGGCTGGTCGCCGCCGGGGCGGACAAGGCCCGGGCGGTGGGCATGGCGCTGGCCGGAGCCGGGCCGGTGCAACTTCCGGCGGCCGGGGTGCGGGGCGTCTCCCGTACCCTCTGGCTGCTGGACCGCGCGGCGGCGGCGAACGTGCCGCCCCGCGCCCGCAGCCTCAGGTGAAAGGAGGGGCCCCTTCTTGACGCCTGCGGTACAGGCGGGGCCCCTTCTTCACACCTCTCAGGCGCGACCTCGACGCCGACGCAGCGCCGCGAGCGCCTCGGCGAGCAGCGCCTCACCCTCCTCCGGCGTACGCCGCTCCTGCACGTACGCCAGGTGGGTCTTGTAGGGCTCGGCCCGCTGGCGGCCCGGCGGGTTGCCCGGCTCGGGGCCGGCCGGCTCCCCGCAGCGGGGGCAGTCCCAGGACGCCGGGGTCTCCGCCTCGGCGGCGATCAGGAACTCGACCCGGTGCTCGTGGCGGCACCAGTAGACGACCGGTCGGCGCGGGGCCGGCTCGGTGCGCTGGTCGAAACGCTCGGGGGCGGACCCGATCCGGGTGCCGCGGATGACGTTGTTGCTGGGCACGGTTGCTCGCTCCCTGTCGTCGGAGGGGACCGCCACCGGAAGGGGTCGGCGACGGGCGACGGGCGGAGAAACAAAACTGCGCGCGGTCCGTAACGGACCGCGCGCAGATTGTACGCTTCTTCGGCGCTCGCTCAGGTGCCGCTGCTCATCTGGAGCCGGAGCCAGAGCCCCAGCCCGACGATGCACGCGAACCAGACGATCCCCACCAGAACGGTGTAGCGGTCGAGATTCTTCTCGGCCACCGAGGAACCGGCCAGGCTGGAGCTGACGCCGCCGCCGAACATGCTCGACAAACCGCCGCCCTTACCGCGGTGCAGGAGGATCAGCAGGACGAGCAGCACGCTGGTGATGACCAGCAACGTGATCATCGTGTAGGCGAACCAGATCGGCATGGCGGGGGTCAGTCCTCTCGTTACGATCACTGCCCGGACCTGTCGGGCACGGTGGCACCGACCGTTGGACGGGCAGCGTCAAGGATAGCGAGCGATCAGCGGGCCGTGTGCTCCGGGAACCGACAGATCTGCGCGAACTCCTCCGCGTCCAGGCTCGCGCCCCCGACCAGCGCCCCGTCCACGTCCGGCTGGGCCATGATCGCGGCGACGTTCGACGCCTTGACCGACCCGCCGTAGAGGATCCGGACCTGCCCGGCGGTGGTCTCGTCGAAGGTCTCCACGAGCCGCTTGCGCACCTCGCCACAGACCTCCTGCGCGTCCTCCGGGGTCGCGGTCTTGCCGGTGCCGATCGCCCAGACCGGCTCGTACGCCACGACGACCTTGGTGACCTGCTCGGCGGTGAGGCCCTTCAGCGCGCCGTCGAGCTGGTCGCAGCAGTGCGGGACCTGCTTGAGCTGCTCGCGGATCTCCAGGCCCTCGCCGATGCAGAGAATCGGGGTGAGCCCGTTCGCCAGCGCCGCCGCCACCTTCGCGTTGACCAGCGCGTCGTCCTCGTGGTGGTACTGCCGCCGCTCGGAGTGGCCGACCACCACGTAGCCGCAGCCCAGCTTCGCCAGCATCGGCCCGGCGATGTCACCGGTGTAGGCCCCGGACTGGAACGGCGACAGGTCCTGCGCGCCGTAGCCGATCAGCAGCTTGTCGCCGTCCACCGCGGTCTGCACGGTCCGCAGGTCGGTGAAGGGTGGCAGCACCACGCACTCGACGTCGGTGAGCTGCTTCTCGTTGAGGCTCGCCGCCAGCTTCTGCACCAGCAGGTTGGCCTCGAGGTGGTTCAGGTTCATCTTCCAGTTGCCGGCCATCAGCGGCCGGCGGGTGGTGCTCGCCATTCAGTTCTCCAGAGCCGCGATGCCGGGGAGGGTCTTGCCCTCCAGGTATTCCAGGGACGCGCCACCGCCGGTGGAGATGTGCCCGAACGAGGACTCGTCCAGACCCAGGGCCCGCACCGCCGCCGCCGAGTCACCGCCGCCGACCACGCTGAACGCGTCGGCCTTGGTGATCGCCTCGGCCACCCCGCGCGTGCCGTCGGCGAACGCGGCCATCTCGAACACGCCCATCGGGCCGTTCCAGAAGATCGTTTTCGCCTGGGACAGCACGGCGGCGAAACCGGCCACCGTCTCCGGGCCGATGTCCAGGCCGAGCCGGTGGCTGGGAATGCCGTCGGCCGGCACCGTGTCGTGCGCGGCGTCCGGGGCGAAGGCGTCCGCGGCCACCACGTCGACCGGGAGCATGATCTTGCCCGGCGCGCGTTCCATCAGGTTGCGGCAGGTCTCGACCATCTCCTCCTCCAGCAGCGAGGTGCCCACCTCGTGGCCCTGGGCCTTGAGGAAGGTGAAGCACATCCCGCCGCCGATGAGCAGCCGGTCGACGGTGGGCAGCAGCGCCTCGATCACGGCCAGCTTGTCGGAGACCTTCGAGCCGCCCAGCACCACCACGTACGGCCGCTCGGGCGCGCCGGTCAGCTTGCTGAGCACCTCGACCTCGCGCAGCACCAGGCGGCCGGCGACGTGCGGCAGGCGCGCCGGCACGTCGTGCACGCTGGCGTGCTTGCGGTGCACCGCGCCGAACGCGTCGTCGACGTACGCGTCACCGAGCGCCGCGAGCTGATCGGCGAAGGCGCCCCGCTCGGCGTCGTCCTTGCTGGTCTCCCCCTTGTTGAACCGGAGGTTCTCCAGCAGCGCGACCTGGCCGTCGGCCAGCTCGGCCACGGTGGACCGTGCCGAGTCGCCGACGGTGTCCTCGGCGAAGTGCACCGGGGCGTCGAGCAGCTCACCGAGCCGCCCGGCGACCGGGCGGAGGCTGAACTGCGGGTCCGGCGCGCCCTTCGGGCGACCCAGGTGCGAGCAGACGACCACCTTCGCGCCGGCCTGCACCAGCGCGCTCAGCGTCGGCAGCACGGCGCGGATGCGCCCGTCGTCGGTGATGTCACCGGTCTGCTTGTCGAGCGGGACGTTCAGGTCGGCGCGCACCAGCACGCGCCGACCCGACACCCCCTCGCCGAGCAGGTCGTCGAGGTCACGGATGCTCACAGCGAGCTACCGACCAGCTTGACCAGGTCGACGAGGCGGTTGGAGTAGCCCCACTCGTTGTCGTACCAGCCGACGACCTTGACCTGGTTGCCGATCACCTTGGTCAGCGGCGCGTCGAAGATGCACGACGCCGGGTCGGTGACGATGTCGGCGGAGACGATCGGGTCCTCGTTGTAGACCAGGACGCCCTTGAGCGGGCCCTCCGCGGCCGCCTTGATCGCGGCGTTGACCTCGTCCACGGTGGTCTCCCGGCCGACCTCGACGGTCAGGTCGGTGGCCGAGCCGGTCGGGATCGGCACCCGCAGCGCGTAGCCGTCCAGCTTGCCCTTCAGCTCCGGCAGCACCAGGCCGATGGCCTTCGCGGCGCCGGTCGAGGTCGGCACGATGTTGAGCGCGGCGGCCCGCGCCCGGCGCAGGTCCTTGTGCGGCGCGTCCTGCAGGTTCTGGTCCTGCGTGTACGCGTGGATGGTGGTCATCAGACCCTTGGTGATGCCGAACGTGTCCTGCAGGACCTTCGCCATCGGGGCGAGGCAGTTGGTGGTGCAGGACGCGTTCGAGATGATGTTGTGCTTGGCCGGGTCGTACTGGTCCTGGTTGACGCCCATGACCACGGTGACGTCCTCGTTCTTCGCCGGCGCGGAGATGATGACCTTCTTGGCCCCGCCGTCGATGTGCGCCTTCGCCTTGGTGGCGTCGGTGAAGAACCCGGTGGACTCGATGACGACGTCCACGCCGACCTCGCTCCACGGCAGCTTGCCGGGGTCCTTCTCCTCGAACACCTTGATGGCCTTGCCGCCCACGGTGATCTCGTCGGCGCTGGCCTTCACCTCGTGCGGGAGGCGGCCCAGGATGCTGTCGTACTTGACGAGGTGGGCGAGCGTCGCGTTGTCGGTCAGGTCGTTGACCGCCACGATCTCGATGTCCGCGCCGGACGCCAGCACTGCCCGGAAGAAGTTACGGCCGATGCGGCCGAAGCCGTTGATGCCAACCCGGATGGTCACAGGTTCCATCTCCTCGCGTTCTGGTCCGCCGGCGTCAGACCACGGCCGGCGGAGGTGTGTGCGCCGACCGTTGGAGCCGGCCGTTGACGATGTCATCTCGGCCACCCCGCCGCGGTCCATGGAGACCTGACCGCCCGAGGCGGTGAGTACGGCGAGGAATGCCTGTGCCGGCCCCCTTGCCGTACGCAGCGACCCTATCCGAGCGCGTGGCGGCGCGCTGCGCCGGGTGGTGATCCCGGTCGCGCGACGTCGCCCCCCGTGTCCTATCAGACCACGAGCATGTCCGGCGTGACTGCCGCTTCGGTATCCGGGATGCCGAGGTCACGGGCCCGCTTGTCGGCGAGCGCGAGCAGCCGGCGGATCCGACCGGCGATGGCGTCCTTGGTCAGCGGCGGCTCGGCGAGCGCGCCCAGCTCCTCCAGCGACGCCTGGCGGTGCTCGAGCCGCAGCCGCCCGGCCGAGGTCAGGTGGTTCGGCGCGTCGTCGGCGAGGATCTCCAACGCCCGGGTCACCCGGGCGGCGGCGGCCACCGCCGCGCGCGCCGAGCGGCGCAGGTTCGCGTCGTCGAAGTTGGCCAGCCGGTTGGCGGTCGCGCGCACCTCACGGCGGACCCGACGCTCCTCCCAGGCCAGCACGCTGGAGTGCGCGCCGATGCGGGTGAGCAGCGCGGCGATCGCGTCGCCGTCCTTGACCACCACCCGGTCCACGCCGCGCACCTCACGGTTCTTGGCGGTGATGCCGATCCGGCGGGCGGCGCCGACGAGCGCCAGCGCCGACTCCGGCCCCGGGCAGGTGATCTCCAGCGCGCTGGAGCGGCCCGGCTCGGTGAGCGAACCGTGCGCCATGAACGCGCCGCGCCAGGCGGAGACCGCGCAGCAGACGTTTGCCGCCACCACGTGCGGCGGCAGGCCCCGCACCGGGCGGCCCCGCACGTCCAGCAGGCCGGTCTGCCGGGCCAGCGCCTCGCCGTCCTTGACCACCCGCACGATGAAGTGGCTGCCCTTGCGCAGGCCGCCCGAGGCGAGCACGTGGATCTCGCTCGGGTAGCCGTAGACCTCGGCGATCTCGCGCCGCAGCCGGCGGGCCACCGCGCCGGTGTCCAGCTCCGCCTCGACCACCACGCGACCCGAGACGATGTGCAGACCGCCGGCGAAACGCAGCAGGGCGGCCATCTCCGCCCGGCGGCAGCAGGGCTTGGGCACGTCGACCCGACTCAGCTCGTCCTTGACCGCAGCCGTCATCGCCATTCCAGCGCCCCCTCACGGACCGGTACCGGCGTGTCGCCGGTGATTACGTACGTGTCTAACGATCGGCGCCCAGGACAGGCACCAGTGCGGCGCCCAGTGCGGCCGGATCATGACAGGGCGTGCCGTCGGGGACGGCGACGGGGGCGAGGACCAGCCGGGCACCAAGCGATTCTGCCGCACGTTCGACCGGGGCGGGGTCACCCACCGCCGTGGAGTCGGCCAGCACCATGTCCACTTTCAGCTCGGGCAGATAGCGCCGCAGGGTGTCCAGATGGTCGGGCAGGGACAGCCCGGACGTCTCCTTCTCGGCCACCAGGTTCAGCGTCACCAGCCGGCGCGCCGGGCTGGACACGATCGCGTCGGCCAGGCCGGGCACCAGCAGGTGCGGCAACACGCTCGTGTACCAGCTCCCCGGCCCGAAGATCAGCCAGTCGGCGGCGCGTACCGCGGCCACCGCCTCGGCGCACGCGGCCGGCGCGGCCGGGGTCAGCCGCAGTGACTCCACAGTGCCCGAGGTGATCGCCACCTGGTGCTGCCCGCGCAGCGTGCGCACCTCGTCCGGGTGGGCCGGGTCGACGCCGCGGACCCGGGCCTCGATGCCCACCGGCTGGCGGGACATCGGCAGCACCCGGCCGACCGCGCCGAGCATCGCCCCGGCGTGGTCGAGCGCCGCCACCGGGTCGCCGAGCAGCTCGGTCAGCCCGTGCAGCAGCAGGTTGCCCACCGCGTGCCCGACGAGCGGGTCACCCACGCCGCCCTCCGGTGCGGGCGCGGCGGCGGCGAACCGGTGCTGGAACAACGCCGCGCTGCGCCTCGTCGCCGGGTGGTCACCGGAGAGCGCCACGAGCGCCTGCCGCAGGTCCCCCGGGGGCAGGCCGCCGCGCTCGGCGCGCAGCCGGCCGCTGGAGCCGCCGTCGTCGCCGACCGTGACCACCGCGGTGATGTCCAGGTCCAGTCCGGGTACGCAGTGCCGCAGCGCCCGCAGCGACGCCGACAGGCCATGGCCGCCGCCGAACGCGACCACCCGGGTCGTCGTCACTCCCGCCCCAGGTCCCGGTGCTGCGGATTGGCCGCGATGCCGGAGGCGCGCAGCCGGACGGCCAACTCCTCGGCGATCGCCACACTGCGGTGCTTGCCGCCGGTGCAGCCGACCGCCACGGTCAGGTAGCGCTTGCCCTCCCGCGCGAAGCCGGTGGTGGTGGCGTTGACCAGGTCGGCGTAGCCGGCGACGAACGCGTCGGCGCCCTCCTGCCCCAGCACGTACGCGCTCACCGCCTCCTCCCGGCCGGTGTGCTCCCGCAGCTCCGGCACCCAGTACGGGTTGGGCAGGAAGCGGGCGTCCATCACGAAGTCGGCGTCCGGCGGGAGGCCGTACTTGAAGCCGAACGAGAGCACGGTGATCCGCAGCCGGCGGGCGTCCTCGCCGCCGAACAGCTCCTCCACCCGGCGGCGGAGCTGGTTGACGTTCAGGTGGCTGGTGTCGATGATCACGTCGGCCTGGTCGCGGGCCTCCTCCAGCAGAGCCCGCTCCACCGCGATGCCGTCGGCCAGCCGCCCGTCACCCTGCAACGGGTGCGAGCGGCGCACGCTCTCGAAGCGGCGGATCAGCACCTCGTCGTCGGCGTCGACGAAGACCACCCGGGGCGAGAAGCCGCGCTCGCGCAGCTCCCGGATCGCGCCCGCCAGGTCGGTGGAGAAGGCGCGCGAGCGCACGTCCAGAACCATCGCCGTACGCCGGGCCGCCCCGCCGGCCTTGGACGCCAGCTCGGCCATGTCCAGCATGAGCGCCTGGGGCAGGTTGTCGACCACGTAGTAGCCGACGTTCTCCAGCGCCCGGGCCACCGTGCTGCGGCCCCCGCCGGAGAGGCCGGTCACCACCACCAGGGAGGTCTCCGCCTCTGCCGGTCGTCCCACCGCCGTCTCCGCGTTGGTCGGCACTAGGTCCTCCGCCGTCCGCGCCTCGCTCACCCGCTACCCCCAGCCGTGGCGCCACGGCCGGTCGGCCGCGCATGGTCAGTCGCCGACTCTAACGGCTGCGACCCGGTCCGGGATTCCACGGGGTGACCACCGGAACAGCCCGTTGCCCGATTTGTCGAGGTGCCGGACCACGCCACGCGCCCGCTCGGGGCCGGGCGTCGTCGGTGGGCGCTCGTAGACTGCCCGGATGGTCTCCCCCACCGAGCAGCGGACCTCCGACGCGCTGGGCGTGCTGCGCCGGGTCTTCGGCTACGACGCGTTCCGCGGCGTCCAGCAGGACATCATCGAGCACGTGGTGGCCGGCGGCGACGCGCTGGTGCTCATGCCCACCGGCGGCGGCAAGTCGCTCTGCTACCAGATCCCCGCGCTGGTCCGCGACGGCGTGGCGGTGGTCGTCTCCCCGCTGATCGCGCTCATGCAGGACCAGGTCGACGCACTCACCGCGGTCGGCGTACGGGCCGGGTTCCTCAACTCGACGCAGGAGCCCGCCGAGCGGCGCCGGGTCGAGGCGGCCTTCCTCGCCGGCGACCTCGACCTGCTCTACCTCGCGCCGGAAGGGCTGGCCGTGCGCTCCACCCTCGGCCTGCTGGAGCGGGGAAAGATCGGCCTGTTCGCGATCGACGAGGCGCACTGCGTCTCCCAGTGGGGGCACGACTTCCGCCCCGACTACCTGAACCTGTCGATGCTGCACGAGCGCTGGCCGCAGGTGCCCCGCATCGCGCTGACCGCCACCGCGACCCGGGCCACCCGCACCGAGATCGCCACCCGGCTGCAACTCACCGAGGCCCGGCACTTCGTGGCCAGCTTCGACCGGCCCAACATCCAATACCGGATCGTGCCCAAGCGGGAGCCGCGACGGCAACTGCTGAGCCTGCTGCGCGACGAGCACCCGGGCGATGCCGGCATCGTCTACTGCCTGTCCCGGGCCTCGGTGGAGAAGACCGCCGAGTTCCTGGTCGCCAACGGAATCCCGGCGCTGCCCTACCACGCCGGCCTGGACTCGGGCACCCGCGCCCGCAACCAGCAGCGCTTCCTGCGCGAGGACGGGCTGGTCATGGTGGCCACCATCGCGTTCGGCATGGGCATCGACAAGCCCGACGTCCGCTTCGTCGCCCACCTCGACCTGCCCAAGTCGGTCGAGGGCTACTACCAGGAGACCGGCCGCGCCGGGCGGGACGGCCTGCCGTCCACGGCCTGGCTGGCGTACGGGCTGCAGGACGTGGTGCAGCAACGCAAGATGATCGAGACGTCGGAGGGCGACCTGGCGCACCGGCGCAACCTCGCCGCCCACCTCGACGCGATGCTGGCGCTGTGCGAGACGGTCCGCTGCCGCCGCGCCCAGCTTCTCGACTACTTCGGCGAGACCGGCGCGGCGAACTGCGGCAACTGCGACACCTGCCTCGACCCGCCGGAGTCCTGGGACGGCACGGTGGCCGCGCAGAAGCTGCTCTCCACCGTCTACCGGCTCGACCGGGAGCGCAACCAGCGGTTCGGCGCCGGGCACAGCATCGACATCCTGCTCGGCAAGCACACCGACAAGATCGACCAGCACGGCCACGACGCGCTGAGCACGTTCGGCATCGGCACCGAGCTGCGCGACGTCGAGTGGCGCGGCGTGGTGCGGCAACTGCTCGCCGAGGGCCTGCTCGCCGTCGAGGGCGACTACGGCACGCTGGCCCTGACCGAGTCCAGCGCCGACGTGCTCGGCCGGCGGCGCACGGTCACCCTGCGCAAGGAGCCGGAGCGGCCGGTGTCGGGCCGGGCGGCGAAGCCACGCGGCTCGGCCACCGTCGTGGCCGACCTCTCCCCCGCCGCCGCCGGCGTCTTCGAGCGGCTGCGGGCCTGGCGGGCGGCCACCGCCAAGGAGCAGGGCGTCCCGGCGTACGTCATCTTCCACGACGCGACGCTGCGCCAGATCGCCGCCGAGCCGCCGACGTCGCTGGCCGAGCTGTCCCGGTTCAACGGCGTGGGCGAGAACAAGCTCGCCAAGTACGGCGAGTCGATCCTCGCGGTCCTCGCCGAGGGCTGACGCGCCGAAGGGCCCGACCCCGGGTGGTGGGGTCGGGCCCTGTTCGGTTGCGGGTCAGCTGGTGCTGTAGCCGCGGGTGGCGATCCAGTCGGCGAGGTTGTCGATGGTGATGCGGTAGGAGGCGGTGTTGGGGTTGGCGCTGTCGGCG
>NZ_JBITEP010000033.1:0-64229 GCF_044455315.1 Micromonospora sp. NPDC051300 | reverse complement strand
GATGCCTCAAACGCTACGTCGCCCGCGAGCTCTACCAGATCATCACCTCAAACGATCTTAAACTCGCCGCTTGACATCCATAGGAGCATCCCCGCCGGTGGCGGGGGCCGTGAAGAAGGCGGCCAGGGGGTCGATCAGCGCGGGGGGCGCCACCGCGATGCCGTTGTGCGGGCTGCCCGGGACGCGCAGGGTGCGTGCCCGGGGGAGGACGGCGGCCAGCAGCTCGTTGGTCTCGGTGAAGAACGGCGCGGCCTTGGCGCCGCTGATCAGCAGCGCCTCGGCGGTGATCCCGGCGTACTGCTCGGCCGGCCCCTCGTAGGCCACGATCTGCCGCGACTCGGCGAGCGTCATGCCGACCAAGGCGCCCATCGTCCGCCCGACCTCGGTGCGCAGGAACGCCCGACAGAGCGCCGTGCGCACCGCCAGCGGCAGTCGCGACGCGGCGCTCTGCGGGTTGACGGCCGCGCCCACGATCGCCAGGGCGCGGGCGGTGTTCCCGGCCCGGATGGCCTCCTCGGCCGGGTCGAGGAACGCCGTCGACATGCCGTGCCCGGTCAGCCGCAGCGGGGCGTCGTAGACCGCGATCCGCTCCAGCGGCAGCCGCAGCGCGGCCCGCAGCACGACGAACGCGCCGTAGCTGTGCCCGACCGCCCAGCGGGCGCCGGTGTGCGCGAGCACCGCGCCGAGATCGTCGATCTCCTGCTCCACCGTGTACGGCTCGCGCCGCGCCGCCGCGTCCGCCCGGCCCCGCCGGTTGTAGATGTGCACCGTGAACCGGTCGGCGAGCCGGGCGACCAGCCGGCGGTATTCCCGGACGGTCACCCCGCCTCCGTGCACCACCACGAGTCCGGGGCCCGTGCCGGTGGTGTGCAGGACGATGCCCGCGCCGTCCGGCGCCGTGATCCGCTCCATGACCGTTTCCTCCGACCCGTGAAAGTGCGAACGACGTTTGCAGTTTACAGTGGGAGGGTGAGCGGCGCATCCACGAATCCGGCCGGCGACGGCACCGCCGGTCGGTCGATCTGGACCCGGCCCGTCCGCGGCACCCGGGGACCGACCCCGACGCACGGCCGGGACGAGATCACCTCGGCCGCGGTCGCGCTGGCCGACGCCGGCGGTCTGGACGCCGTCTCCATGCGGGCGGTGGCCGGAGCGCTCGGCATGGCCGCCGGCTCGCTCTACCGGCACCTGTCGTCCCGCGACGACCTGCTGGACCTGATGGTCGACCGGGTCGTGGGCGAGTTGCGTCCCCACCCCATCGACGGTGGGAGCTGGGTGGAGCAGTTCCTCCTGCTCGCCCGCCGTCAGCTCGCGATGCACCTACGGCACCCGTGGCTGGCCGACGCGCTCACCCGGCGCACCGCCCCCGGGCCCAACACGCTCGCCTGGTTCGACGCCTGCCTGCGCATCCTGCAACCGGTCCGGGCGGCTTCCGCCGCGAAGTTCGAGGCGATCGCCATGGTCACCGGCGTGGTGACGCTCTTCGCCCGCAACGCGGCGGCCGCCGGCACGGTGACGTTCGACCACGTGGACATGGCGGCCTACCCGCACCTGGCGGCCTACCCGCACCTGGCGGCCGCGTTCGCCGACCCCTCGTCCGCCCCGCCGCCCGGTGACGACCTGTTCGACCGCACCCTGCGCGCCCTGCTCACTGGCCTCCTGACCTCCGACCGGTCGTGACCCCCGACCGGCCGTGCCTCTCGATCGATCCTGGTCCTCGTGCGTCCGTGCGGCCCTGACCACGGGCGGCCGTCCGCCGGCGGCGGCCGTCCGCCGGCGGCGGCCGTCCGCCCGCGGCGGGCGTTCGTCGCGGCGCGCCGCGCCGAGCGCAAGGCCAGTGCCGAGGCGCCTAGAAACTTGATGGCGTGATTGACTCACCGACACCTCGTCCGGTCGCCCGGGTGCGGGGGAGCGCCCGCCTCGGCGCGACCCGCACCGTTCCGCGAGGTGATCAGCGTGGGTCTGCGGCAGTCGTCCGGCCGTGAGTCGTTCTCGCCATCAAGTTTGTAGGCACCGCTGCGGTGAGCGTCGCCCTCGACGGGGCTGCCCGGCGGCGGCGGGTCCGGATGGGCAGGGACTGTCTGAATGCCGCGGTCGGCCTGGATGGGACACGTCTGAACGGCGGGGGTGGGCCCGGAGGGAGCGTGTCCGAACGGCGGGGTCGGCCCGGAGGGAGCGCGGCGGCGCGGACGACGACCGGGGGGTCGCGATCATCGGCCGCCGTCAGACGGCACACCGCGGTCGCCGGCAGCCAGGACGCGCAGCGTCTCGGCGGTGGCGACCGCGTCGCTGCGGGCGCTGCCGTGGCGGCCGTCGCCGCTGTAGAGGGACGGGTCGGCGACCAGCGGGTGCTCGGTCAGGTGCACGTGCAGGGTGCCGAGGCGCTCGGCCACCGCGCGGGTGTGCCGGGAGAGCCGGCGCATCCGCTCGCCGAGGCCGGCCCGCAACGTCGCCGGCACCGCCGGGCTGTGCGACACGTCGAACATGCCCACCGTGATCACGTCCGCCCCGGCGTCGCGCAGCGCGGTGACCATCGTGGTCAACTCGGCGTCGACCGCGTCCGGGTCGAAGCCGGGCCGGAACGCGTCGTTGCCGCCGCACACCACAAGCGCCAGGTCGGGCGCGAAGGCCAGCGCGTCGCCCAGTTGGGTGGCCCGGACCTCGTGCGCGCGCAGCCCGCGTCGGCCGAGGTTCAGGTAGGCCAGCTCGGGTCGCACCGTGCGCAGTTCGGCCGCGATCCGGTCGGCCCACTGGACGTCGGGGTAGCCGGGCGTCGGCTCGCACAGCCCTTCGGCGACGCTGTCGCCCAGCACCACGAACCGGTGCCACGGATGCCCGCGCAGCAGGTCGGCGGCCTCACCGGGCCGCAGGCACCACGGGTCCGTCGCCTCGGTAAGCGTCGATGGCATGCCCGGCACGCTAGCCGACGCGCCGCCGTGGAGGAAGGCGTCAGGCGTCGGCCCGGTGCGCGGCGGCGAGTCGCTTCGGGGCGCGCGCGAACCACGCCTCGGTGATCAGCTCGGTCAGCTCGGCCACGTCGATCCGGTCGAGCCGGACCAGCACCGTCGGATAGCCGTCGAGGTGCGGGATGGTGAAGTAGACCAGCGGGTCGTCGGCGAGCAACGCCTCCTTGGCGCCCGGGTCCGACACCCGGACACCGAGGATCGGGCCGTCGGGCGCGGTGTCACCGAGCGCGTCGAGGTCGGCGCGGCGCAGCGGCCGTTCCCAGACGAACATCCTGTCGCGCACCCGCCAGGCCGGCAAGTCGTCGTAGGACCCGCGCTCGGTGGTCTCCGGCAGGGCGAGCGCGATGCGCCGGACGTCGTCCCAGGTGGCCATGCCGCGACGGTACGCCGACCCACCGACAACTCCCGGTCAGGCGGGAGTGGGGGCGACCGGCTCCGGCGCCGGCCGCTCCGCCGAGGTGCGGAAGAACAGCAGCGGCGCCACGGTGAGCACCAGGCAGGCCACCGACATCACCAGCAGCGCCGGGGTCAGGTCGAGCAGCGCCACCGACCAGCCGCCGAGCAGCGCGCCCACCGGCAGGCCGAGGAACGCCACCGAGCCGGAGAGGCCGAGCACCCGGGTCTGCAACGACTCCGGCACCCGCTGGTAGAGCGCGGCGCCGAGCAGCGGGTTCACGGCTGCGATCCCGATGCCGGACAGGAACGTCACCGTGAGCACCACCACCAGGTCGTCGCTGAGCGCCAACGCCAGCAGCCGGGGTGCCCCGCTGAGCGCCAGCCCGAGGGCGAAGGTGGCGCGGGCGGGCAGCCGGGTGCCGGCCAGCGTGAACAGCAGGTTGCCCAGCAGCGCGCCGCCCGAGAACACGCCCAGCAACAGCCCGAAACCGGCCGGGTCGCCGAGGACGTCGTTCACCCAGAGCGGGATCCAGACCGCGACGCTGGCGTTGGCGAACATGTTGGACACGGACACCACCAGCAGCATGACCAGCAGCGTCCGGTCGGTGCGCAGGTAGGCGAAGCCGCCGCGCAACGCCCGCAGGTAGCGCTCCCGGGGTGGCGGCTGCGCGAGCGCGGGGGGCCGCACCAGCACCCCGATCAGCAGCGCGCAGATCGCGAACGTGGCCGCGTCTATCCAGATCGCCCGGGTCAACCCGACCCAGTCGATCAACAGCCCGCCCAGCACCGCGCCGAACAACGTCATGCCCCGGGCCAGCCCGTCGTAGGCGGAGGTGAGCCGGATCAGCGGCACCCCGGCCCGTTCGGCGGCCGGCTTGAACAGCACGTGCTTGACCCGGTCGCCGATGCCGCGCAGCCCGCCGGCGATCGCCACCAGCACCAGCAACGTGCCGAAGCCGAGCCACGGCGCCAGCGCCACCACCGCCATCGCGGCCGCGCTCGCCGCGTCCACGAAGACCGAGGTGCGGCGTACGCCGAAGCGGTCCGCCCACGGCGTGGCCAGCGCGCTGGAGAGCATGTACGGCAGCGTCTCCGCGGCCGCGACCAGGCCCATCCGGGTCGGGCTGCCGGTGGTCTCCAGCACCAGCCAGGGGATCGCGACCACCGAGATCCGGGTGCCGAGGTTGGACAGCAGGTCGGCGCCGACTAGGGTGTACAACTCCCGGCGCGGGTTCACGCCGGGCTGCCGATCGGGTGGTTGGCGGCGTAGCGGGCCCGCAGCGCCCGTTTGTCGACCTTGGCGGACCGGTTCAGCGGCAGCGCGTCGACGAACTCCACCGCGCCCGGCGCCCACGTCTCGCTCAGTTCCCGGGTCACCAGCGCGACCAGCTCGTCGCCGGTGACCGACGCCCCCGGCGTCGTCACCACGTAGGCGTGCGGCAGCTCCCCGGCCACCGGGTCCGGCACCGCGATCACCGCGGCGGCGCGGACCTCGGGGTGCCCGGCGAGCACGTCCTCGATCGGCCGCGAGTAGATCGGCCAACTGCGTTGCCGGGTGAGGATCCGGTCCTGCATCCGGTCGACCAGATAGAGGTAGCCGTCGTCGTCGAGGTGACCGATGTCGCGGGTCCGCACCCAGCCGTCGACGAGCGTCTCGGCGGTCAGCTCCGGCTGGCCGTGGTAGCCGACGAAGCTCAGCTTCGTGCGGGCCCACACCTCACCGTCGACGCCGGCCGGCAGCGCCCGCCCGTCGGCGTCGCGGATCTCCACCGTGACGTCGCCGTACGGCCGGCCGCAGGACCGCAGCCGCTCCGGGTGCTCCGGGTCCTCGGTGAGGCCGGGCTGCGCGCAGATGACGACGGCCTCGCTGAGCCCGTAGACGATGCGCAGGCACGGACCGAACCGCTCGATCGCCTGGCGCAGCCGGGCCGGCGCGGCGGGCCCGGCGCCGACGTTGAACATGAACATCGCGGAGAAGTCGGCGCCCGGCAGGTCGGGATGGTCGAGCACCTCGTAGAGCATCGGCGGGGTGACGAACGTGGAGGTGAGCCGCTCGGCGTCGACGGTGGCGACGAACGCGGCCGGGTCCCACTGTTCGCGCAGGAACAGCACCCCGCCGGTGAACAGGTTGAACAGCGTGGTGACCTGGCCGCTGGCCAGCCACATCGGCGAGTGCGACAGGTGGCGCAGCAGCGGGAACCCGGCGGCCCGGAAGTCGGCCGCGAGCGCGAGCACCTGCCGGTAGAAGCTCTCCCGGTGGTGCACCAGCTTCGGCGTGCCGGTGGTGCCGCTGGTCTGCAGGAACGACTCCGGCGCCGGCACGTCGGCCGGCAGGTCGTCGTCGGCCGCTCCGGCCGCGGTCAGGTCCGGCCCGGCGCCGTCGGGCCCGAGGCAGAGCACCGGTACGCCGGCCAGCCCGGCCGCGAGCTGCCCGCCCAGCGGGTCGCGGGGGTCGTGCACGAAGACCTCCGGCGCGGCCAGCGCGACGAACTCGTCGATCTCCCGCCGGGAGGTGACCGGGGCGATCCACATGCTGCGGCAGCCGAGCAGGTGCAGCGCGAGCTGCAGCAACGGGCCCTCGACCGTGTTGCCGAGCATCACCAGCACCGCCGCGCCGGGGCGTACGCCGTGCCGGCGCAGCGCGGCGGCCAGGCCGCGCACCTCGGCGGCGACCTGCGGGTAGCTCAGCCGGCGTCCGCCGCCGACCAGAGCCTCCCGGTCGCCGAATCCGGCGAACAGCTCCAACGCCTCGTGCACGTAGTTCGGGCGGTCGGTCATGGCAGCCCCCATCGTGGTCCGCGGGCGGCGTCCGGCCAGGTCGGGGCCAGGACTTCACGGCGGGTGCCCGGATCGGCGACCGCACCGCCGCCGGTTCCGAGCCTAGGCAGCGGCGGTCCACCGGGGACAGAGCCGATCGTCGGTGCCCGGCATCCCCCGGGCATTTGATCATGTCGATCAGGTTGATTGACGCTCGTCACCGGCGACGGCTAGTTTCCGGTCCATCGCCCGGGGAAGATGGCGCCGACCGCGCCACGCCCGGGGCTGCCGAACATGGAGGATCGATGCCGACCCCGAAGAGATGGCACGTCATAGCTTCCGCCGCCACGCTGCTGCTCGCCGGCACCCCGGCGGTCACCGCGAGCGCCGGCCCCACCGACACCGACCGCGCCGGGCACGGGCGCGCCGAGTGGGCCGGGAGCTGGGCCGCGGCGGTCACCCGCGGAAACACCGTGGGACTGACGAACACCGGCCTCAACGACCAGAGCATCCGGATGACGGTGCAGACCACGGTGGGCGGCCCGCGCCTGCGGGTCCGGCTCACCAACCTCTACGGCGAGCAGGCCGTCAAGGTCGGTCACGCCACCGTCGCCCGGCCGAACACCGCCACCGCCGACGACCTGTCCGACGTCGACCCGGCAAGCGTCCGGGAGCTGACCTTCTCCGGCGGCACGTCGGCGACCATCAACAAGGGCGCCGAGCTGCTCAGCGACCCGCTGGCCTATCCGGTCGCCGAGCAGGAGGACCTGGTGGTCACCCTGTACTTCCCGGTGCTCACCGGACCTGTCACGTTCCACGGCCAGTCCCGGGTCACCAACTTCATCGGGGCGACCGACCTGACCACCGCGGCCGGCGGCGCCGGCTTCACCATCAAGCCGAACTGCTGCTGGATGTTCCTGTCCGGCATCGACGTGGAGCGCAGGGCCACGCCCGGCTCGGTGGTGGTCCTCGGCGACTCCATCGGCGACGGCAACGGCAGCACCGTCAACGCCGACAAGCGCTGGCCGGACCTGCTCGCGAAGCGGCTCGTCGACGCCCGCCCGGAGGTCCGCACGCCGGGCGTGCTCAACCTCAGCCTGGCCGGCAACCGACTCAACCACGAGGGCACCGAGCCCGGCGCGGGTGGCTTCCCCGGCTACTACGAGCTGGGCCCGAACGCCCTGGCCCGGCTCAACGAGGACGTGTTTCCGCAGACCGGCGCCCGCACCGTCATCACCCACCTGGGCATCAACGACATCTGGATGAGCGACGACAGCAGCGACGCGATCATCGCCTCGCTGCGGCAGCTCAACCAGCAGGTGAAGGCGCGTGGGCTGACCAGCCTGGTCGGCACCATCACGCCGTACGAGGGCAACGGCGGGCCGGGGGTGTGGACCGAGGAGAAGGACGCCACCCGCAACGCGGTCAACGCCTGGCTGCGCGGGGCCGGGCGGGCCGAGTTCGACGGCGTGCTCGACTTCGACGCCGTGCTGCGTGACCCGGCGCGGCCGAGCCGGCTGCTGCCGGCGTACGACGCCGGGGACCACATCCACCCGAACGACGCGGGCGCGCAGGCGATGGCGAACGCCGTCCCACTGCGACTGCTCGGGCTGTGACACCGGGCGGGGGCGGCGTCGACACGGCGGCCGCCCCCGCCGCCGTTTCCTGGGGAGGAAGAACCGCCGTGGACGTCAGTGAGATCCTGACCGGCCTGTACAGCGAGCAGGGCCGGCAGAACCCGTATCCCTTCTACACGGCCCTGCACGCGCACGGGCCGATCAACGCCATTCCCACCCGCGCCGAGCACAGCACCGTCACCGCCGTGGCCGGCGGGTACGACGTGGTGGACCGGATCCTGCGCGATCCCGGGTGGTACAAGGGCTTCCCGCCCGGCTGGGAGGAGCAGGAGATCCTGCGGACCTTCCTGACCTCGATGATGTTCATCAACCCGCCGGACCACACCCGGATGCGCGCGGTGTTCGCCAGCACGTTCACCCCGCGCCGGCTGGGCGCGTTGGAGCCGGTGGTGGTGCGGATCGTCGAGGAACGGTTGGCGGCGATGGCCGAGGCCGGCGCGGACGGCGCCGAGGTGGACTTCGTCGCCGACTTCGCGTACCCGGTGCCGGCGCTGGTGATGGCCGAGTTCATCGGCCTGCCGGCCGCGGACCTGGCCTGGTATCGGCAGCGCGTGGACTGGATCGACGAGTACATGGACGTCGCCGGCAAGACGCCGGAGCGGCTGGCCCGGGCCAACCAGGCCGCCGAGGAGCTGCGGGCCTACTACCGCGACCTGATCGCCCACCGCCGCCGCGCGCCGAGCGCCGACCTGATCAGCGGCCTGGTCGAGGTGCTCGACGCCGGCGACGTGGAGCTGACCGAGGACGAGCTGATCAGCAACCTGATCGTCCTGTTCAACGCCAGCTTCGTCACCACCGTCTACATGTTCAGCAACGGACTGCCGCTGCTGCTCGCCCACCCGGAGGTGACCGCCGCGCTGCCCGGCGACGACGCGCTCGCCCGCGGCTGCGTGGACGAGGTGCTGCGGATGGAGAGCCCGGTGCACTTCCTGGCCCGGTCCGCGCCGGCCGACGCCGAGCTGGACGGTGTGCCGGTGGCCCGGGACGACAACGTGCTGCTGCTGATCGCCGCCGCCAACCGCGACCCGTCGCGGTTCCCCGACCCGGACCGCTTCGACCCGCACCGGGACGGCCCGCCGTCGCTGGCCTTCGGGGTGGGTCTGCACTTCTGCCTCGGCTCGGCGGTGTCGAAACTGGAGGGTCGGCTCGCGCTGCCCCGCCTCTTCGCCCGCTTCCCCCGGCTCGCCGTCACCCAGCCCTACACCTACAGCGGCAGCCTCTTCCTGCGCGGCATCGACAAGCTCTTCGTCACCACCGGGGAGGCCGGATGACCCTCGATCCGCAGGTGGTCGCGTGGCGGGCCGCGCGCGCGGCCGACGGCGCCGCGCCGCTCTACACCCAGACCCTCGCCGAGGCCCGCGCCGCCGACCTCGCCGCGATCCGCGCCGGCGCCGGCGCGGTCGAGCCGGTGGCCGAGGTACGCGACACGACGGTGCCCGGCCCGGCCGGGCCGCTGCCGGTGCGGATCCACCGGCCGGCCGGCGACGGCCCGCTGCCCACGCTCGTCTACTTCTTCGGCGGTGGCTGGACGCTCGGCAGCGTGGACACCGCCGACGGGATCTGCCGCCGGCTGGTCAACCTGGCCGGCTGCCAGACCGTGACCGTCGGCTACCGGCTCGCCCCGGAGCACCCGTTCCCGGCGGCGGTGGACGACTGCCACGCCGCGCTGCGCCACCTGGCCGCGCACGCCGACGAGTTCCGGGTCGATCCGGGTCGGCTGGCGGTGGGCGGGGACAGCGCCGGCGGCAACCTGGCCGCCGCGGTGACGCTGCTGGCCCGCGCCGACGGCGGCCCCCGGCTCGCCGCCCAGGTGCTGGTCTACCCGAACACCGACCAGCGTCCCGGGCAGCGCCCGGCCGACGACGAGGACCCGCTCCTGTTCAACAGGCACTCGGTCGGCTGGTACCGCGGTCACTACCTGGCCGACCCGGGCGACGCGGCCCATCCGCTCGCCTCGCCGCTGCTCGCCGAGGACCTGGCCGGCCTGCCGCCGGCGCTGGTCGTCACCGCCGGCCACGACCCGCTGCGCGACGAGGGCCGCCGGTACGCCGAGCGACTGGCCGAGGCCGGCGTGCCGACCGAGACGGCCGACTACCCGGGCATGGTGCACGGCTTCTTCGCCATGGCCGGCGTGTTCGACGCCGGCGGTGACGCCCAGCGGCGGGCCGCCGCGTTCCTGCGCCGCCGGTTCGGCCTCGACCCGGCCGGTTCGGCGTCGGCGGGGGGCGGCGAGTCGGCCGGTTCGGCGTCGGGGGGCGGCGAGTTGGCCGGTTCGGCGTCGGGGGGCGGCGAGTTGGCCGGTTCGGCGTCGGGGGGCGGCGAGTTGGCCGGTTCGGCGTCGGGGGGCGGCGAGTCGGCCGGTCCGGCGGCGGCGGGCGGGCAGCCGGCCGCGAGCGCGACGGGTGCCGGCACCCATGGCTGAGCGGACCGGCCGGACACCGGCCCCGGTCGCCGAACCGGGATTCGTGGCGCCGGCGTGCCTGGACGACTTCGCGGCGCTGGCCCGGGCGGTGCTGCCGGCCGACGTGTGGGACTACGTCGACGGCGGCAGCGGCGCCGAGACCGCGCTGGCCGCGAACCGGGCCGCGCTGGACCGGGTGGCGGTGCTGCCCCGGATGCTGGCCGGGGTGGAGGAGCCGTCCACCGAGGCGACGCTGCCGGGTGGCCCGGCGGCGCTGCCGGTGGCGGTCGCGCCGATGGCGTACCAGCGGTTGCTGCACCCCGACGGGGAGACGGCGCTCGCGGCGGCGGCGGCCGCGGCCGGCGTGCCCTACGCGGTCAGCACGCTGTCCAGCACGCCGGTCGAGGAGGTCGCGGCGGCCGGCGGCACGGTCTGGTTCCAGCTCTACTGGCTGCGCGACCGGGCGCTGGTGGCCGACCTGCTGGACCGGGCACTGGGCGCCGGCTGCGCGGCGGTGGTGGTGACCGTGGACGTGCCGGTGCTGGGCCGGCGGCTGCGCGACGCGCGCAACGGCTTCGCGCTGCCGCCGCACGTCACCGCCGCCAACCTGCCCGGCGGCCGGGACGACCTGGCCCACCAGGGCACGCCCGGAGTCTCGGCGGTGGCGGTGCACACCGGCGCGGTCTTCGCCCCGGCGGTGAGCTGGGCGGACCTGGCCTGGCTGCGGGCGCGTACCTCGGTTCCACTGCTGGTCAAGGGCATCCTGGACGCGCGCGACGCGGTCCGCGCGGTGGACGCCGGCGTGGACGCGGTGGTGGTCTCCAACCACGGCGGCCGGCAGCTCGACGCCGCCCCGGCGAGTGTGAGCGTGCTGCCGGAGGTGGTCGACGCGGTCGGGGAGCGGTGCGCGGTGCTGCTGGACAGCGGCGTGCGCGGCGGCGTCGACGTGCTGCGCGCGCTCGCCCTCGGCGCGTCCGGCGTGCTGCTCGGGCGTCCGCTGCTCTGGGCGCTCGCCGCCGGCGGGCGGGCCGGCGCGGAGGCCGCCCTGGCGCTGCTCGCGGCCGAGCTGCGCGACGCGCTCATCCTCAGCGGCTGCCCCGACCCGGCGGCGGCGCGGGGGCTGCGCACCCGGATCGGAGGCTGACGTGGAACCGGTGGACCTGGCCGTCACGGCGCTGCACGGCAGCGTCGGCGATCCGGCGTTGAACTCGATGAACTTCCTCAACGAGGTGGCGCAGCACTACCCGGACGCGGTGTCGCTGGCCGCCGGCCGGCCGTACGAGGAGTTCTTCGACTCGTCGGCGCTGGCCGGGCACCTGGACCGCTTCCGCCGGCACCTCGCCGACGACCTGGGGCTCGGCCCGGCCCAGGTCGACCGGACGCTGTTGCAGTACGGGCGGACCAAGGGCATCGTGCACCACCTGATCGCCCGCAACCTCGCCGTCGACGAGCGGATCACTGTCGACCCGGAGGCGGTCGTGGTGACCGTCGGCTGCCAGGAGGCGATGTTCCTGGTGCTGCGCGCGTTGCGCGCCGACCCGGCCGACGTGCTGTTCGCGGTCGCGCCCACGTACGTCGGGCTGACCGGCGCGGCCCGCCTGGTCGACCTGCCGGTGCGTCCGGTGGCCGGCGGTCCGGACGGCGTCGACCTGGCCGACCTGCGCGCCGGGGTGCGTCGGGCCCGTGCCGAGGGGCTGCGACCGCGCGCCTGCTACGTGATGCCGGACTTCGCCAACCCGTCCGGCGTCAGCATGGACACCGCGCAGCGTCGGCGGCTGCTCGACCTGGCCGCCGAGGAGGACCTGCTGATCATCGAGGACAACCCGTACGGCCTCTTCCCGGCCGACGGCACGGACCGCCGGCCCACGCTGAAGGCGCTGGACACCGCCCGCCGGGTCGTCTACCTCGGGTCGTTCGCGAAGACCGTGCTGCCCGGCGCCCGGGTCGGCTACGTCGTCGCGGACCAGCGGGTGGCCGGCGCGGACGGCACGGTGGGCCCGCTCGCCGACCAGCTCGCCAAGATCAAGAGCATGGTCACGGTGAACACGTCGCCGATCAGCCAGGCGGTGATCGGCGGCGTGCTGCTGGCGCACGACTGCTCGCTGGTGGCGGCGAACGTCCGGGAGCGGGCCGCGTACGCCCGCAACCTCGCCCACCTGGTCGACGGCCTGGCCCGGCGCTTCCCGGCCGGCGGGCCGGTGCGCTGGACGGTGCCGGCCGGCGGCTTCTTCGTGGTGGTGACCGTGCCGTTCCCGGTCGACGACGCGTTGCTGCACCGCTCCGCGCGCGAGTACGGCGTGCTCTGGACCCCGATGGCGCACTTCTACGACGCCGGCACGCCGGTGGACGCGCTGCGCCTGTCGGTGAGCGCGGTGACCCCGGCGCAGATCGACCTGGGGCTGGACCGGCTCGCCGCGCTGGTCACCGACACCACGGCCGCCGTGGGGGCGCCGGCCTGACGGCGCAGTGTCGCGGTTCCGGCACCACCCGTGTTCCCGAGCGCCGGCCCTCCGTTGATAATGGACGGATGGTTGCCTGGGAGTACGCGTTGCTGGTCCGCCGCTATCAGGGGCAGGGCCGGAATTTCCACGTCTCGTTCGTCTGGTACGGCCCGGACGGGTCCCGCACCGACGTCACCGCGTACGGCGACACCGCTGTCGCGCACCTCAACCGGGTCGGCCGGGAGGGCTGGGAGCTGGTCTCCGCGGCCGAGGACGTGAACAACGTGCAGGGCAGCACCGAGGTGCACCGCTACCACCTCAAGCGCCCGCTGCGCTGAGGTCCCGCGCCCCCGCCGGCCGCCCGGCCGGCAGGGGCGCGGCCTGTCTCAGCCCAGCGAGACCTCGGGGTAGAGCGGGAACGGGGCGAGCAGGTCGGCGGCCTGCTTGCCGACCGACTCGGCGGTCGCCGGGTCGAGCACGTACTTCGCCTTCGACGGGGCGCCGTCCGGGCCGGTGCCCGCGCTCGTCGCGGTGAGCACGGTGTGGATCAGCTCGGCGGTGGCGTCCATCTCGGCGGCGGCGAGCCCCCGGGTGGTCAGCGCCGGCGTGCCGATCCGGATGCCGGAGGTGTACCACGCGCCGTTCGGGTCCTGCGGCACCGCGTTGCGGTTGGTCACGATCCCGGAGTCGAGCAGCGCCTGCTCGGCCTGCCGACCGGTCAGGCCGTACCCGGAGACGTCGATGAGCACCAGGTGATTGTCGGTGCCGCCGGTGACGAGCGTCGCGCCCCGGCGCAGCAGCCCGTCGGCGAGCGCCTGCGCGTTGTCGACGATCCGCTGGGCGTAGTCGGCGAAGTCGGGGCGCCGGGCCTCGGCCAGCGCGACCGCCTTGGCGGCCATCACGTGCGGCAGCGGGCCGCCGAGCACCATCGGGCAGCCCCGGTCGACCTGGTCGGCCAGCTCCGGGCCGCAGAGCACC
This sequence comes from Micromonospora sp. NPDC051300, assembly GCF_044455315.1. Lineage (NCBI taxonomy): Bacteria > Bacillati > Actinomycetota > Actinomycetes > Micromonosporales > Micromonosporaceae > Micromonospora > Micromonospora sp. NPDC051300. The sequence goes on along the minus strand of NZ_JBITEP010000033.1, from coordinate 50,653 downwards.
ATGCCGCCGCGCGGGCCGCGCAGCGACTTGTGCGTGGTGGTGGTGACGATGTGGGCGTGCGGCACCGGGTCGAAGTCGCCGGTGAAGACCTTGCCGGCGACCAGGCCGGCGAAGTGCGCCATGTCGACCATGAAGGTGGCGCCGACCGAGTCGGCGATCTCCCGCATGATCCGGAAGTTGACCTTCCGCGGGTACGCCGAGTAGCCGGCGACCAGGATCAGCGGCTTGAACTCCCGGGCCGCCTCGGCCACCCGGTCGTAGTCGATCAGGCCGGTGGCCGGGTCGGTGCCGTAGCTGCGCTGGTCGAACATCTTGCCGGAGATGTTCGGCCGGAAGCCGTGGGTGAGGTGGCCGCCGGCGTCGAGCGACATGCCGAGCATCCGCTGGTTGCCCAGCTCCCGGCGCAGCGCGAACCAGTCCGCCTCGGTGAGGTCGTTGACCTGGCGCTTCTGCGCCTTCTTCAGCGCGGGCGACTCGACCCGGTCGGCCAGGATCGCCCAGAACGCGACCAGGTTGGCGTCGATGCCGGAGTGCGGCTGCACGTAGGCGTGGGTCGCCCCGAACAGCTCCCTGGCGTGCTCGGCGGCGAGCGCCTCGACGGTGTCCACGTTCTGGCAGCCGGCGTAGAAACGCCGCCCGATCGTGCCCTCGGCGTACTTGTCGCTGAACCAGTTGCCCATGGCCAGCAGCGTCGCGGGGGAGGCGTAGTTCTCGCTGGCGATCAACTTCAGCGACTCACGCTGGTCGGCCAGCTCCGCCCCGATGGCGTCCGCGACCCGCGGCTCGACGGCGCGGATCACCTCCAGCGCGGTGCGGAAGGCGGTGGACTCGACGTTGTGCGACATGCGACCTCCTGGTGACGTGCGGAAGGCCCAGGCGCTCGGCATGCGTCCTCATGACGAGGCCGCTCCCCGATGGTGCTCCATCTCCACGCGCCAGTCACGGCCCGAGGCCGATCCTAGCGGTCGGCGCCGGGCCGGACCTGCGGGGTCGCGCGCCCCCCTCGTGGGCTGAGGTGTAAGGAGGGGCCCCTTCTTAACGCATTCTGCATAGGCGGGGCCCCTTCTTATCACCGGGTGTTAAGAAGGGGCCCCGCCTTGCATCCGGGTCAGGCGACCACGGCGTCGCGGGCCTTCTTCAGCGCCTTGGGGGCGGTCGGCGTCTTCGGCGCCGACGGGCGCAGGTCGAGCATGCGCTGGCCGATCTCCTGGAGCTGGTTACGCCCGAGCGCCTCGCGCACCTTGGGGAACCACTCCTGCTCCTCCTCCTCGACGTGGTGCAGCACGTTCTCGATCAGCACCGTCGTCTTGGCCACGAACCGCTCGTCGTCGGCGTCCATCGCGTGCAGTTCGAGGCAGAGCACGTCCGCGACGTGGTGCTCCTCGTACGACTCGAGGATGTCGTCCTCGACGTCCGGCACCAGCTTGCGGACCTCCGGGTACATCACCTCGTTCTCCAGGTAGGTGTGCACCGTCAGCGCCTCGACGATCTGCGTGACGATCTTCCCGCGCCGGCTCGCCGGCCCGTCCTCGGCCTCCTGGAAGGCCTTGAACAGGCGGCGCATCTCCTTGTGGTCCTCCTTGAGCAGGACGATCGCGTCGGTGGACACCGGGTTACCTCCTTGGTCGGCTGACGAAGCCCCTACCCGGCGTCCGACCAGGACAAACGGACCGGGCCCGGCGATCGTCGCCGGGCCCGGTCCGTGGGTGCGCGAGGGTTACCGCACCGCGTTGTACGCGTCGACCAGGCCGGCGCCGTAGAACCCGTTGCGGTTGCCGCCCGAGCAGGTCGCGTCGTAGGCGTTCGGACCCGTCGGGATCAGCGGCACCGGGTTGTAGACACCGGCCGGGCAGGACTTCGCCACCGCCGTGCGCTCCAGGAACGACGAGAGCTGGCCCGGGGTCATGCCCGGGTGGGCCGACAGCGCCAGCGCCGCGACGCCTGTGGCGTGCGGGCCGGACATCGAGGTGCCCTGCTTGTAGCCCCACCCGTTGGTGCGGGTGACGGTGTTGAAGGTGGTGGACAGGATGCCGTCGGTGGACGTCGAGCGCGCGCCCTGGGTGCGGAACCGGGTGTCGCCACCCGGCGCCGTCACGTCGATGACGCCCTGGCCGTACGAGGAGTAGTAGCTCTTCTCGCCGGTCGGGCCCACGGCGGCGACGGTCACCACGCCGGGCACCTCGGCCGGCAGGTCGAGGCAGGCGCTGGTCAGGTTCTCGCGCTCCTCCGGGGTGCCGTTGTTCGGGCTGCCGGTGTCGGTGATCTTGTGCGCGAGGTCGTAGTTGGAGTTGCCGGCGGACGCCACGTTCAGCACGCCCTTGGACTGCGAGTAGCGGATCGCCCGCTGCACGGCCTGCCACACCGGGCGCTGCCGGGCGTCGTTGCGGCAGTTCAGCTCCCACGGGTCGATGTAGTAGCTGTTGTTGGTCAGCTTCATGCCGTGGTCGGCGGCCCAGAGGAACCCGCAGACCGCGGCCTCCGGGAAGATGTAGCCGTCGTCGTTGACCACCTTGACGGCGGCCACCTTGACCCCGGGCGCGATGCCGGTGACGCCGACGCCGTTGACCGCTGCGGCGATGGTGCCGGCCACGTGGGTGCCGTGGTCGCTGGTGGTCGGGTTCCAGGCCGCCTCGGCGGTGTCGGTGACGCCGCCCACGCAGGACGTGCTCTTGTCCTTGGCGATCTGGGTCGCCAGGTCCGGGTGGCTGCTGGAGATGCCGCTGTCGAGCACGCCGACGACGACGTCCGCGCGGCCGGTGGTCACCGCGTGCGCCTGCGGGAGGTGGATCATGTCCATGTCCCACTGCTGGCCGTAGAGCGGCTCGCGGGTGGGGTCGGCGGTGGCGTCGGGCGCGGCCACCTCCACCGTCTCGCCCTCGTCGAGGGCGGTGCCCAGGCGGCGGTCGACGCGACCGACTGGACGCCCGCGCCGGCCACCTGCGTGGCGAAGGCCGGATTGGTGGAGCGGACGACGAGCACGCCGATCTGGTCGTAGCTGGCCACGACCGTGCCGTCGGCGGCGGCCACCCGGGCGGCGGCCTTGCCGGTGGTGGCGCCCTGCGGGGCGAGGACCAGGTAGGAGGTGTCCGGTCCGACGGCCGCCGCCGGCGACGGCACGCCGGTCAGGGCGAGGCCGGCGCCGAGCGCCGCGGCGGACGCGCCGGCCAGTGTCTTGCGACGAAGGTTCTTCACACGTACTCCCAGGGGCCGATCCGGTCCGACGAGCAGGCTGCTCGCCGTTGCCGGTTCAGCGCCGGTCCGGCCTGTGGTGTTACGCACACCACAGGCCGCCGGGCGTCGCGCGTCAGACCGTCGCCACCGTGTACGGGATCTCGTCGAGCAGCTCACGGGCGAGGAAGCCGATCCGGCCGTAGCGGGGCACCAACCGCTGCCCGCTCACCGCGTGCGCGAACGCCGCCCAGCAGGCCGCCTGCGCCGGGTCGGCGCCCCGGGACAGCAGCCCGGCGAGCAGCCCGGCCCGCACGTCACCGCTGCCGGAGGTGCCCAGCCCGGCGTCGCCGCTCTCCTCCCGCCAGGCCCGGCCGTCCGGGGTGGCGATGTGGCCGTACAACGACACCACCGCCTCGTACCGGCGGGCCAGCTCGACCGCCTCGGCGTCCAGGTCGTCGCCGGGGTCGCGGTCGAGCAGGTGCCGGGCCTCGGTGAGGTTCGGCGTGAGCACCACCTTGCGGCCCGAGCCGACCAGCAGGTCCGGTTCGTGGCTGAGCGCCCCGAGGGCGTACGCGTCGAGCACCAGCGCGGTCTCCCGGCCGGCCGCGTCGAGCACCAGGCGCAGCAGGTCCCGGGTGGCGTCGATGTCCCGCAGGCCGGGGCCGACCGTCACCACGTCCGCCTCGGCGACCAGGCCGCACAGCACGTCGCCGGGGTCGCCCCGGACCGCGCCCTCGTCGGTCTCCGGCAGGCCGACCACGAGCGCCTCGGGGACCTGGATGCTCAGCGACGGGGCGGTGGACTCGGCGGCGGCCAACTGGAGCACCCCGGCGCCGGCGCGCAGCGCGGCGACGCCGGCCAGCAGCACCGCCCCGGGAGTGAACCGGGAGCCGCCGACCACCAGCACCGTGCCGCGCGCCTCCTTGCCGCCGGTGGGCACGGGCAGCGCCCAGTCGCGCAGCAGCGCGGGGGTGATCACGTCAGACCGGCTCGGCATGGACCTCGTCCTCCCTGGTGGGCGTCGCCCCCTGCCGGTGCAGGTGGGCGACGTCGTTGAACATCTCCGGGCGGAGTCGACCGGACTCGTCGGCGCGCCACCCGGTCACCGAGCAGTTGGCGATGACGTGCTCGCGGGTGAGCGCCATCAGCTCCGCCTCGGTGAGCCCCTCCACCAGATATCGGAGCAGGAAGACCAGCGCGTCGTGACCGAACAGCAGCACCCGGCCGCCGTCGTGGTCGCGGCGCAGGTCGCCGAGGAGCGCGCGCAGCCGCAGCGCGACGTCGGTCCACGACTCGCCGCCGGGCGGACGGTAGTAGAACTTGCCGAGCCGGTCGCGTCGCCGTGCCTCGTCCGGGTGCCGCCGGCGCACCCCGTGCCCGGTGAGCCCGTCGAGGATGCCCAGTTCCCGGTCGCGCAGCCGCTCGTCGCGGCTCGCCGGCACGCCGGTCCCGGCGAGCGCCAGCTCGGCGGTCCGCACGGCGCGCAGGTACGGCGACACCACGGCCACCTCGGGCCGCCGATCCTCGGGCAGGCCGGCCAGCCACCGCCCGGTCGCCCGGGCCTGTTCCTCGCCGGTCGCCGACAGCGGCACGTCCGCGTCCCGGTGGGTGAGGTCGATCAGCTCCGCGCCGGACGTCTCGGCCGCGCCGGCCGCGACGTTCGCGGTGCTCTCGCCGTGCCGGACGATCCAGAGCGCTGCCAACTCCGCCATGCGGCTCCCGGTACCCGGGCCCCGCGTCGGGTAACCGCCCCGGCCCGGCCGGTTCGGCCCGGCGGGTGGTGGGCGCACCCGCCCGCCGCCGTGGCCGCCCGGGCGCCATCGGTGGGGCAGCGCGCTGTTGCATCGACCCGGCAGAATGTCCGCCGGGTCGCCGGTGGCCCGTGGAAGGGGTTGGGCATGTCGACGGTGGTCCGGGGGTTGCGCGAGGCGTTGGTGCTCTTCGTGATCGCGGTGGTGGTGATCGCGGCGGCGGTCGGCACCTGGGTGGCGATCAGCGGCGGTGACTTCGTGCACCGGCTGGGAGTGGCGTTCCTACTGGTCGGCGCCGTGATCGGGATGACCGGCGACCTCACCCTGAGCCGGATCGGCATGCTGCCGGCGCGGTCCACGTTCGGCCTCGCGCCGGAACGGGCCGACGGCGGTGGCGGCCGGGTGCTGACCGGCGTCGGCATCTTCCTCTTCGTCTCGGTGCCGTTGATCGTGGTCGGCGTCCTGCTGATCACCTGACGAGAAGCCCGCGCGACGGTGGCCGGTGCCCTACGGTGTTCTGCGTGGCGACCGCGGCGGCCGAGGAGATCCGGGTGGGGGAGCGGCTGGTCCGCGTCTCCAGCCCCGACAAGCCCTACTTCCCGGAACGCGGGCTGACCAAGCTGGACGTGGTGCGCTACTTCCTCTCCGTCGGCGACGGCATCCTGCGCGCGCTGCGTGACCGGCCGACCATGCTGGAACGCTGGCCGCGCGGGGTGTTCGAGGGCGCCACGGTGGCCACCCGGCAGACCAACAAGGGCGACGCGTTCTACCAGAAGCGGGTGCCGGCCGGCGCGCCCGACTGGGTGCGTACCGCGCACATCACGTTCCCCAGCGGCCGGACCGCCGACGAGGTGGCCCCGAGCGAGCTGGCGGTGGTCGCCTGGGCGGCCAACCTGGGCACGTTGCGCTTCCACCCGTGGCCGGTGTCGAAGGCCGACGTGGAGCGCCCCGACCAGTTGCGCATCGACCTCGACCCGATGCCGGGGGTGGACTTCGCGCAGGTGGTGCCGGTGGCCCACGAGGTGCGGGCGTTCCTGTCCGAGCTGGGCATGGAGGGCTTCCCGAAGACCACCGGCGGGCGGGGCATCCACGTCTACCTGTCGATCGAGCCGCGCTGGAGCTTCGGCGAGTGCCGGCGGGCGGTGCTGGCGCTGGGCCTGGAGATGCGGCGCCGGCGTCCCGACCTGGTCACCACGACCTGGTGGCGGGACCAGCGCGACAGGCCGGTCTTCGTCGACTACAACCAGATGGCGCGCGACCACACGATGACGTCGGCGTACTCGATCCGGCCCACGCCGGCGGCGCTGGTCTCCGCGCCGCTGGACTGGGCCGAGCTGGACGACGCCCGGCCGGAGGACTTCGACGTGGTCAGCATGCCGGCCCGGTTCGCCGGGCGCGGCGACCCGCACGCCGCCCTGGACGGGCGGCGGCACTCGCTGGAACCGCTGCTGGAGCTGGCCGACCGCGAGGGGTTGGAGTCGCCGCCGGAGCGCTGAGCGGTCATGCCCACGGGCTGAGCGTGCCGTCGAACTCCTCGAAGACCAGCCAGGTGCGGGTGGAGAGCACCCCGGCGATGCTCTGCACCCGGTCCAGCACCACGTCCCGCAGGGTGGCGTTGTCCGGCGCGCGCACCAGGGCGAGGACGTCGTGTTCGCCGCTGAGCAGCGCCGCGTGCTCGATGTAGCGCACCTGGGCCAGCTCGGCGGAGACCTCCCGCCAGGTGTTCTGCTCGATGGTCAGCGCGATGTACGCGGAGGTGCCCAACCCGGCCGGCTCGGGCGCCACCCGGGCGGTGAAGCCGGTGAGCACGCCGTCGCGCAGCAGCCGCTCCATGCGGGCGTACGCGTTGGTGCGCGAGACGTGGACCCGTTCGGCGAGCGTACGGATGGAGAGCCGGGCGTCGGCGACCAGTTCCCGCAGGATCCGCCGGTCGACGTCGTCGAGCGGCCCGGCCGAACGTCCCGTTCCGCCCGTCGCGCCCGGTGTGGTGCCGGTCTCCTGGCTCACCCCGCTCACCTCCTGGTGCCATTCGTCCCACGTTCATCGCGGATGTTGAGTCAATCATCCCCGGGCAGGAGCATAGGGCCACCACACGTCCAGGAGGTCCCCGCCGTGACGACCACACCCCAGGCGGTCCGCAGGGCATCCCCGCGCACCCGCCGGCCGGCCACCCCGGCCGCCGCCGACCCGTCCGCCGGCCTGCTGCCGCAGCCCGAGCCGGTCCGGATGCTCGACCCGGACGGCACCGCGTTGCCACCCCGCGACGACTACCCGGAGCCGCCGCTGGAGGCGCTGCGCGAGATGTACCGCCGGATGGTCGTCGGCCGCCGCTTCGACACGCAGGCCACCGCGCTGACCAAGCAGGGCCGGCTGGCCGTCTACCCGTCCGCGCGCGGCCAGGAGGCGTGCCAGGTCGGCGGCGTGCTCGCGCTGCGCGACTCGGACTGGGTCTTCCCCACCTACCGGGAGTCGATGGCGCTGACCGCACGGGGCCTCGACCCGGTCGAGGTGCTCACCCTGCTGCGCGGCGACTGGCACTGCGGGTACGACCCGGCGGTCACCCGCACCGCGCCGCAGTGCACCCCGCTCGCCACCCAGACCGTGCACGCCGCCGGCCTGGCCTACGGCGAGTCCTACCAGGGGCGGGACACCGTCGCGCTCGCGTTCATCGGCGACGGCGCGACGAGCGAGGGCGACTTCCACGAGGGCGTCAACTTCGCCGCCGTGTTCAAGGCGCCTGTCGTGTTCCTGGTGCAGAACAACAAGTACGCGATCAGCGTGCCGCTGTCCCGGCAGACCGCCGCCCCGAGCCTGGCCTACAAGGGCGTCGGCTACGGCGTGCCCAGCGAGCAGGTCGACGGCAACGACCCGGTGGCCGTGCTGGCGGTGCTCAACCGCGCGGTCGCGCACGCCCGCGCCGGCAAGGGGCCGTACCTCGTCGAGGCGCACACCTACCGGATGGAGCCGCACACCAACGCCGACGACCAGACCCGCTACCGCGACGCCGAGGAGGTCGAGGCGTGGCGCGACCGCGACCCGATCGCCCGGCTGGAGGCGTACCTGCGGTCGCGGGGCGCGCTGGACGACGCCGCGGTCGCCGCGGTCGCCGAGGAGGCCGAGGCGTACGCCGCGACGCTGCGCCGACGGATGGACGAGCAGCCCACCGTGGACCCGCTCAGCCTCTTCGACCACGTGTACGCCGAGCCCACGCCGCAACTTGTCGAGCAGCGTGAACTGGTCCGGGCCGAGCTGGCCGCGGCCCGCGACGAGGAGGGGGACGCCTGATGGCCGCCGTGACCATGGCGAAGGCGCTCAACGCCGCGCTCGCCGACGCGCTGCTCGACGACGAGCGGGTGGTCGTCTTCGGTGAGGACGTCGGCCAGCTCGGCGGCGTCTTCCGGATCACCGACGGGTTGCAGGCGCGCTTCGGCGACAAGCGGTGCTTCGACACCCCGCTCGCCGAGGCCGGCATCGTCGGCTTCGCGGTCGGCCTGGCCATGTCCGGGCTGCGGCCGGTGGTCGAGATGCAGTTCGACGCGTTCGCGTACCCGGCGTTCGAGCAGATCGCCTCGCACGTGGCGAAGCTGCGCAACCGGACCCGGGGCGCGCTCAGCGTGCCGATCGTGATCCGGGTGCCCTACGCCGGCGGTATCGGCGGGGTGGAGCACCACTGCGACTCGTCCGAGGCCTACTACGCGCACACCCCCGGGCTGAAGGTGGTCACGCCGGCCACCGTCGAGGACGCGTACTCCCTGCTGCGCGCCGCGATCGACGACCCGGACCCGGTGGTGTTCCTGGAGCCGAAGAAGCTCTACTTCGCCAGCGCGGAGGCGGAGCTGCCGGTGCGCACGGATCCGATCGGCACCGCGGTGGTCCGCCGGCCGGGCACCGACGCGACGCTCGTCGCGTACGGCCCGGCGGTGCCGGTGGCGCTGGCCGCGGCGGAGGCGGCCCGCGAGGAGGGCTGGGACCTGGAGGTGGTCGATGTGCGCAGCATCGTGCCGTTCGACGACGCCACCGTCACCGCGTCCGTGCGCCGCACCGGCCGGTGCGTCGTGATCCAGGAGGCGCAGGGTTTCGCCGGGGTCGGCGCCGAGATCGCCGCCCGGGTGCAGGAACGCTGCTTCCACGCCCTGCACGCCCCGGTGCTGCGGGTGTCCGGCCTGGACATCCCCTATCCCGCGCCGATGCTGGAGCACACCCACCTGCCCTCGGTGGACCGGGTGCTGGACACCGTGGCCCGGCTCCAGTGGGACGACCAGCCCGACACCCGGTGGGTGGCGGCATGACCGAACGCACCGAGCGCAGCGAGGGCCGTGAGGGCGTGCCCGGCCGGCACGGCATGACCGAACGCACCGAGCGCAGCGAGGGCCGTGAGGGCGTGCCCGGCCGGCACGGCATGACAGCCGCGACCGGAACGCGTGACTTCCTCTTGCCGGACCTGGGCGAGGGGTTGAGCGAGGCGGAGATCGTCGAGTGGCGGGTCGCGGTCGGCGACGTGGTCACCGTGGACCAGACGGTGGTCGAGGTGGAGACCGCCAAGGCCGTGGTCGACGTGCCCTGTCCGTACCCCGGTCGGGTCGTGGCGCTGCACGGCGCGGCGGGTGAGGTCCGCCCGGTCGGCCAGCCGCTGATCACCATCGCCGCGCTCGACGGCGACGGCACGGCGGACCCGCACGCCACCTACCGCGAGGAGGAGCGGGCCGGGTCCGGCAACGTCCTGATCGGGTACGGCACCGGGCACGGCGGCCCGGCCCGGCGGCGTCGCCGGCCGCGCCTGGCGGTCGCCCCGGAACCCGGCACCCCGGCCCCGGCGGACGTCGGCTCGCCGGCGGCGGCCGACCCCGTGCCGGTGGACCGGACCCCCGAGCCGGCGCGGGCCGCCGCTCCGGCGTCGGCGCCGCTCGTCATCTCGCCGATCGTGCGGCGGCTGGCCCGGGAGCACGGCGTGGACCTGGCGTCGCTGCGCGGGACCGGTCCCGGTGGCGTGATCCGCCGGGCGGACGTGGAGACGGCCCGGAGCGCCCCGGCCGCACGGCTGGCGGCGGTGCCGGACGCGCACGTCCGGCTCGCCCCGACCGGCGACGGCGACGTGGTCGTCCCGCTCACCGGCATCCGCAAGGTCATCGCGGACAAGCTCTCCCGCAGTCGCCGGGAGATCCCCGAGGTGACCATCTGGGTGGACGTGGACGCCACCGGGTTGCTGGAGACCCGGGCCGCGATCAACGCCGCCAACCCGGACGCGCCGGTGAGCATCCTGGCCCTGCTGGCCCGCGTCTGCCTCAGCGGCCTGCGGAGGTATCCGCAGCTCAACGCGCGGGTCGACACCGAGGCGCAGCGGATCGTGCAGTCCGCCGGGGTGCACCTGGGCATCGCCGCGCAGACCGATCGGGGCCTGGTAGTGCCGGTGCTTCGCGACGCCCAGCGGCTCACCACCGGGGAGTTGGCCGCCGCGCTGGCCGAGACCACGGCGGCGGCCCGGGCCGGCACGCTGCCGCCCGGTCGGCTGACCGGCGGCACGTTCACGCTCAACAACTACGGCGTGTTCGGGGTGGACGGCTCCACGCCGATCATCAACCACCCGGAGGCGGCGCTGCTCGGCGTCGGGCGGATCGTGGACAAGCCCTGGGTGGTCGACGGTCAGCTCGCGGTCCGCAAGGTGACCCAGCTCAGCCTCACCTTCGACCACCGGGTCTGCGACGGCGGCGTGGCGGGCGGTTTCCTGCGCCACGTGGCCGACTGCGTCGAACGCCCCGCCCTGCTGATCGCCAACACCTGATCCGACGCCGGGAGACCTTGGTACGAAACCGCCCCTCGAGGGGCGAACTCGTACCAAGGTCTTTTCCCGCTGCGGGATCTCGCGCAGCCGTTTCCGAGCAATTCCGCCGAAGATGCCACACCGTGACGCCGGGCCTACAGAATGTGGGCGAGGGGGTTCGGAAATGGGGGGCGAAATATGTTTGTGAGGCGGCGACTGACGCTTTTCGCGATGACCGTCGCGGCCGTGCCGCTCGCGGTCGGCGCGTGCACCGCCGGACCGAGGTCGGCGGTGAAACAGGCCGAGGCGGCGCCGCCGTCGGTCACGGTGACGCCGGCCGACCGGGCCCGCGACGTGCCGATCAGCGCGGAGGTGGGCACGAGGGTCAGCAACGGCAAGGTGACCGGCGTGAAGCTCACCGACGACAAGGGGCGCCCGGTGCCGGCCCAGGCGCGCGAGGACGGATCCGGTTGGGTGCCGGACGCTCCGCTGGCCAATTCCCGGACGTACACGGCCGAGGTGACCGTGACCGGCGATTCCGGGAAGACCACGACGCGCAAGACGACGTTCACGACGATGGCCAAATCCACCAAACCGGCCGTCACCAGCGAATTGTATTTCCAGGACAATCAGACGTACGGGACGGCGATGCCGGTGGTGCTCGGTTTCGACCCGCCGATCCCGCCGGAGGCCCGGGCGGACGTGCAGCGCCGGCTGTTCGTCAAGACGAGTCCGGCCCAGCCCGGCACCTGGTCCTGGATGTCCGACGGCAAGCAGGCCGAGTACCGGGCGCCGGACCGCTGGAAGCCCGGCACCAGGATCAGCGTCCGGAGCGCGCTGGAAGGGCTGCCCATCGGCAAGGAGGCGGTCGGCGACTCCGACCGGGTGGCGACCGCCAAGGTGGGCCGGCAGGTGTCGCTGGACATCGACAACACCACCAAGCAGATGACGGTCTACCAGGACGGCAAGGTGCTCCGGAAGCTCCCGGTCAGCCTCGGCAAGCCGAGCACGCCGAGTTCCAGCGGCACCATGGTGATCATGGAGAAGCACGAGCACACCACGTTCGACACCCGGGGCGAGCCCGACGGCGGCTACGTGGTCGACGTGGACGACGCGCAGCGGCTGACCTGGGGCGGGGAGTTCATCCACTCGGCCCCGTGGTCCGAGGGGGAGCAGGGCTACAACAACACCTCGCACGGCTGCACGAACGTCTCCGCCGCCGGCGCCGACTGGCTGATGGGCGTCACGCAGGTCGGCGACCTGGTGACCGTCAAGGGCACCGAGGTGCAGCTCCAGCCGGGCAACGGCTTCACCGCCTGGAACGTGAGCTGGAACGAGTTCGCCAAGGGCAGCGCGCTGCCCGTACCGGCGGGGCTGAAGCCCACGCAGAGTCCGACGCCGCACCCGGGCGCGGTGGCCGGCGGGTCCGCACCCGCGCCCACCCCGACCAGGAGCAACAGCGGCGGCTGAGATCCGGGGAGGAACGGCCATGGGCCGGCCCGCGTCCGCGCGGGCCGGCCCTGGCGCGCCGGTCTCAGTCCAGGTCGACGCGGGCCACCCCGGTCGCGGTCAGGCTGCCCAGCCAGAGCTGCCGGCCGTGCTGCCGCACGCCGGTCACCATCGGGTACGCGCCGCTCGGGCCGTGCAGGGTCCGCAGCACCCGCCCCGTGCCGTCGACGAGCGCGACCAGCCCGTAGCGGCGCGGCTGCGGCTGCACCGCCCCGGGCAGCAACGCGACGAGCTGCCGCAGCCGGGGATGGGGCAGCAGCCGTTCCATGGCGGGCAGCCGGGGGCTGGGCAGCGCGATCCAGTACGTCCCGTCGCCGACCGGGGAGACGTTGTCCGGGTAGGCCGGCAGGTCGGCCAGCACGGTGGCCCGGCCACCCGGCAGGTCGACCCGCAGCAGCCGGTGGGTGGCGGTCTCGACAAGCATGAGCGCCGACTCGTCCGGGGTGAGCGCCAGCCCGTTGGGGAAGTAGAGCCCGCCGGCCACCACGTCGGTGCGCCCGGTCCGCCGGTCGTAGGCCAGCACCCGGCCGTTGGGGCGGTGCTCCAGCAGGTCCCGCTTCCAGTGCGAGAGCGGGAACCGGTCGGAGCTGTCGGTGAAGTAGACCGTGCCGTCGCGGGCCACCGCCGCGTTGTCGGCCAGGTGCACCGGCGGCGCGGTGCCGGTCAGCTCGTGCACCACGCCGTCCGGGTCGACCCGCAGCAACCCCCGGTAGGCGTCGCAGACCAGCAGCCCGCCGTCGACCGGGTCCAGCTCGATGCCGAGCGGCCGGCCGCCGGTCACGGCGAGCAGCGTGGGCCGGGTGCCGGCCGGTGCGTCCACCGGCCACCACCAGAGCCGGCCGTCCTCGTCGCCGCTGATCGCCCGCCCCTCGGCGTCGACCACCACGTCCTCGGGCCCGAGCCCGCCGTCGGGCAGCGGCAGCAGGTCGGCGGTGTCCAGCCGGGTGTCGTCGGGGGCCCAGACGCCGGTAAGCGGCGGTGGCACGGTCGCCGGCTCGCGGACCGGACGGATCAGCAGGGGCACGCGCGGGCGGGGGACGGCCATCGGGTCATTGTGGGCCCGCCGGCCCGCCGGCGGGGAGTCCCGCGCGGCGTGTCCCGCCCGCGACGACGGCCGGCGGGCGGTTCGGGGACGACCCTGAGACGGGTCGGGGTCGGCACCCGGGCGATACCCGGAACCCCGCCGCCGAGCTGCCGGAACTGTCGGTGGTCGGGGGTAGGTTTGCCGGTATGAGGGACAGCGGCGACCGCTTCGCGGTGGTGACGGAGGTGCTCGACCACGCGGTCGAGCTGCGCCCGGTGGGCGAGATCGACATCGCCACCGTGTCGGCGTTCCGGGCCGCGCTCTGGGCGGCGCCGGCGCGGCCGGTGGTGCGCGTCGACCTGTCCGGCGTGCCGCTGCTCTCCGCCGCCGGGGTGCGCGCGCTCGCCGCCGCCCACCTGCGGATCCGGGCCCGCGGCGGCGAGCTGGTGCTGCTCGACCCGGCCCCGGTGGTGGCCCGGGTGCTGCGGGTGACCGGCCTGCACCGGGTCGTGCCGGTGCGCGAGTCGGGCCCCGCCCGCGAGCTGCTGACCTGCGCCGCCTGACCGCGCGACCGGGCCGCCGGCGTGCCGCCGGCGGCCCGTTGACCGCGCGAGCGCTCAGCGCACGCCGAGCAGGTCCACCACGAAGACGAGCGTCTCGTTCGGCTTGATGACGCCGCCGGCGCCCCGGGCCCCGTAGCCCAGGTGCGGCGGGATGGTGAGCCGACGCCGGCCGCCGACCTTCATGCCGATCACGCCCTGGTCCCAGCCGGCGATGACCTGGCCGCCACCGAGCGGGAACTCGAACGTCTCGCCCCGGTTCCACGAGGCGTCGAACTCGCGGCCGGTCGAGTGGGCCACGCCCACGTAGTGCACGCTGGCGAGCTGGCCGGCGTGGGCCTCCGGGCCGTCGCCGACCGTGATGTCCTCGACGACGAGATCGGCGGGCGGCGCGCCCTCGATCGGGCCAACCTCGGGCTTCTCCATGAGCGGGTCTCCTCGGTGCTGACGGTGTGGTCACCGTCGATCCTGCCCGATCGCGACCGGCCGATACGCGCCGGTACCCGCCCCGGCGCGTACGACCGGGCGGGCGTCGCCTGCCGGCGACGCCCGCCCGGGGCGACCTGCGCTCACCTCAGCCAGGGCAGGCGCTGGACCAGGGGGAGCTTCGCCCAGGCCCGGCCGAGGCCGAGGGTGTTGCCGGCGCCGACCAGGGCCAGGCCGGCGAGCAGGCCCGCGTAGATGAGGTGGTCGTCCATGAAGGGGTTGTTCTCCGGGGGCAGCACGGCGGTCCACATCATGACCAGCAGCAGCCCACCGGCGGCGGCGGCGATCCGGGTGCCGATGCCGAGCAGCAGCGCCACGCCGATGCCGAGCAGGCCGAGCATGAACAGCCAGTCCGCCCAGGCCGCGCCCGCGATGTCGTGGTAGAAGCCCTGGAACGGGCCGGCCGCGCCGAAGCTCAGGAAGCCCTTGGTCGGGCTGCCACCGTTGATCCAGGCGTTCTTCGCCGGGGTCTCGTGGCCCAGGCCGAACATCTTGTCCAGGAAGGCCCAGAGGAAGGTCCAGCCCAGGGCGATCCGCAGCCCGGCCCAGACGTAGCGGGTGGCCTTCTGGCGGGGGGTCTCGGCCGCCGGAGCGATGGTGGCGGCGGGGGTCCGCTCGATTGTCGCGGTCATGGTCTCCACGTCCTTCCTGTGCCTCGCACCGCGCTTTCCGGTGGCACCTTCATTCCACTCCCGGGCGAGGGCGGGGAGCAGGGCCGAGGGTGCCTCGCGTCCGGGTCCTTGGTCCCGTCCCGACCCGGTCCGGAGGGCCCGCCGGGTAGCGGCCCGCCGCCCCTGCCCGAGCCTCCGCCGGCGGCCTAGCGTCGCTGGTGGAGCCACGTGGCGAGGAGGTCGCGATGAGGACATGGCAGGTGGCGGACGTGATGACCAGGGACGTCGCCACGGTGGGCGAGGAGACGCCGTACCGCGACGTCGTCGATGTGCTGGTGCGGGAGCGGGTCAGCGGGGTGCCGGTGGTGGACTCGTTCCACCGGGTGCTCGGGGTGATCTCCGAGGCGGACCTGCTGCACAAGGTGGAGCGGGCCGGCCACCCCGACGAGCGGCGGGTGTTCGCCGGGCGTCGCCGGCGCGTCGCCCGGGAGAAGGCGGGCGCGCTGGTGGCCCGGGACCTGATGACCGCGCCGGCGGTCACCACCCACGGGCGGGCGTCGCTGGCGGCCACCGCCCGGCTGATGGACCGGGAGGCGGTCAAGCGGCTGCCGGTCCTCGACGACCTCGGCCGGCTGGCCGGCATCGTCACCCGTGGCGACCTGCTGCGGGTGCACCTGCGCACCGACGCGGAGATCCGCGAGGACGTGGTCCAGGAGGTGCTGCGCCGAGTGCTCTCCGTCCGCGACGGCCTGGTCACGGTGCAGGCCCGCGGCGGCGAGGTCACCATGGACGGACGGCTGGACCGCCGCAGCGCCGTCGACCTCGCCGGCCGCCTGGCCGGCCAGGTCGCCGGCGTGGTCGCGGTGCACAACGCCATCTCCTACGACGTGGACGACACCACGCTGATGGAGTTGGACCCGGTGCACGCCACCCCGATCGCCTGACCGTCGCGTCCGGTCCCGGGCGACCGCTCAGACCTCGGTGGCGAGCTGGGCGGCGAGCAGCGCCGGCGCCTCGGCGAGCGACGGGCCGTACCAGGTGAGGTGCCGACCGGAGACCAGCGCCGACGGCACCCCCGGGAAGGCCTCCGGCCCGTCCTCGGCGGTGAACCGGTACGGCTCGTCCGGCAGCACCACCAGCTCCGGCGCCCGGCCCCGCAGCCGGTCGAGCGTGGGGCGGGGATAGCGCTCCGGGTCGGTGGCCCAGCCGTTGACCACGCCGAGCCGGCGCAGCACGTCCCCGGCAAACGTGTCCCGGCCCAGCACCACCCAGGGGCGCCGCCACACCGGCACCACGGCGGTGCGGACCCGCTCCGGCACGGGCGGCGCGGCCCAGGCCCGGCGGGCCGAGCGCAACCACGCCGGCTCGTCGGACCCGCCGATCGCGGCGAGCAGCTCGCCGAGCTGGTCGAGCGCCTCCGGCACGGTGCGCGGAAAGGTGACCCGCACCGCGACGCCGGCCGCGCGCAGCGCCTCCGCGTCGGCCAGCCGGTTCTCCTCCTCGTTGAGCAGCACCAGGTCGGGCGAGAGAGCGAGCACCCGGTCCAGGTCGGGGTATTTCGTCCCGCCGACCCGGGCGACGTCCAGCCCGGCCGGATGCGTGCACCAGTCGGTCGCGCCGACCAGCACCTCCGGCCGGGTCGCCGCGACCGCCTCGGTCAGCGACGGCACCAGCGACACCACGCGCACGCCCGGCCTCCCCTCCTACCGGCTCATCCTCGCGTACCGCCACGGCTCTCCGGTGGCCGGCTCCGGCGCACCGGCCGAGAATGAGCGGATGCCTCCCCACCCGACCGGTCGACCGGTCCCCGACTACGGGGTCCCGCCGGCCGAGGCGCTGTCCCGGGCCCGCGAGTTCGCCGACCAGATGGTCCGCCGCCGGACCGTACGCGACTTCAGCGACCGCCCGATCCCGGCCGGCGTGCTGGCCGAGGCGTTGCGGGCGGCGGCGTCGGCGCCCAGCGGGGCCAACCGGCAGCCCTGGCGGTTCGTGGTGGTGACCGATCCGGCGCTGAAGCGGCGGCTGCGGGCTGCGGCCGAGGCCGAGGAGCGGGTCTTCTACGAGCGCCGCGCGCCGGAGGAGTGGCTGGCCGCGCTCGCCCCACTCGGCACCGACGCGAGCAAACCGTTCCTGGAGACCGCGCCGGCGGTGATCGTGGTGTTCGAGGTGCACCGCGGGCCGCGCTCGCCCCGGCCCTACTACGTGAAGGAGTCGGTGGGGATAGCGGTCGGCTTCCTGCTCGCCGCGCTGCACCGGGCCGGCCTGGCCACGCTGACCCACACGCCGAGCCCGATGCGCTTCCTCAACGAGCTGCTCGACCGGCCGGCCGAGGAACGGGGAAATCTGATCATCCCGGTCGGTTATCCCGCGTCCGGCGCCACCGTGCCGGACATCGACCGCAAGCTCCCGACCGAGGTGGTCGTGTGGCGGTGACCGCTCAGCCGGCCCCGGCCGTGGCGGCGGCCGGCTCCGGCGGCAGGCCCGCCACCGGCACCCCCTCGCGTACCGCCCACTGCACGGCGGCCCGCAGGTCCGCCGTCGGCAGCGGCCGCCGGGTGGTCACCGCGACCGCCGCGTGCACCGAGTAGGCGACGAACGGGAACGACCGGGCCAGCGCCCCGATCGCCTCGTGCAGCCGGCCCACCACGGCCAGCGCCTCCGGCTCGCCGAGCGCCGGCAGGACCAGGTGGAACTCGTTGTCGGTGACCCGCACCGCCCGGTCGACCGGCCGCAGCACGCCGGTCACGGCGGCGAGCAGGGCCTGACCCTCCCGGGCGGCGCTGCGCCTGCCGAAGCGCTCCGGCGAGCCGGCCGGCTCGTCCACCCGCAGGCCGACCAGCGCCACCGGCAGCGTGCCGGAGGCGGTCACCCCGTCCGCGCCGCTCCACTGGCGCAGGCCGGGCTCGTCGAGCATGCCGTCCGTCGTCTCGACAGGCGGCGCGCCGCGGTCGCCGCGTCGGGCGAGCAGCTTCAGCGCCGACTCGGCGCGCGCCTCACCCGGACCGGCCGGGATGTCCCGTACCCGGGCGACCGCCTCGTCCAACGCCGACCGGGCCGCGCCGGGCAGCCGCTCGGCGAGTCGTTCCCGCAGCCGGATCACCTCGTGCAGCGCCGCGTCCCGGCGGAACCCCCACCGGCCCTCGAAGAGGCGGCCGGACTCCAGCGTCGCGGCGGGGGTGACCTCACCCCTGTCGTACGCCACGAGCGTCGCGCCGAAACGGGGGGTCAGCGCCACCACGCTCCACTCCCGGGCCAGCTCCTCCGCCTCGTCCAGGGCCACTCCGTACACCCCGTCGGGCAGGTCCGGCGGGGGACCGCCGACCATGCCGACCACGGTGACCGCCGCCCGGCCGGCGAGGCGCTGGTAGACCGTGCGCTCGCGCTCGAAGTACGGCAGCCGCTGGAAGAGCGCGAACACGACCAGTGGGCCGTCCTCGGCCTCGGTCAGCGCGGCCCGCTCGATGGCGTGGGATACGGCGACGAGGCTGCGTTTGGTGAATCGCTCCGGGGTCCGTCCGCTGTGCACCCGCAGAGCCTAGATCGCCGGACCCGGGCCGCGCACCGCCCGTCGGTCGTCCGGATTTCGCCGCACCGCCGAGGCGGCCCCCATGATCGACGCCCTACACTCGGACGTCGGGCGAGCGACGGACGGGTTGTGGCGAGATGACGAGCACCGGCAGCGTGGCCGCCTCCTGGCTGCGGCCGGTCCCGGCCACGGCAGCGCCGCGCCTGGTGCGCGCCGGTCACGTCGGGTACGCCGACCGGCGGCTCGGCGAACTGGCGCAGGGCCGCCCGCCGGGAGTCACCGGCAGCCAGTGGAGCACCGCCGGACGGGCCCGCCTCGACCTGGTGGTCTGCGCCGCCGACACCGGCCTGCCGCGGTTCGCCGTGCGCCTCGGCGCGCCCACGCCCGACGGCTCGCCCGCCCGCCGCGACGAACGGCTCACCGACGCGGTCTGCGCCGCCGTGGGCCTGCCGCTGCTGCGGGTCGAGTCGTCGACGCTCGGCGGTGGCGAGCACGTCCGCCGGTTCGTCGAGTACGTGCTCGACGCCCGCGCGTACGCCGAGGGCACCGACCCGGACGGCGGGGACACGGTCTCCTTCCGCGACATCGTGGGCCGGCTGCCGGACGGCCGGCGGGGGCCGGTCAACGACCTCGGCGCGCTGGCCCGGGCCGACGCGGTCGACGCGTACGTGGCGGGCCGGCTGGCCGACCCGATCGTGCGCGGCCTGCACGTGCGGTGGACGGACGGCCCGGCGGAGGGGTGGAGCTGGGTCGAGGTGCGGGCCGGTCGCTGCCGGGTGGAGCGGGTGCGGCTGTCCTGTCGGGGCTTCTCCTGCGGGGTGGACCCGGGCCGGCTCGCCGAGGACCTGGCCGCGGTGGCTCTGGGGGAGCGGCTGCGTGACCTCGACGCCGACGCGGCGTCCCTGGTGGACCGGGACGCCCTGCGCGAGCAGGTGCGGCGCCTCGCCGCCCGGCGGGACTCTTTCGACGGCGGCTTCGCGTTCGACCATCTCTGCGCCGACTGATCCGCACTTCCGCACCACCGGCCGGGCCCTCGATTTTTTTCTGATCTCCGGTTGAACCTTCGCCGACGGCGCTCCGTACCTAAGCGGGAATGGACGCAGATCTTCCGCCGCGCCCGGACGGCGCGGAGACGGTGCGGAGAGGGCACCGTCGGCCATTGACGCGCGACCACGTGTCGCAGTGATCCCACCCCGAGGAATGACGCCCCGGGATCACCAGTCGACTACCGGATCGAGAAGGAGAGCAATTCGATGCGCAGGTCCACACGGGCGCGCCGGTCATCCGGTAACGCGCGGAGCAAGCGGGTGCTGGCCGTGGTCGGCACGCTCGCCGTCTTCGGCGGCATCGTCGCCGTCACCCAGATCTCGTCCGCCCAGGACCAGCGCAGGACCACCCGAGCCGCCTCGGCGTCCTGCGTGCCCTCGAGCCCGGGTGCGACCGCTCCGGGCGGTCAGGGCAGCACCACCCGGACCTGGCAGAACGGCCGCTGGGTGCGTAACCACTGGGGCGACGGCCAGATGTCGGCGGCCGAGTGCCAGCAGACGAACGCCGGTGGCGCCGGCGCCGGCACCCCGACCGTGGCCTGCCCCGACGTCAAGGGCAAGTTGCCGCAGGTGCCCGACCGGGCCCGTGCCGAGGTGGACCGCAACCTGGCCCTGTTGGACAGCCAGATCGCCGAGGCGAACCGCCGGCTCGCGGCGGAGGGCCGCAACGGTGGCAACTTCATCAACAACGCGATCCTCCGTCCGCTGGCGGACAAGCGGACCGCCACGCTGAACCGGATCGCCACCGCCATCGGTCGTGGTGGCCAGCGCCCGCAGGGCCTGGAGAAGCTCGCCCAGTGCGCGCTCGCCGACAACGCGCAGAACGGCGGCGCGAACAACGGCGGCGCGAACAACGGCGGCGGTCAGAACGGTGGCCAGAACGGCGGTCAGACCGGCGGCAACAACAACGGCGGTCAGACCGGCGGCAACAACAACGGCGGCAACAACAACGGTGGCCAGAACAACGGCGGTGGCCTTCAGCCGTTGGCCAAGGACTGCGGCCAGAGCCAGCTGGAGGCGCACAACGGCTTCCAGAACGGCAACCGGTGCGTGAGCACCGCCTTCGGTGAGGTCGGCGCCGCGGCCAACAACCCGTCGCTGCTGATCACGCAGTTCCCGAACCAGGTGCAGCGCAACCAGCCGTTCACCCTCCGGGTCACCACGAAGAACCTGGTGCGGGACCGCTTCCTCGCCGCCGGGCAGGGTGGCTACTACATCGAGAGCTCGCTGCTCAACGACCAGGGTCTGGTGCGCGGCCACTTCCACACCGCGTGCCGGATGCTCGGCAGCACCCGGCAGCCCCCGAACCCGCAGGACGTGCCCGCCTTCTTCGTCGCCACCGAGGACGGCAAGGGCGGCAACCAGCCGGACGACGTGCTGATCCAGATCCCGGGCCTGCCGGACTCGGGCCTGGCCCAGTGCTCGGTCTGGGCCGGTGACGGCTCGCACCGGATCCCGATGATGGAGCGGGCCAACCAGACCCCCGCCATCGACGTGGTGCGCATCCAGGTCAACTGACCGTACGACGACGGCCGGAGCCGCCCGGGAAGGATCTCGGGCGGCTCCGGCCGTTCGCGCGTGTGGAAATTGGTGCCGCCCCGACCGCGTGTCGCGAAAATTGTCGACCGGACAGAACTCGCCCGGGGTCACGCCGATTTCTCGGCCCGACCCCGGGCGCCCGACGGTGGCCCGGAAGGCTCAGCGGTTCTTGTACGCCTCCACCACGGAGACCGGGATGCGCCCGCGCTCGGAAATCTCGTGGCCGTTCTTGGCCGCCCATTCGCGGATGGCGCGGTTCTGCTCGCGGTCCATTCCGGAGGTGCTCGGCCGGGTGGCGCGCCGGGTCGTGCGGCCGGTGTCGACGGGGCCGCGGCCGATGCGCCGGCCAGCGCTGATGTAGGGGTCCAGGGCCTTGCGCAGGACGCCCGCGTTCTCGTCCGAGACGTCGATCGTGTACGCCACGCCGTCCAGGCTGAACTCGACGGTCCGATCGGCCTTTCCGCCGTCGAGGTCGTCGGTCAGAACGGTGATTACTTTCCTTGCCATCGCCATTACTCCCTGTGTCGGGCGGGGTGTGGCTAAGAGTTTGACCTACCAAGCGGTAATTTCGCAACAATACCCGCGCCGTCTCATTCGGCGGGTCGCGGAATCGGCGGGAGGTAAAAGGGGTCGGTGGGCCGCGGCGGTGGCGGGCACGTCGACGGAGTGTCGTGGGTCACAGGCCGGAACAAGGGGAACGGTTTGTTACTTGAGTCAGACACGCTCAACCGACGATGGCAGGTGTGTTTCGATGGCAACTCTTCCGGTACTTCCCCTGACCGACGCCGTCCTGCTGCCCGGGATGGTCGTCCCGGTGACCCTCGACCCGACCACCCAGGCCGCGGTCGACGCCGCCCGCGCCAGCGGCGACAAGACGCTGCTGGCGGTGCCCCGCATCGACGGCGAGTACGGCCCGGTCGGCGTGGTCGCCACCATCGAGAAGGTGGGCCGGCTGCCCAGCGGTGAGCCGGCCGCCGTGGTCCGCGGTCTCACCCGGGCCCGCATCGGCTCCGGCGTGCCCGGCGCCGGCGCCGCCCTCTGGGTCGAGGCGACCGCCCTCGACGAGCCGGCCCCGGCCGGCCGCGCCCGCGAACTCGCCCGCGAGTACCGGGCGCTGACCACCTCGGTGCTCCAGCAGCGCGGGGCCTGGCAGGTCATCGACGCGATGGAGCGGATGACCGACCTCTCCGAGCTGGCCGACTCCGCCGGCTACGCGCCCTGGCTCAGCCTGACGCAGAAGACCGAACTGCTCGCCGCGCCGGACGTCACCGCCCGGCTGGAACTGCTCGTCGGCTGGGTGAAGGAACACCTGGCCGAGCAGGAGGTCACCGAGCGGATCACCAGCGACGTCCGCGAGGGGCTGGAGAAGTCCCAGCGTGAGTTCCTGCTCCGGCAGCAGCTCGCCGCGATCCGCAAGGAGCTTGGCGAGGACGAGCCGGACGGCTCCGCCGACTACCGCGCGCGCGTCGAGTCCGCCGCCTTGCCGGACGACGTGCGCGAGGCGGCGCTGCGCGAGGTCGGCAAGCTGGAACGGGCCAGCGACGCCTCGCCCGAGGCGGGCTGGATCCGCACCTGGCTCGACACCGTCCTCGAGATGCCCTGGGGCACCCGTACCGAGGACCACACCGACCTGGCGGCGGCGCGGGCCGTGCTCGACGCCGACCACGCCGGCCTGGCCGACGTCAAGGACCGCATCCTGGAGTACCTCGCGGTGCGCAACCGCCGCGCGGAGCGCAACCTGGGTGTGGTCGGCGGGCGCGGCTCCGGCGCGGTGCTCGCCCTGGCCGGCCCGCCCGGCGTCGGCAAGACCAGCCTCGGCGAGTCCGTCGCCCGGGCGCTCGGACGCAACTTCGTCCGGGTCTCCCTCGGCGGCGTGCGCGACGAGGCGGAGATCCGCGGCCACCGGCGCACCTACGTCGGCGCGTTGCCCGGCCGGATCGTGCGGGCGCTGCGCGAGGCCGGCTCGATGAACCCGGTGGTGCTCCTCGACGAGGTCGACAAGCTGGCCGCCGGCTACTCCGGCGACCCGGCCGCGGCCCTGCTGGAGGTGCTCGACCCGGCGCAGAACCACACCTTCCGCGACCACTACCTCGAGGTCGACCTCGACCTGTCCGACGTGCTGTTCCTGGCCACCGCCAACGTGGTGGAGTCGATTCCCGGCCCGTTGCTGGACCGGATGGAGCTGGTCACGCTGGACGGCTACACCGAGGACGAGAAGGTGGCCATCGCCCGCGACCACCTGCTGCCCCGGCAGCGGGAGCGGGCCGGCCTGACCGCCGAGGAGGTGACCGTCGCGGACGAGGCGCTGGCGCTGATCGCCGGGGAGTACACCCGCGAGGCGGGCGTCCGGCAGCTCGAACGGGCCCTGGCCAAGATCCTGCGCAAGGTGACAGTCGCGTTGGCGTCCGACCCGGCGCCGGTCCGCGTCGACACCGGGAACCTGGCCCGCTACCTGGGCCGGCCGAAGTTCACCCCGGAGTCGGCCGAGCGGACCGCGGTGCCCGGCGTGGCGACCGGCCTGGCCGTCACCGGGGCCGGCGGCGACGTGCTCTTCATCGAGGCCACCGGCATGGAGGGCGAGCCGGGGCTGACCCTCACCGGTCAGCTGGGCGACGTGATGAAGGAGTCGGCGCACATCGCGCTGTCGTACCTGCGCTCCAACGGGCGACGCCTGGGCATCGACCCGAACGCGCTCGCCGGCCGGCGGATCCACGTGCACTTCCCGGCGGGCGCGGTGCCCAAGGACGGCCCGAGCGCCGGCATCACCATGGTGACCGCGCTGGCGTCCCTGGTGACCGGTCGTCCGGTCCGGCCCGAGTTCGGGATGACCGGCGAGGTGACCCTCTCCGGCCGGGTGCTGCCGATCGGCGGCGTGAAGCAGAAGCTGCTCGCCGCGCACCGGGCGGGCCTGACCGAGGTGATCATCCCGAAGCGCAACGAGCCGGACCTGGACGACCTGCCCGCCGAGGTCCGGGAGGCGCTGACCGTGCACACCCTCGCCGACGTCGCCGACGTGCTCGCGTTGGCGCTGCGTCCGGCCGAGGTGGACGCGCAGAGCATCGGCGGCCAGCCGCTCGCCACGGCCTGACCGCTGCCCGTCGGACCCCCGTCGCCAGGTCGGCGGCGGGGGTCCGTGCGTACCGAATGCGAGGTGAACCCGAGTCGACCTCGCCGTCGTGCGGTTCGCCGCCGCCCAGAACTGGGACCCGGTCTGGTCCGTCCGCAACTGCACCTGACCGCCGTACGGCGGCACGCCGGACCGACCCCCGCCGGGGCCGGTCCGTCGCCACGGTCTCCGGTTACCGGCGGTCGCGCCGGTCCCGGCCCTCGTAGCGGCGCTCGCCGCCGGAGTCGCCGTGGCCGTCCCGGTCCCGCCGGACGGTGGCCTTGCGGCCCTTGATGGTGCTGCCGCGCAGCCCCGCGATCACCTCGTCGGCCAGATCCTGCGGCACCTCGACGAGCGAGAACCGGTCCGCGATCTCGATCGAGCCGATGTCCCGACCGCTCGCCCGCGTCTCGCCGGTGATCGCGCCCACCAGGTCCTGCGGACGTACCCCGGCCCGCCGTCCCAGGCCGATGAAGACCTGGGTGGTGCCGGCGGCGCGGGAGCGCACCCCGGTCCGCCGGTCCCGGCCCTCGGCCCCGGGCCGGGCGTCCCGGTTCGCGCGGACGGCGACCTGCGGGATCTCCTCCTCGTCGGCGGTGCCGGGCAGCGTGGCCTCGTGCGCCAGCCGCACCGCGGCGAGCGCCACCTCCATCAGGTCGAACTCGTCGGTCAGCGACTCGACCACCGCCCGGAACGGCTCCAGGTCGTCCTCCAGCAGCGCCTCCCGCACCGCGGCCTGGGTCAGCTCGAACCGCCGGGTGCGCAGGTCGGCGACCGTCGGGATCTTGTCGATGGTGATCCGCTGGCCGGTGACCCGCTCTATCGTCTTGAGCATCCGGTGCTCGCGCGGCTCGGCGAGGGTGATCGCCACCCCCTCCCGCCCGGCCCGGCCCACCCGCCCGATCCGGTGCACGTACGCCTCCGGCGCGGACGGGACGTCGTAGTTGACCACGTGGGTGAGCTGCTCGACGTCCAGTCCACGGGCCGCCACGTCGGTGGCGACCAGCAGGTCCGCGGTGCCGGAGCGGAGCCGGCCCATCACCCGGTCCCGCTGCTCCTGGCTCATCCCGCCGTGCAGCGCCTCGGCCCGGTAGCCCCGGCCGTTCATCGTCTCGGTGAGCCGGTCCACCTCCTCCCGGCTGCGGCAGAACACGATCGCGGCGGTGGGCGACTCGACGTCGAGCACCCGGCCCAGCGCGGCCGGCTTGTGCGCCCGCGCCACCAGGTAGGCGCTCTGCCGCACCCGCGGCGCCGCGCCGGCCACCTGCCGCTCGCGCTCGATCCGGATGCGGACCGGGTCGGTCAGGTGCTGCCGGGCCAGCCCGTCGATGCGGGCCGGCATGGTGGCCGAGAAGAGCACCGTCTGCCGGCCCTCCGGGGCGTGCTCCAGGATCGCCTCGATGTCCTCGGCGAAGCCCATGTCGAGCATCTCGTCCGCCTCGTCCAGCACCACGGTGGCCAGCGAGCCCAGCCGCAGCGTGCCCCGGGCGATGTGGTCGAGCGCCCGCCCGGGCGTGGCCACCACCACGTCCACCCCGTGGTCCAGGGCCCGCAACTGCCGGCCGATCGGCTGGCCGCCGTAGATCGGCAGCACCCGGGCGCCCAGGTCCTTGCCGTAGCGGTGGAACGCCTCGGAGACCTGCACCGCCAGCTCCCGCGTCGGCACCAGCACCAGCGACACCGGGTCACCGTCCGGGCGTGCCACAGGCATCCGCTGCAGCAGCGGCAGCGCGAACGCGGCGGTCTTGCCGGTGCCGGTCGCCGCCTGTCCGAGCAGGTCCCGGCCGGCCAGCAGCGGCGGGATCGCCTCGCTCTGGATCGGGGTCGGCT
This sequence comes from Micromonospora sp. NPDC051300, assembly GCF_044455315.1. Taxonomy (NCBI): domain Bacteria; kingdom Bacillati; phylum Actinomycetota; class Actinomycetes; order Micromonosporales; family Micromonosporaceae; genus Micromonospora; species Micromonospora sp. NPDC051300. The sequence goes on along the minus strand of NZ_JBITEP010000033.1, from coordinate 24,736 downwards.
CCTCGTAGCCGAGGGCGGACAGCGCTCCCAGCAGCTCGGCGCGCAGCCCGAGATCCGCGAAGGCGGGGGCGTCCTCGGCGTCGGCGGGGGTGGTGGGGTCGGTCGGGGTCGGTGCGGCGCTCATCCGACAAGCCTTTCATCACCGCCGGACGCGGGTCGCGGCGACCGGCACAAACGTTCCCCGCGCCACCCGCGCCGGTCACCGGGACAGCACGGCCAGCAGCGTGGTGACTCCGACCGCCACGTCCAGCACGGCGCACCACTGCGCGTACCCCCGGGGCACCACCGAGCCGGCGCGGTGGTGCCAGAGGTCCCAGCCGGTGTGGCCGAGCCAGCCGAGGCCGACCAGCACCCCGGCGACGCGGTCCGGTACCGCCACCGCCACCGCGGCGAGGCCGCCCCAGACGGCCAGCCCGGCGAGCTGGACCCCGAGCCGCCGCCGGTCGGCCCACTGCCGCCGCCAGGTGCCGAGGAGCAGGTAGCCGGCCGGGAGCACGAGCAGCGTCCAGGGCGGGACCACGGTCGGCGCGAACCACATGTCGGCGGTCATCAGCAGCGCCAGGGCGGCCGGCCAGCGACGCGCCACGGCCGCCGCCGGCCGGCGCGGCGGGGCGACGCCGGCCGGGTGGTGGTGCCGCAGCGCCACCAGCACCATCGCCGGCACCATCAGCAGGTGACCGCCGAGCATCAGCGTGTGGTCCCCGACCAGGCCGGCCCACCAGGGCGGGAACAGGAGCAGGAAGGGGACGAACATGGCCGCCGTCATCTGCGCGGTGGCCGCCCACCCGTCGCCTCGGTGCCACATCCAGGCGACCATCCCCAGGGACATGTTCGTCGCCATCACCAGCGCGGCGACGTCCGCCCGGGCCAGCGCGCCCGCGCCGCCGACCGCCTGCCCCACCGCCCGCCACAGCGGGCCGAGCAGCACCATGCCGGCCACCATCGCCACCGTCATCCCGGCCAGGTGCCGGGTCCGCGTCCACCCGGCCCACCGCCGGGGTACGACCACAGTCATCTCCGTCATGCCCCGACCCTGCCGGCACCCGACGCACCGGAGAAGGCGCGTTCGTCATCGCGGAACCGTGCGGAACGCACGGGTCGACCGTGACATCCCTCCTGGGTGGCGGCGGCGCCCCTGCGGTCGGGGCGCCGCCACCGGCGCTGCGGATCAGTAGTTGGGGGAGCAGAACTCGGCGTGTCCGACCGCGGTGCCGGTGCACTCCACCCGGGCGTCGGTCGGATAGACCTTGACCGTCATGGTCGAGGTGAAGTTCGCCGGGGTGAACGTCAACGATCCGCCGACGCCGAACGGCTGGCCGCTGACCGTGCCGGAGAAGTTGCGCCCCCAGGTGGCCGCCGTGCCGAGGGTGTACGGCCCGCCGACGGCGGTGGGCGGCGTGCCGGACTTGGTGTAGCTCTTGCGTTCGAGGTTGGTGCTGACGCCGCCGCTGGTCCGGTCCGCGTTGCTGGACACGATCTTGGCGTAGGTCACCGCGCTGCCGTTCGAGCACCACTCGACGTTCATGGTCATGAAGGCGGTGGTGGCGCTGACCGTGCCGGCGCTGCCGTCGGCGTAGACGACAGGCACGTTGAGCTCGTTGACCGGAATCTTCAACTGGAGCCGGTAGGCGCTGCCCACCGCCTGCGCGCAGGTGCCCTGGAGATATCCGGTGTACGTCGCGGCGCTGGCCGGCGGCGCGGCCACCGCGACCAGGCCGGCCGCTCATCCGGCGGCCAGCAGCGAACGAATGGTGTTACGGATGACTCGCGACATTTCCTCTTCCCCTTTGTCGTCCCAGCCCACGTGGGACGCCGACAATTGTTTCCGCGCCTCGGGCGCCGGGGGGCGGAGGCGCGGCTTCGGCTCGCGCCCGGATCGCATCGGTGCTGTTCGGTGCGCCTTTCCGGCGATTGCTCGCCGCGACAGCGGGGCGACCGGAGGCCGACCGATGTGAATTCCTTGCCCTGCCTCCATTCGTATCATCCGATGCGGGGAAACGCACGCGGAGAAAAGGTTAATTGCATTTGCTGCCGCAGAAGTTGACCTAGAAATTGTCTTAGCATTTCCATTTTCGCCGCAGTAAGCTGCGCGGGCGCCGCGAACCGGCGGTCGGCCCGGCCCGTCCACGGGTCGGGCGGACGACGAGCCACGCCCTAGGATCGGCGGGCATGACGGTCGACGCGGTGGACCACCGGCTACGCCGGGCCCGCCGCGTCACCCTGCTGTCGCTGGGCACGAACGTGTGGACCACGGTGCTGCTGCCGACCGTCGGCCTGGCCCGGGAACCGGACCCGGCGCGGGTGGCGCTCGGCACGGTCGCGCTGGTCGGTTTCACGGTGGCCCAGGTCGCGGTGCTGCACGCGGCGGTCACGCCGTGGCTCGCCGGCGCGGCCCGGCGCCGCCGGCACCTCGCGCTGGTGGTGGCCGCGCTGCTGAGCCTGCCGCTGCTCGGCCCGGTGGCGGCCGGGGACTGGCCCACCTGGGCCTGGCTGGGCGCGTCGCTGGTCGGGATGACGCCGCTGCTGTTCCGGCCGGCGCCGGCGGCGGCCACGGCGGTCGGTGTGCTCGCCGCCGCCGCCGCGACGACGCTGGCGACCGGCGGACCGCTGGCCACGGCGCTGCTGGTCACCGGCGGGGTGGGCGCCGGGATCGCGCTGCTCACCTGGGTCCAGGTGTGGTTCTGGGACCTGCTGGTCGAGGCCCGGCAGGGGCAGGCGGCCCGGGCGCGGCTCGCCGCGGCGGAGGAGCGGCTGCGCTTCGCCCGGGACGTGCACGACCTGCTCGGGCACGACCTCACCGTGATCGCGCTGAAGGCCGAGCTGGCCGAGCGGCTGGCGCCTGTGGACGGCGCCCGGGCCGGCCGGGAGGCGGCCGAGGCGCGTCGGCTCGCCGCGTCGGCGCTGACCCGGGTCCGCGCGGCCGTGCACGGCTACCGCGCCGTCGACCTGGCCGAGCAGGCGGCGGCGGTGGGTGAGGTGCTGCGGTCCAGCGGGGTGCGCTGCACGATCGATCCGCCGGTGGGTGAGCTGCCCGCCCCGGTCGCCGCCGACCTGGCCGCCGTGCTGCGGGAGGCCGGCACGAACGTGTTGCGGCACAGCCGGGCCGGCTGGTGCCGGATCGAGATCACCCGCGACGATGCGCAGGTGACCCTGACCGTACGCAACGACGGCGTCCGTGGCCACGGCCCGGACGCGTTCAGCGGTGGCCTGCGCGGCCTCGCCGACCGGCTCGCCCCCTCCGGCGGCCGGGTCCGGGCGTCCGCCGAGGACGGCGTGTTCAGCCTGGTCGCGACCGTGCCGGTGCCGTCGTGATCCGGGTCCTGCTCGCCGACGACGAGGAGCTGATCCGGCTCGCGCTGGCCGCGCTGCTCGACCTGGAGCCGGACATCGAGGTGGTGGCGCACGCCGCGGACGGCCGCACCGCCCTGGCCGCGGCGCTGGCCCACCGTCCGGACGTGGCGGTGCTGGACCTGGAGATGCCGCCGCCGGGCGGCGTCGAGGTCGCCGCCGAGCTGACCCGGCTGCTGCCCGGGTGCGCGTCGGTGATCCTGACCGGTCACGCGCGTCCCGCCCAGCTCCGGCCGGCCCTGACCGCCGGGGCGCGCGGATTCCTCGCCAAGGGCGCGCCCGGCGGGGCGCTGGCCGACGTGATCCGGCGGGTGCGCGCCGGCGCGCGCTACGTCGACCCCGCGCTGGCCGCCGACGCGCTGACGCTGCCCGAGTGCCCGTTGACCCCGCGCGAGCTGGAGACCCTGCGGCTGGCCGAACTGGGCACCCCGGTCGCGGTGATCGCGCGGCGGACCCACCTGGCCGCCGGCACCGTCCGCAACCATCTGAGCGCCTCGGTGCAGAAGCTCGGCGCCGCCGATCGGGCCGAGGCGGTCCGGCGCGCCCGCGAGGCCGGCTGGCTCTGACCACGCCGGGGCGTCGCGGCCGGACGCCGGGGACTAGCCTGATCCTGTGCGGACGGTGGAACTGACCTGCTCGCCGGAGCTCGACGCGGGCGTACGCGCGGCGTGGAGCCGGCTCGCCGCCGCCGGGTTGCCCAGCCTGGCCGCCAACACGCACCCGACGAACCGGCCACACCTGACGCTCGCCTCGGTCGACGAGTTCCCGCCCGGCGCCGAGCGGCGACTGGGCGACCTCTTCGACGCCGCGCTTCCGCTGCCGGTGCGACTGGGCCGGCTGGACGTCCTCGACGGCAGCGCCCCGCTGGTCTGGCTGGTCCGCCCGACGCCGCAACTGGTCGCGCTGCACGGGGCGGTCTGGGACGTGCTCGCCGAGGCGGCCGGTCCGCACCCGTGGCACCTGCCCGGCCGGTGGGTCCCGCACCTGAGCCTGGCGCTGCGCTTCCGGGGCGCGGACCGGCGCCGGGCCCGGGCGGTCGCCGGGGCGCAGCGGCCGGCGGGGGAGTTCGTGGCGGCGCGCAGCTACGACGGGGGCACCCGCACGGTGAGCGAGTTGACCGCCGCGTGCCCGCGCCCCGGCGGCTGAGCCCTGCCTCGGCGGGCCGGCGTACCGCCGGACGCGCCGGCCGACAGACCGGGATCGGTCCGCCGGCCGGCGTCGGTGGGGGATCAGCGCGGTTGCGGGATCGTCACCTGGGCGAAACGGGGAGCAGTGGCCGTCGTCCGTCGCGCGGCGGAGGTCAAGCCCTGCGCCACGAAGACGATGACGCTGCCGTTGAGGTTGCGACTCACGTACGCGAGGCTGGTGCCGCTGCTGTTCTGGAGGCTGAACGCGGTGGGATCGGTCGGGTAGGTGGCCAACCCGTCCGGGGAGATCCAGTCGCCCCAGACCCCGGTGCCCTGCCCCGTCTCCCACGAGTTGACGAGGGTGTTGTCCGAGGTGCGGGTCACCACCAGGATCCGACCCAGGTTCGGATCGAGGATCGCGCTCGGGTTGCCGGCCGCCGTGACCGTCCCGGAGCCGACGGTGTCCCAGGTGCCGCTCCAGGTGCCGTCGACGTTCTGGTACTGCCGCTTGATGGTGCCGTCGCCGTTGCGGGCGAAGACCATCGCGCGCCGGCCCGGCATCACCACGACCGCCGGGGTGCCGGTGAACCCGGTGCCGCCGATGCTGGTGAACGGCGTGGTCAGGGCGCGGTCCTTGTAGGTCGCGGTCACCACCGCCCCGGTCCCGTCGACCGCGGTGACGGTGGCCGACCCGTCCGTGCCGACGGTCACGGCCGGGTTTCCGGCCAGCCCGGTGCCGCCGAGCTTGGTCCAGCCCAGCAGGTCGCCGTCGGCACCGTCGACCTTGTCCTGCGTACGGGCCCAGAGCGCGCCCCCGGCGTCCAGGGCGAAGACCACGAGGGTGTCATCGGCCAGCCGCACCCCGACCGGCTCGGAGAGCATGCCGCCGGCCAGACCCGCCCACGGCTTCCATGCGGGCGCCCCGAGTGCGGTCTGGGTGAGGACCCGAACGTCGCTGGAGGTCTGGTGGGTGAACAGCCGGAGCTTCCCGTCCTTGTCCGTGGTCAGCGAGGGCTTGCCGGTCGAGCTCTCGACGCTCTCCACCGGCGTCCACTGGATCGAGCTGTAGGCGTCCGGATCGGTCTGCCGCCCGTGGATCGTCCGGCCGATGTTGTCGACGTAGGCGTACTCCACGGTGCCGACCGCCGCGCCGGAGGCCGGCGGCGCCTGCAACACCGCGATCGGGCTGTACTGCTGGGTGGGCGTGGACGGCCTGACCGGGGCGGTCAGCGCCCCCTGGTGGCAGATGTTGGTGAAGGTGAACACGTTCGGGTAGTTCATGGTCCCGACGCTCTGGGACTGCACCGGCCAGCCACCGGCGTCCTCGTCGTACCGGTACTGGATCACGTTGCCGGTGGCCTGCACCCCGAACAGCGAGTCGCCGCCGGCGGTGAAGAGACCCTTGGTGAAGCTGGCGAAGCCGCTGCTGCCGACCAGCTTGTCGCGCATCAGCCAGCGCTCGGTGGACGGGTCGAACCGGTAGCGGTGCAGGGTGCCGCCGCTGGCCAGCCGGGCATACAGCACACCGGGGCTGGTGGCCACGACCAGGTTGTACTTCTCCCAGCCGGAATCGATCACCCGGCCGGAGATGACCCACTTGCGGGTGGGTTCGTCGAACCGGTACCAGCGGAGCTTGCCGGCGTTGTCGATGAGGTAGAAGTCGCCGGCCTCGTCGACGGTGATCTTGTCGCGGAAGGCGGCGGTCGCGTAACCGGTGAAGCTGCTGCTGATCAACCAGTTCTGCTTGCCGTCCACCAGTTCCCAGGACGTGCCGACCCGACGGTAGCGGTTCAGGCCGGCGGAGCTGATGGTGTAGACACGGCCGTCCGGCCCGCCGAGCATCCGGCCGGCGGTCCAGCCACTCGTACCGATGGTCGTCTGGCCTCCCCACGTGGTGGAGCCAGTGAACGGGTTGCGCAGGTCACGCTGGTAGAGCAGACCTGCGGTGGTGTTGTAGACGAATGGCACCGAACCGCTGCAGGTAAAGGCGTCGGCGGCTTTTGCCGGCACTTCTTGGAATGGAACAGCCAGCGTCCCGGCGACAATTGCCAGCCCGCTTCCAAAGGCTAATAGCGTGCGTCGGCGGACGCCTCCGCCCTGCGATTTCCGTGGGTGTCTGTCCATTTTCCACTCTCCCCGATAAGGGCGCGCGGGAGGGTATCCGGATGTGTGCGGATCCGTGCTCGGCTCGCGGCTGCCCGACCTGCCGGCCGGCGAGGCGCCGACCGAGCGTCATGATGCACGACACCGTGCGTTCGCGCCACCCGCCACCACTCTGCAGCCGGCTCGGGTATCTAACGGTCCAAGGTGGACCATTTACCAACCCCGGTAGCGGAAAGTAGTTGCCGCAGGTCGGCTCGGTGTACGACCGCCGAGACGGTAAGGGCTCTTGACACCGCGTTGCGGCGCTGTCACTGTACAGCGGCGCAATTGATGAGTAGCAGCACACGGGGGTGTCTAGCTGTGAGCATCCGACCCACGGATAAGTTTCGGCGAACGGCCTTTCCGGGCCTCATTCTCCGGTGTGCGGTTCCACCACGCCGAGCACGCTGACCCCAGATAGTCGAACCTGCCGAATTCGGCGGGCTCATTGACCCGGCTCGACCGCCACACGGGCGGTCCGAGAGTCCCTGCCTGCCCCGGCCGTGACCGTCGACGGTCCGCGCCTGCGGCCGCTCCATCTCCGATCAGGGGTGTCCATGTCGTTCCGCCCACCTCGCCTGCCCGATCTGCGCGTCCGACCGTCCCGGGCGCGTCCCGAGTCCCGGCGGGGAGGAGCGCCGATCCGCGCCGCCGCGGTCCGCTCGGCGATCGCGTTCGCGCTCGTCGGCGTCCTGACACTCAACCTCGGCGGAAGCGCGGTGCCGGCCCTCTCCGCCGACGCCACCCAACAGGCGCGGGGCGGTGCGGGTCGCAGTGCCGGGCCGAAGCCCGGTCAGCAGTGGGGATCGGCCGCCGGCCGGTCGCACGTCCGGACCGGGCCGGTAAACCGCGAGGTGCCGCGCTCGATGCGAAGCCGGTTTCCGCTGCACCGAGTGGATGCGAAGGCGCCGTCCGCACGGAACAGGGCCACGGTGGCCACCGCGCCCGTCGTGGCCACGCGCGGATACGACAAGCGCACCAGCCGGGAGCGGGCCACCGAACGCTCGGCCAACCAGCGGTCGTTCGACAACGCGGACGGGACCCAGACCACCGAGTTCTCGTCGACCCCGATCAACTTCCGGCGCACCGACGGCAGTTGGACCCCTATCGACCTCGATCTCGTACCGGCCCCCGCGGGCGCCGGCTGGCAGACCACGGCGGACTCGGTCGGCCTGCGGCTGGCCACCGACGGTGCGGCCGCGGAACTCGCCCGGGTGTCCTTCGACGGTGAGACCACCTTCTCGTTCGGGCTGGCCGGCGCGGCGACGGTACCGGGGCGCGCCGAGGGCCGGAGCGTCACCTATGCCGGCGTCCTGCCCGAGGTGGACCTCCGCCTGGAGCCGCACGCCGGTGGCGTGAAGGAGACGCTTGTGTTGCGCTCGGCGAGCGCGACGACCAGCTACCTCTTCCCGCTGGGCCTGCGCGGCCTCACCGCGCGGCTGGTCGACGGCGCTGTGGTGCTGGCCGACCGCCAGGGCCGCCAGCGGGGCGTCATCCCGCCGGGCTACATGATCGACTCCGGCGGGGGTGCGACCGGTCCGGCCACCTCGACCGGCGTGACCTACCAGATCGTCACCGAGGGCGGCCGACAGGCGTTGCGGGTGACGCTCGACCGCGCCTGGCTCGCCGACCCGGACCGTGTCTACCCGGTCGAGGTGGACCCGACGGTCGGCCCGGCGGTCGACCCGATCAACGCCGACAGCAGCATGTACGTGCACGGCGGTAGCTCGACCTCGGGCGGCAGCGAACTGCTCGTCGGTCGTTCGGGCGGGCAGAGCGCGGCGGCCTACCTGAAGTTCGGCAGTCTGGTCAGCCGCCTGCAGAACCACACCATCCTCGGGGCCGCGCTCTCGGTGGTCAACTTCGACGCCGCCGCCTGCAAGCCGCGCGCGGTGTCCGTACACCCGGTCACCGGTTCCTGGACGGCCGGAACGGGCTACTCCTACCCGGGTCCGGCGGTGGGCGGGGCGATCGCGACCCGCTCGTTCGCCCACGGATACGTGGCGCTGGGGCAGTCCCAGTCGTCCTGCCCGGCCGCGGCGGAGATGTTCGACCTCGGCGCCGGCGGCCGCAACCTCGTGCAGCGCTGGGCGAACGGCTCCCAGGCGAACAACGGACTCTCCCTGCGCGCGTCCGCCACCGACGGCACGGCGTGGAAGAAGTTCGCCGGGACCGGCACCGCGAACCCACCCGCGCTCTATGTCACCCACACCCCCTACAACGCCGCCTACGCGATCCCGAAGCCGACGCCCGAGCCGCCGGTGCTGCGGAACCAGAGCGGCAAGGTCAAGGTCACGGTCACCAACCTCGGTGCCGAGGCGTGGTCACCGAGCAACTACTACCTGGCGTACCGCGTCTACAACTCCGCCACCGGGGCGGCGGTCACCCAGCAGCGGGCGGCCAGCCTGCCGGCGACCCTGGCCCGCGGCGCGAAGGTCACCCTCGACGCCACCGTCAAGGCGCTGCCCCCGGGCTCGTACTTCCTCGACTTCACCATGGTCCGGGCCGGCGGGATCGTCTTCACCGACCAGCAAGTGCCACCCGGACGTATCGTGCTCCAGGTCTTCGACGTGCCGCCGGTGGTGCAGGAGCTCTACCCGGGCAACGGTTACCAGGCGGGCACGCTGACACCGCTGCTCTGGGCGCGCGCCGTGGACACCGACGCGCCTCCCGGGTCCTCGCTGACGTTCAAGTTCGAGATCTGCGACCGGACCGACTCCGGCACGGCGACGAACTGCACCAACTCCGGCTACCAGAGCAAGCAGTCGTGGGTGGCGCCTGCCGGGCGGCTCCTCTGGGGCAAGAGCTACATGTGGCGGGCGTACGTCAAGGACACCGCGAGTGAGGTGATCTCGCCGTACTCGGTGCTGACGGCCGCCGTGCCGCAGCCCGAACTCCTGTCCCGGGTCGGCACCGCGCCCGGCGCCGAGCAGGGGCGCGAGTTCGACGCGCAGACCGGCAACTTCTCCACCGCCGCCGTCGACGCCACCGTGCAGACCGTCGGACCCGAGCTGAACCTGGCCCGGACGTACAACAGCCTCGACCCGCGAGCGACAGGCGTCTTCGGGGCGGGCTGGTCCAGCCGCTACGACATGTTCCTGACCCCGGACGACGACGGCACCGGCAACGTGGTGATCCGCTATCCGGACGGCCAAGAGGTGCGCTTCGGCCGCAACAACGACGGCACGTACGCCGCCCCGGCCGGCCGGGTGGCCAGGCTCACCGTCGACACGTCCAAGTGGACCCTGCTCGACCGCTCCGGCGCGACCTACCAGTTCTCGCTGACCGGCAAGTTGCAGAAGATCACCGACATCTCGTCGCGATCCGTGGTCCTCACCTACGACACGATGACCGGCAAGCTGGCCAAGGCGCAGGTGTCGAACAGCCAGACCAACACCGCAGGCCGGTCGCTGCGCTTCACCTGGACCGGCAACCACATCTCGACGGTCAGCACCGACCCGGTGGACGGTGCGGCGCTGACCTGGGACTACACCTACACCGGCGACCAGCTCACCAAGGTCTGCGGCCCGGGCTCGGCCTGCACCGCCTACGAGTACGCGGCCGGGTCGCACTACCGGAGCGCGGTCCTGGACGCCAAACCCGACTCGTACTACCGCCTCGGCGAGTCCGAGGGCACGGCCGCCGCCAGCGAGGTCGCGATCAACCTGGGCAAGGACGCCGCCGTCTACCGCAACGTCACGCTGGGCCAGCCGGGCGTCGTCGAGGGCGACACCGGCACCGCGGCCGCGTTCAACGGCACCTCGGCCTACCTGGAACTGCCGAAAGGGCTGGTGAAGAAGAGCCGCGACGCGGCCGTCGAGCTGTGGTTCAAGATCGGGCTCACCCAGACCGGCGGCCCGCTCGTCGGCTATCAGGACAAGGCGGTCGGCACGACGGCGACCAGTGGGGTTCCGGTCCTCTACACCGACACCGACGGCCTGTTGCGCGGGCAGTTCGCCACCGGCGTCGTCGACCCGATCACCTCGACGAAGAAGGTCAACGACAACAAGTGGCACCACGTCGTGCTCTCCACGATGGGCAGCACGCAGACCATGTACCTCGACGGCGTCTCGGTGGGGCAGCGGACGGGGACCGTCGACGCCGCGGCGCTCACCTTCAACCAGGTCGGTCTCGCCTCCGCCACCACGCCCACCGCGTGGCCGAAGTGGGGCGGCACCGCGCAGCGCTACTTCGCCGGCGCCATCGACGAGGTCGCCGTCTACTCCCGCCCGCTCGGCAAGGAGACCGTCGCCGCGCACTTCCGGTACGCCTCACCCGCCGCGCAGCAGCTCACGCGGGTCACGCTGCCCAGCGGGCGGGTGGGCGCCGAGGTGGAGTACGACACGTCCACCGACCGGGTCAAGGAGTACACCGACGACGACGGTGGAACCTGGAAGCTCGGCAGGCCGACCATCTACGGCGGCGACACCGACCTGCGGCGCAGTGTGCAGGTGCTCGACCCGGCCAACCGCCCCTACCTGTACGAGTACGACGCGCTGGGCGGCCAGATGCTCCGTTCGGGCAGCCCGTTGGGCATCGAGACCCGGCCCGAGGACCAGCCGGGCCCGCCGAGTCCGTCGCCCAGCCCGAGCCCCACGCAGACCTGTTCCCAGCCGGACCCGAACGATCCGGCGTTCTGCACCGTCATCCCCGACGACTCCGACGGTCCGGTCTTCGTCCGGCACACGCTCGACGGGATGGCCATCCGCTCCTTCTCCTACGACGAGAAGGGCCTGCAGACCAAGGTCACCAACGAGAACGGTGACACGGTCGAGATGACCTACGACAGCGAGAGCCGCCTGGCCACGCGAAAGAACTGCCGTACCGGCACGCAGTGCTTCACCACGTACTACACCTACCCGGCGACGATCACGAACCCGTTCGACCCCCGTAAGGACCTGGCGGTCGAGACCCGCGACGGCCGCTCGGCGAGCGCCACCGACACGACGTACCGCACGACGATGGTCTACGAGACCAACGGCCAGCTCAAGAGCCAGACCAGCCCGGACGGCAGCTCTGTCAGCCACAGCTACACCAACGGGGCGGAGGCGGCCGTCGGCGGTGGCAGCGTGCCCGCCGGCCTGCTCGCCAGCAGCACCGACGCCCGGACCAAGGTGACCCGGTTCGGGTACTACAGCAACGGTGACCTGGCCCGGACCACCGAGCCGTCGGGGCTGGTCACCGAATACACCTACGACGCTCTCGGCCGCCGGATCACCGAGAAGGTCATCTCCGACAGTTATCCGGCCGGTGTCACCACCACCATCACCTACGACAAGCACTCCCGCGTCGCCACCGTCACCGGACCGGTCACCACCGACGCGGTGGACGGGACCCGGCACCAGAGCCGCACCACGACCGAGTACGACGCGGACGGCAACCAGACCACGGTGACTGTCGCCGACCTGCTCGGCGGCGACGCCTCCCGGCAGAGCACGACCGAGTACGACGAGCAGGGGCGCCCGTCCCGGGTGGTGGACGCCGAGGGCAACGAGACCACCTTCGGCTACGACCGCTTCGGCAACAAGACCACCATGACCGACGCCAACGGCAACCGGTACGACTGGGCCTACACCGCCCAGAACAAGGTGGCCGAGGTGCGGCTGCGGGACTGGCGCAGCGACCCGGCCGGCTCGCCCGGCACGGGCACCGGCGACTACCTGGTGCTGCACTCCTACTCGTACGACTTCGCCGGTCGCCTGGCCAGCGACACCGATGCGATGGGCCGGCGCCTGGAATACCAGTACTACCGCGACGACCTGCTCCAGAAGATCACCCTGAAGGGCTTCCACAACCCCGACGGCACCACCCGCGACTACCTCGTCGAGGAGAACACCTACGACGGCGCCGGCAACCTGACCCGCAAGGTCGGCGCGAACGGCACCCAGACCACCGACTACACCCCGGATCGGGCCGGCAAGACCACCAGCACGGTCGTCGACCCCACCGGCCTGCGTCGCAGCACCACCGTCACGTACGACCCGAACGGCAACGTGACCAAGTCGGTGCTCACCGGCAACCCGTCGAACGTGCCCTGGACGACAGCCGTCGCCTCGGAGACGGTCGAGTACACCCACGACGACGCCGGCAACGTCCGCACCGAGAAGGTGATGAACGGGTCCGAGGCCCGGATCATCAGCTACACCTACGACCAGCGTGGGCTGCGGAAGACGGTCACCGACCCGCGTGGCAACGTCGCGGGGGCGGACGCGGCGGCATACACCACCACTTTCGAGTACGACGAACTCGGCCGTCAGGTCAGGGTGGTCGGCCCGACCGTCGCCGCGGAGAGCGACGGCGGCGCGGCGACCCCGACCAACCCGACCAGCAGCACCGGCTACAACACGTTCGGCGAGGCGACCGCCTCCCGCGACGCCCGGGGCCTGGTCAACCGGTCGGAGTTCGACAAGCTGGGTCGGCCGGTCCGCAGCGTCGCGCCGCCCTACCAGGCGCCCGGGGTGACCCAACCGGTCACCCCGGAGGTCCGGCGCTCCTACGACCCGCTCGGCAACGTGGTCGAGGAGATCGACCCGGCCGGCACCACCCGTTACACCTACGACCAGCTCAGCCGGCTGGTGACCCGGGACGAGCCGTCGAAGACGAATGACGACCGTGCCGTCAGCAGCTACACCTACACCCGCACCGGCGAGGTGCTGTCCGCCACCGGCCCGACCGGGACGCGGACCGAGTCCACCTACGACGACCTCGACCGGCAGGTCACCCAGACCGTCGTCGAGCGCAAGCCGACCACGCGCAACCTCGTCACCAGAATGCTCTACGACGACGCCGGCAACATCACGTCGGTGGTCGCGCCGAGCGGCGCGACCACCGTCAACACCTTCGACGCGGTAGGTGCGATCACCCGCAGCACCAGGCCGACCGGCGAGGCCACCCTCTTCGGGTACGACCACGTCGGGCGGCAGGTCCGGGTCTCCGACGGCCTGGGCCGGACCAGTCGGGTCGACTTCGACCTGTTCGGCAACCGGGTCGGCGACTCCGACCTCAAGCCGGACGGCTCGGTGCTGCGCACCCAGAGCTACGGCTACGACATCGCCGGCAATCTGACCTCGGCGACCGACCCGTACCAGACGGTCAACACCTACGACTACGACGCGGCCGACCGGCTGGTGAAGCAGGTCGAGCCGGTCAGCGCGACCGAGTCGATCACCACGACGTTCGGCTACGACGCCGCCGGCAACCGCACCCGCTACACCGACGGTCGCCGCAACTCGACCGTCTACACGTACAACGATCTCGGTCTGCCGGAGTCGGCGATCGAGCCGGCGACCGCGAGCCACCCGTCACCCGCCGACCGCACTTGGACCATCGGGTACGACGCGGACAGCAACCCGGTCAAGCTCCTCGCGCCCGGCGGCGTGAGCCGCACCCGCACCTACGACGCGGCCGGCCGGCTGACCGGTGAGACCGGCTCCGGGGGCGAGACCGTCACCGCCGCCCGCACCCTCGACTACGACGGGGCCGGACGGCTCACCACGGTGGGTGCGCCGGGCGGCGACAACAGCTACACGTACAACGACCGTGGCCAGGTCCTCTCCGCGAGCGGCCCGTCCGGCACGGCCAGTTTCGGCTACGACGACGACGGCTTGGTGACCAGCCGCACCGACATCGCCGGCACCTCCACCTTCGGCTACGTCAAGGGACGGTTGGACACCGCCACCGACGGCATCACCGGGCAGCAACAGAAATACGGCTACAACGCCGCCGGGGACGTCGAGACGGTCGACTACGGCGCCGGTCGGGTGCGGACCTTCGGCTACGACGACTACGGCCGGGTCAACAGCGACGTGCTGCGCAACTCCGCCGACCAGGTCGTCGCGTCGGTGGCCTACGGCTTCGACCTGAACGGGCACGTCACCAGCAAGAACACGACCGGCACCGCCGGCGCCGGGACGAACGGCTACACCTATGACAAGGCGGGGCGGCTCACGAGCTGGACGTCGGCGGCCGGCACTGTCGACTACGCCTGGGACGCCAGTGGCAACCGGACCAAGGCCGGGTCGAAGACGGCCAGCTACGACGAGCGCAACCGGCTGATCTCAGACGGCGACTACACGTACGCGTACACCCCGCGGGGCACGCTGCGCTCGCGTACCAGCTCCGGACTGGCCGAGCAGTACTCCTTCGACGCGTTCGACCGGCTCACCTCGGCGAAGGACCAGACCTACCAGTACGACAGCCTCGACCGGGTGCTGTCGCGGTCCGGCACGCCCTTCGTGTACGCCGGTCTCACCGACGACGTGGTGCACGACGGCGCGGAATACTACGCCCGGGGAGCGGACAACTCGCTGCTCGCCACCGGCATCGGCGCGGACAAGCGGCTGTCGCTTACCGACGCGCACGGCGACGTGGTGGCGGCGATCGACCCGGCGGACACGCAACTGTCCACGCTGAACGACTCCACCGCCTACGACCCGTTCGGCAAGCGGACCGCCAGCGTCGGTAACACCGGTCGGGTGGGCTACCAGGGTGACTGGACCGATCCGGTCACCGGCCAGGTGGACATGGGCGCCCGCTGGTACGACCCGGGCACCGGCGGCTTCACCTCCCGGGACAGCGTCACCTACACCAGCGGCGACTCGATCCTGGCGAACCGGTACACGTACGCGGGCGGCGCCCCACTGGACTTCGACGACCCGGACGGGCACTGGCCCCGCTGGCTGAAGCGGACCGTCAACCGGGTGAGCAGCGCCGCCTCGTTCGTGGTCAACACGGCCGCGACCGTGGTGACGGCGGGCTGGCACTACGCCCAGAATTTCGCGACCTCGGTTTACCGGGCTGCCTCCAACGTCATCTCGTCGGCAGCCAACTACCTGGTCAAGAAGGCGACGAGCGCGTTCCACTCCATCCGGAACACGATCAAGTCGAACGCCTCCAGGTTGGTGAACTGGGCGAACGAGAAGCGCCAGGCGCTGGTGGCCCAGGCCCAACAGCTCAAGAGAGTCGCGGTCGCCCAGGCGAGAGCGGCGACCAAGAAACTCGTCCAGTTCACCAAGCTGCCCGTGGTCAAGGCGTTGACCGCTCCGCTGCTCAGCCTCGGCAAGATCGTCTCAAGCAGCGCCAAGATGCTGGCCGCCGTCGTGCAGACCACCACGATGGCCATCAAGGATCCGAAGAAGTTCCAGCAGAAGCTGTGGCTCGACGCGGCGAAGGCGGTCGGCTCGATCACCGAGGGAGTCTCGGCGGTCTGGGACAAGGCGACCCAGTTCGTCGAGGACCACAAGGCCGACATCGCCGGCTTCGTCGCCGGCACCGTCGTCGGCCTGGCCTGCGGCGCGGCGATCGGGTGGACCGGCGTCGGCGCGGTCGCCTGCGGCGCCCTGGCCGGCGCGGTCGGCTCCGCGGTCACCGGCTACATGAACGGCAAGCGCGGCTGGGACCTGGTCGGCACGGCGGCACTCGGCGCGGTCACCGGCGCGGTCGGCGGAGCGCTCGGCTCGATCGGCGGCGCGGCCATCAAGGCCGGCCTGCAGGGACTCAGCGGCGGCCTCCGTTCGGCGGGCAGCAAGGCGCTGAGCGCCGGCCTCGGCGAGGCCCGCGCGATCGCGGGGCAGACCCGGTCGATCGCGACCAAGATCACTGGAGGGTGCAACAGCTTCACAGCGGAGACGCGGGTGCTGATGGCCGGTGGCGGAACCAAGCCGATCAGCGAGGTCCGGGTCGGTGACCGCGTCGTCGCGACCGACCCCACCACGGGGCGTACGCAGGTGCGGGTGGTCACCGCCCTGATCGTCGGCACGGGCGTCAAGAAGCTTGTCCAGGTCACCGTCGACGTGGACGGCAAGCGTGGGGACCGTACCGCTCAGCTGACCGCCACCGAGGGGCACCACTTCTGGGTCGCGAGTGAGGGACGCTGGGTCGAGGCCAAGGACATCCGGCCGGGGTACGTCTTCGAGACGGGTGACCATCGGCCTGCCACCGCTGTTCGGCTCAAGGAGTCGTCGGAGTGGCAGACGGTCTACAACCTGACCGTCGACGGCCTGCACACGTACTATGTGGTTGCTGGCAATTCGTCGGTGCTGGTGCATAACTGTGGAGGGCAGTGGCGCGCCGGTTCGGAATCCATGCCGACACCGGCGCGAAAGGTGGTCCAAGGCGGCCGCCCAGATGGTCAGACCGTATTTGCCGGGCATGGTGAGCACAGCCTGTCAAGTGGAAACTTCATCGTTCCTGATGGGACAGAGGTTGCGGTATATGCACGGTACGGCTCACAGTTGAGCGACTCGCAGGGGTTCGCTGTGGAGAGCGGAACTTCATCGATAGACCCCTTGCGGGTTTACAGGTCGGGTGAGTCAATGCCGAACTTCACGCTCAAGCCGCCGAGTGGTCTACGCATCCGAGCCAACTCGGAAACCGTGACGAAGCCGACTCTGCTAAGTGACCTCGTTGGCCCGGATATGGGAACCTGTCACTGGGCTGCCTGCGGCGGCGTGAGGCGCTAGTGTCTTGCGGGTTGCATGCTGTCCTGCACGGTGCGCTCGGCAAGTCGTCTAGATTGGTGGACTGCGCGTGGGCTTGGTTGGCGAGGGCGTATCAATTCGCCAGTGGTTGGACCGAGTATGGCCGGAAGTGAGGCGAGTGGAGATCCGTCAAGGCGGAGAGGACGTACCGCTAGGTCGACGGCCTGTTCTTGCTGTTGTCGAGCATGAAGTGCTGCTCGGCCGCCTCCGATCGCTGACCACGAGGGGGATTTTTACTGACGAAATCTGTCGCTGTCCGGGGGATTTAACTCTTGTGCTTCTGGACTGCGATGATTTCCGAATCGGCGTCGCCACCCTGCATCCAGAAAGCTTGGCTTGGGAAAGAGAAATATTTCGGAATGATCTAGTCCTGGGTGATCAGCTGGCATTGCGGTTGCTGCTTGCGAATGTGGGTGTCAACGGCGCTGCCAGCGGTGTGCTGCATAGTCTGATCTCGAAATTGGATCTGCATGAGGGGGAGGTCCAGTTTCGGCAGGCGGGAGACGACGAGGCCTTAGCAGTCCGTCATGTGCCACCGTCGCTGGTCCAGGGACTGCGGCCCTACTCCGGAGAGGAGGCGGCACAGCTTGATCAAGGAATGGTCAGGGGATTCAAGGACCGCCTCTTGCGGGCGGAGGGAGAATCAAGGCGGGCTGTTCGCCAGCTAATGGCATGGCTTGGCTCGGCGACGTGGCCGGCGGAGGCTGTCGCAGGGGACGGGCAACTCGCTCGCCGCATTTTGGGGGAGTTTGATCCAGGGCTCGTAATGCAGGCGGTGCGCGAGATCTCAGAGCCGCGCGAAATTATGGGAGCTGTGGCGTGGGCGGCATTCCAGTCCGAAGATGCCGCCATCATGGATGCGATCGGACCTCAGGTTACTCGGATGCTCGCCTTTCATGGCCCTATGGGAAGATAACATTCGGTATACTACCCAAACATATGGGGCGGCAGCAGGGCATCGTCGTTTCGGTGGACATCGCATTGGAATGCCTGCTTTACACCCCACCCTCCATCCTCTTGCCGGTCCGTCAAGCCCTCCGTCGATCTGGTTCAGATATCGCCGCAGCTTGCTCGACGCTGGCCCTGTCGCTGTGTGCGACAGGGCCAGCGACTATGTTGTTGGGTAGTCGAAGTGGTCCGTCAGCGGTGGAAGCGCAGGTAGTCGAACTCCGCCGTCACCGCAGGCGTCGCCCCGCCATGTGCGACCAGGCCGATCCGGGGCGTGGTGTCCGCCGGGAACGTCCACACCGCGCCCCACGTCCAGCGCTTGCCGTCCGGGCTGGAGCCGGCCCGGAACTCGTGCTCGCCGTTCACCGGGTCCACCCGGTGGGCCAGCCGCAGCCAGGTGGTGGTGCCCGGGGTGCCGACGATGCTGCCGCCGTACACCGGCTGGCCGGCGAAGGGCAGCTCGTAGCCGAACTCGACCTGCCGGGTGTTCCAGATCGCCACCGTGCTCAGCCGCGCGAAGCGGTCGTCGTCGACGTACGCCACCAGGCCGGCCTGCTGGTAGTTGCGGACCGTCTCCTCGCCCAGGTCCAGCGTCACCTTGGTCTCGGCGACGTAGTTCCCGGTGGGCGCGTCGCGCAGCAGCACCCCGGCGGTGTTGCCGGTGCCGGTCAGGTCGGCGTCCTGCACCGGCCAGCGCAGCGCGCCGCCGGACACCGTGGCGGCCGGGTCCTGGCGGATCCACCGCCAGGCCGGGTCGAGCCCGTCGGCGAACTCGTCGGACCAGTCGCGCAGCACCGGGCCGACCCGGGGCGGGGCGACCGGGTGGCGGGCCGGGCGGTAGAGGCGCGCGGCGCTGACGTTGTCGAACTCCGCCGGGCCGCCCTCGGCGCGGACGGCGAGCGGGCCGTTGGCCGGGCGGGGGAGCCGCAGCGTCACCCGGGCGACCGGGTCGCCGAGGCGGGACGGGCTCAGCGTGGCGACGAGCTGCCGCCCGCGTACCTCGATCGCGAGGTTGTGCGTGTCGCCCAGGTCGGTGCCGGCGGGCAGCGGGACGCTCGCCGAGCCGGCGGC
Organism: Micromonospora sp. NPDC051300; assembly: GCF_044455315.1. Lineage (NCBI taxonomy): Bacteria > Bacillati > Actinomycetota > Actinomycetes > Micromonosporales > Micromonosporaceae > Micromonospora > Micromonospora sp. NPDC051300. The sequence goes on along the minus strand of NZ_JBITEP010000033.1, from coordinate 5,622 downwards.
CAGCCGGCCCCGGCCGACCCGGACGTCCACCGTGTCGAGTCGCAGCCCGGCGGTCCGCGCGCCGGTGAGCCGCAGGTCGGTCTCCACCCGCAGGTCGCCGCCGAGTCCGGTACGCGAGGTCAGCGTGCCGGTCCCGGCCAGCACCCCGCCGGCCGCCCGCCAGGTGCCCGCCTCGGTACGCCAGCCGCCCAGGTCGGCGGTGTCGAAGCGGGCGTCGACGCGCCCGGTGGTGACCGGCGCCGGGCGGGCGCCGTCGGAGGGGCCGGCGCCGGCGTTGACGGTGGGCCACCCGTCGAACCAGTCGAGGCGGTCCAGCAGCATGGGCCGCTCGTTGATGCCGAACGGCTCGTCCAGGTAGGGGTCGGCGCGGTCGATCGCGTGGTAGGCGATCCAGTCCTGCCCGGACAGGTCGGTGAGGACCGCGTTGTGGCCGGTGCCGATCCAGCGGTTGCCGTTCTGGGTGAGCACCGGCGTGCCGCCGGCCCGGGAGACGTCGAGGCGTCGGCCGTCGCGGTCGACGAACGGCCCCTGCGGGTCGCGGGACCGGCCGACCTGGACGGAGTAGCCGGTGGCCGGGCCGGCGCAGCAGTTCGCGGCGGAGGCGAACAGGTAGTACCAGCCGTCGCGGCGCAGCGCGTACGCGCCCTCGAACTTGTTGTCCACCGCGACCAGGGTCGGGTGGCCGGCCGCCCGCAGGCCGTCGGGGGAGAGCTCGGTGACCGAGATCCCGCCGTAGTAGCTGCCGTAGTACAGGTAGGACCGGCCGTCGGCGCCGGTGAGCTGGCTCGGGTCGATGGTCCACAGGTAGCCGCCGCCGGCGCCCGGGCGCGGCGCGACCACCGGGGTGTCGACGAACGTCCACGGACCGGCCGGGTCCGGCGCGGTGGCCACGCCGACCGCGGTGTCGAACGTGTCGTCGGAGACGGTGGTGTCGGTGACCGTCATGTACATGACCCAGCGTCCGGCGACCCGGCGCACGTCGGGCGCCCAGAACGCCGAGCCGGGCGCGGCGTAGGCGGGGCGCTGGTCGGCGCCGAACGCGTCGCCCACGTAGGTCCAGTCGACCAGGTCGGTGGAGCGGGCGATGGGCACCCGGTGTGCCGTCCCCTCACCCTCGCGCAGCGGGTCGGAGGTGCCGAAGGCGTACCAGATCCCGTCGTCGCCGCGGACCACGACCGGGTCGGCGAAGGTGTCGGCGAACCCGGCGGAGACCGGGTTGCGGTAGCGGTCGGGTCCGGCGGCGGGCGCGGGCGCCGCGCCGGCGAGCAGGAGCGTGAGTACGGCGGCGAGCACGCCGCCACGGTGGAGGTGTCGCATCGGGCCTGCCTCGGAGTCGACGGAGGTCACTGCGGTGCACACGTTTCTACAACGTTGGATACAACGATGTAAAGAGCTGGTGCCGAACCGTTCGGCGGCTGCCGAACCGTGCCCGTGCCAGCATGGGCCGATGACCACCCGTGCCGACGGCCGAGGACTGGCCGGCTTCGCCGCGCTGCTCGCCGACCCCACCCGGGCCGGCTTCTGCCTCGCCCTGCTCGACGGCCGCGCCTGGACCGCCGGGGAACTCGCCCGCTCCGCCGGCGTGGCCGCCTCCACCGCGAGCGACCACCTCACCCGGCTCGTGCGCGGCGGACTGCTGGTCGAAGAACGGCAGGGCCGGCACCGGTACGTCCGGCTCGCCGACCCGGCGGTCGCCCACCTCGTCGAGGACCTGGCCGCCCACGCCCCGACGCCGGCCACGCCGCCGCGCACGTCGCGCGGCGCCACCGCCGACGCCGCCCTGGCGTACGCCCGGACCTGCTACGACCACCTGGCCGGGCGGCTCGGCGTGCTGCTGTACGACGCGCTGCTCGCGCGCGGGGTGCTGGACCGGAGCGCCGGCCTGGCGCTCACCCCCGCCGGCACGTCCTGGCTGGGCGACCTCGGCGTGCCCGTCGAACCGCTGCACGCCGCCCGGCGACCGCTGGTGCGCGACTGTCTCGACTGGACCGAGCGGCGCCCGCACCTGGCCGGCGCGCTCGGCGCGGCACTGTACGCGCGCCTGCGCGACCTCCGCTGGACGGTGCCGGGCCCCGGCCGGTCGGTGCGCCTCACCCCGACCGGCCGCCACGCGCTCGCCGAGGCCCTCGCCCTCACCCCGGCCGCTCTCGCCCCACCGCCCCGTGACAGCGGCCCCGCCCGCGCCTGACCGCGCCCACCCCACCCGCCCCGCCCGCGCCGCCCGCCGCGCCCCGCCCCGCCCCGCCCCGTCGATCTTGGAGTTGCGGCTCCTCGAAAGTCCGGGTTCGCCCGCTGTCGGAGGTGCCACAACTCCAAGATCGACGCACGGGCCGGCCGCGGCGCGAGGTGGTTCGTTCGGTTCGGGCCGAACTGTCGGCGGCCTAGGGTTGGCCGATGGAGCTACCGACGATCACTGCCCTCCCCGGTATGCCGGCGCGTGGCGACTGCGAGGGGGTGGTCGGCCGGCATGCGGACGTCGTGGCCGTGCTGACCGGCCCCCGCCGCGTGGTGCCGCCGGCCGGGCCCGGCGCGTCCCCGGGCGCCCTGCGCGTCGCCGACCTGTTAAGCGGGGGCCCCGCCTATACCGGAGGCGTTAACCGGGGGCCCCGCCTTACCCCCGGCCGACGATGACCGACCGTTTCGCCGCCTTCCGTGAGCTGCACCGGCCGGGCCGCCCGCTGCTGCTGCCGAACGCCTGGGACCACGCCTCCGCAGCCGCGTTCGCCGCCCGGGGCCATCCGGCGATCGGCACGACGAGCCTCGGCCTCGCGGCGGCCGCCGGCCGCCCGGACGGCGTGGGCGTGACCCGGGCGGAGACGCTGGCGCTGGCCCGTCGCCTGCGGGGCGTGCCGGCGCTGCTCACCGTGGACGTGGAGGGCGGCTTCGCCGACGACCCGGGCGAGGTGGCCCGGTACGTCGGCGAGCTGGCCGCGCTCGGGGTGGTGGGGGTGAACCTGGAGGACGGCCGCCCCGACGGCAGCCTGGCCCCGGCGTCGCTGGTCGCCGACAAGATCGCGGCGGTGCGGACGGCGGTCCCCGGGCTGTTCGTCAATGCCCGCACCGACGCCTGGTGGCTGGGTGTGCCGTCGCCGTCGGCCGAGGCCCGGCGGCGGGCGGCGGTGTTCCGGGCGGCCGGGGCGGACGGCTTCTTCGTCCCCGGCGCGCCCGACGACGAGGTCGGGCCGCTGGCGGCGGAGGTGGGGCTGCCGCTGAACGTGCTGCACCGCCCGGAGGGGCCCGACCTGGTCGCGCTGGGCCGGCTCGGGGTGGCCCGGGTGAGCACCGGTTCGCTGCCGTTCCGGGCGGCGCTGGGCGCGGCGCTGCGCCTGGTCGACGCGGTCGCCGCCGGACGGGACGCCGGGCTCCCGCCGGCGCCCGGTTACGCCGAGGTGCAGGCGTTGGCGGGCGGGTCGGCTACCTGATCGGGCGGCTTCGGGGGGATTGTTCTCGTTGGCCCTTCTCGCCCGATTACCGTGTGTGCAGGTTCGACCACGTCGCGTCCTGCCGAGAGGGGGCGGAGACCATGCCCAACCGTAGCCCCGGTCGCCAGCCCGGTCCCGCCGTCGTCTCCGGCACTCCCGGACGCCGGCTGCCGTCCGGGCACCGCCCGGCCAGCGGCGCCCGGCCCGACCTGGCCGCCTACCGGGCCGCCGTGGCGGAGCTGCTGGTCGAGGTGGGCGCGGTGGCGGACGCGCCGTCGACCGCCGCCCGTCAGGTGCTGCTCGACCAGCGGTTGCGCGAGCCGGCCGTCGCCGCGGTCCTCGAGGCGACCCCGCAGGGCCTGGTCGGCGCCCGGGAGACGCTGCTGCTGGAGCTGGCCCGCCACCGGCCCGACTCCCGCCCCCCGGCGCCGGACCTGACCGACCTGGTCCGGTCCTTCCTGCTCTCCCGGGTCGACGTGCTGTGGTGGGGCGACAGCCCGGCCCTGCTCACCGACGACCAGGCGCGCACCAGCGTCGACCTGGTCGACCTGGAGTGGTTGCGGCGCCGGGGGCTGCTGGAGTTCCGCTACCGGGAGCGGCCCGGCACGGCGCTCGGGCGCGGCCTGCGGGCGGTCCGGCGACGGGTGCGCCCGGGCGCCGCCCCGGACACCACGGGCCTGCTGATCCCCCGGGCCCGCCGCGAGATGATCGCCTTCCTCAACGACCTGGCCCGGGAGTTCGCCGCCGTCACCCGTCCCGGCACCCCGCCGCTCTGGGTGACCAGCCTGGTCCGCAGCGCCGAGCACCAGCACCGGCTGCGCCGGCTGGGCCACGCCGCCACGCTGCCGAGCGCCCACAGCCTCGGCTGGGCGGTCGACGTGGAGCTGGACTGGTACGACCGGTTCGGCGCGCGCGCCGCCCTCGCCGGGCTGGTGCTGGCCCGCCAGGACGCCGGCGAGATCAACGTCGTCGACGAGGGGTCGGCCCGGCATCTCTGCCTGGCGCCGGCCGCCCGCCGTCGGTTCCGCCGGGCGTACGAGGCCGAGATGGGCGTGTGACCGGGGTCGAGCCGATTCCTCGATGGACAGCGCGCGCCGTCTCTTCTAGCGTCGCCGGTATGCGGAGGACCCTCGTCGCCACCGGGTTGGCACTGCTCCTGCTCGGCACGGCCTGCGGAGAGGGCCGCGCGCCGGCCGGCCCGGCCGCCGCCGGCACGCCGACCGCCTCCCGGCAGGACCCCGGCCAGGTCGACCAGACGCTGGCCAGCCTGCGCAAGGTCGACGACCTGCCGCTGTACGAGATGACCTACGTCGGCGACTACGACCCGACCGCAGGCGTGGCCGGCAGCACCCCGCCGAGCCCGTTCGGCTGCTCGCTCTTCGCCGCCGTGGCCGACCGCGACCGTCCGCTGTTCGCCCGCAACTTCGACTGGGACCGCAACCCCGCGCTGGTGCTGCGCACCGACCCGCCGGACGGGCACGCCTCGATCTCCCTGGTCGACATCTCCTACCTGGGGGTCGCCGCCGACCCGACAGGTGACCGGCGGTTGCTCGACGCGCCGCTGCTGCCGTTCGACGGGATGAATGAGCGGGGCCTCGCGGTGGGGCTGGCCGCCGACGACGGCGCGCGGGCCGAGCCGGTGCCCGGCCGGCCGACCGTCGGCTCGGTGCGCATTCTGCGCCTGGTGCTCGACTCGGCGGCCACGGTGGACGAGGCCCTCGCCGTGTTCGGCCGGTACAACCTGGACTTCGACGGCGGCCCGCCGCTGCACTACCTGCTCGCGGACGCCACCGGCGCCTCCGCGGTGGTCGAGTTCGTGGACGGGACGCTGAAGGTGGACCGCCGGAAGGGTCCGTGGCAGGCGCTGACGAACGTGCCTGCGGTCGGGGTGCCCGAGCGGGACCTGCGCCAGGACCACCGGTACGGGGTGCTGGCGAAGGAGTTGGACCGCACCGGCGGGAGGGTCGACGCGGCCGGCGCGCTGCGGCTGCTCGACGCGGTGCGGCAGCCGCACACCCGCTGGTCGGTGACGTACGGGCTGCGCACCGGCGAGGTGCGGGTGGTCACCGCCGGCGGTGGGGCCCGGGACTACCGGCTGCCGATGGCCTAGGGCGTGTCCTGCCGATCTTGTAGCGGTGGGTCGTTGACGATGTGCCGGTGGTACGTCGAGGCGAACTGACCGACGAAGCGTGGGCGGTGA